>JAJPHB010000161.1 GCA_021325525.1 Alphaproteobacteria bacterium
AAGGGGCGCCTCGGCTTCGACCCTTCTGCTTCGTGGGAAGCGCTCGACGTCGGGTTTTCCCCCGATGAGCAGGAAATCCCGGTTCGCACGTCGCCTGCCACCGAAATTCTAGCCGCGATTGGCCTGCAACGCTGTCGTCCAATTCCTGTTGAAGACGAACCGCGATGGTTCGCGTATCCCGTCTGGGATAGTCCTCTGGATATTGCCGTGGTGCCGGCAGCGATGGTCGGAGCGGGCCACGCGCATACTGGGTACCAATTTCCCGTGGTGATGCGCAACAAGCAATACAAAAGCTTCGGCTGGGCTCAGCCTTTGCCGAAAAAGGAGGACGGGCAATGAACACGTGGAACGAATTGGCTGACAAGATGCTCGCGGCGGACGGGCCGGCGGCACTCGTGTGCCGGCAGTGGCTGATGCCGGCGGAGGGCCGGGACGCGGTGATCTTTCCGCCTACCTTCGCGGCGCCCGAGGGCGGCGGCAAGGCGGGCTACAACATCGACGAAGTGCGAGACGCCAGCGATCCGAACAAGGTCATCCACATCGCCATCATCGACACCGTCGGCTCGCAGGCGAACCGCATGGAGCCGCTGTTCAAGAAAGCGAACGGCGAGGACACGCCTTATTCCCGGCTCGTCCCGCAGATCGAGATCAAGGCCGGCAACAAGATCGTGAACCTCCTGGACGCAGGCCACCGTGCAGCCGATTCCATCGTGCGCTACTCGACTCTCGGCCCGGCCCTGCGCGAAGCGTTCGATACCTACCAGCAGACCGGCGACGCGACGCAGCTTGCGAGAATTGCGCCGACCTCGGTCGTGTTCGGGGCTTGGGATTCGCGGGATACGCAGGCGAAGCTACCGCGCCTCGTCGCCTCGACCATTCGCGCTTACGACGTCGCAGAGCTCAAGCGATCAGCGCAATACAATCCGCCGATCGACTACATCGGCTTGGGGCTCATCGAGGGGGCCGATGACAAGAAGGTGCTCGATGCGGCATCCGAGCTTGGCTTCCGGCATGCGCCCGCGGGCGGGACGCATGGCGGCGTCATCGTGCACGGCGAAATCCGCCGCGAGGCGATTTTGAGTCTCGTTGCGTTGCGCGCGGTCGGGCCGAAGGGGCCGTCGGGCGATGCGTTGCGCCGCTATCTCCTCGGACTTGCACTCGTCGCTATGATGCACGAGCGCGAGCACAATCTGCGTCAGGGCTGCCTGCTCGTGCAGGATCCGGAGAAGAAACCGCTATGGGAGCTCGTGACGCACGATGGCGCGCGCACACCGCTGTCCCCGGACGGCAAAGCGGCGTTGGCATTTGCCGAGGAGGCGGCGCGCGCGTTCGGTGTCGGCGAGAGCCGGCCGGTTGAGTTCGACACCAAAGCTGCCAATGAAGCACTGAAGCAGCAGGTGGGCGGCAAGGGAGCGCGCGGCAAGCGCGGCGCATGAGCCATGCGCTGGCTCTGCATCGAGGCGCATTTCCTCGCCGGCTGCTATCATGGCCGCAGGTCGGAGCGCGAACGAACCTATTTCCCTGCTGAGTGGCCGCCCAATCCGCACCGCCTGTTTCAGGCGCTACTTGCCGCCAGCAATCTCGGCTTCCGCCGCGCCGAGTTCTCGGACGCCAAGAAGGAAGCCCTGCGTTGGCTCGAACGGCGCGCTGCGCCGGAAATCGTCGCCCCGCCTGCGCGCGCGGCGAGCGTCGTGCGGCTCTATGTGCCCAACAACGATATGGACAAGGTCGCGCGTTTTTGGGCGCAGAAAAAGGAGCCAGAAAAGCGGCCGAACGAGCTGCGCACCGACAAGGACCTGCGCCCACATCGGCTCGCCGACGATGGTCCGGTACGCTTCCTGTGGCCCATCCCCGAGGAGGAATGGGAGGCCGCGCGCCCTTATGTCGAGATTCTCTGTGAAGAGGCACGCCACCTCCATAGCCTCGGCCTTGGCATTGATCTCGTCGCCGGCAACGGCCGCGTTCTCAAGACCGGGGAAAAGAACGCGCTGCCGGGCGAAACCTGGATCGCGGATGCCGACGGCGTCGGCTGGCGCGTGCCGGTCGAAGGTTCGCTCAACGAGCTGATCGATCGCTATAAGAATCAGGCGAGGCGCGTGCAGTCGGGTCGCGGCCGCGGTGCCGAGCGCTACGTCGCGCCGCCGGCGCCTGTCTCGGTCTATCGGGAAGTCGGCTATCTCCGCCGCGCGCAGGGCCGCCGCCGGCCGGTCCATGCGTTCTCGTTGGTGGACGAGGACGGCGCCTTCCGCTCCTTCGATCCGCGCGACGCGATCAAGGTGGCAGCCTGGCTGCGCCACGCCGCGCACGAGCGCGCCAAGGCGATGAAGCTCGATGCCGATTTCATCGAGCGCTTCGTCTGCGGCCATGGCGAGGATGCCGAGTCCAAGAATGACCGCTTCTCGTATCTGCCGCTGCCGACGATCGCCCCGAAAGGCCGCGACGGTCGCATCCGCCGCGTGCTTCTTGCCGGACCGCTCGGCGGCGGGAGCGGCAAGGCGCAAGGCGTGGCGCGCCGGCTTTCGGGCGCCTCGCTCGTCGAGCACGGAACCGGCGAGATCAAGGCCGACCTGCGTGCAATCGATTCGTACGATGATGGCGTGTTGTTGCGCTACCTGCGCAAGGCTCGCTCCTTCGGCTCGGTGACGCCGCTGGTGCTCCCCGGGCGCGACGACTTCCGCACGCGCAAGGCGCACGCCCTCGTGCTGAAAGCGCTGGCGCAGGCGGGCTACACCACGCCGGTCGTCGAGATCACGCTGCAGCGCGAGCCGGTGTTCCCGGGCGCGGAGGTCGCGCGCGACTATCGCGTGCCCTCGTATTTGAAGGAGTTTCCTCGCACGCACGCGATCATCACCTTCGCGGAGGAGGTGCGGGGGCCGGTCGCGATCGGTGCCGGCCGCCATATCGGCTTAGGGCTGTTCGCCGCCTTGGACTGATTGATTTTAGCGGTGCGTTGCCGGCGTCTTGAATGTGAAGGGAAGCACTGAGGTTGCCGACCGACACCCAGCTCGAATTCCACCTTCCTGCGCCGCCCGTCAGCGGCGACACCCCGCTGATCCCCGCGCGGATGGTGAACGAGTTCGTCTATTGTCCGCGGCTCGCCTACCTGATGTGGACGCAAGGCGAGTGGGCGGAGACGGGCGATACGGTCGAAGGCCACCGTGTTCACGCGCGCGTCGAAAAGCCCAATGCGCCGCTGCCGGCGCCGCAGGCGCTTGAAGGCGATGGAGCGCCGGAGGCCGACAAGATCGTCAGCCGCTCGCTGACGCTGTCGTCGACGGCGCTCGGCGTCATCGCCAAGCTCGACATCGCCGAGGCGGAGGATGGCATCGTCACGCCCGTCGATTACAAGCGCGGCAGGCGCCCGCATGTGGCGCAGGGCGCCTACGAGCCGGAGCGCATCCAGATCTGCCTTCAGGCGCTGCTTCTGGAAGAGCACGGCTATCGCGTCGAGGAGGGCGCGATCTACTACGCCGAGAGCAGAGAGCGCGTGCGCATCGCGCTGGACGATTCCCTGCGCATGGCTGCGCGAACGGCGGTCAGCGAGCTGCGCCTCACGGTCTCGCAAAGCCGCATTCCGCCGCCGCTCAAGGACAGCCCAAAATGCCCTCGCTGCGCGCTCGTGACGGTGTGTCTGCCGGATGAGGTGCGCGCCCTTTCAGGCTCCTCGCTCGCGCCGCGCACGATCGCCGTTCCGCCCGACGAGGCTCTTCCGCTCATCGTCCAATCCCAGCATGCGCGGATCGGCAAGGAGGGCGAGACGCTCAAGATTACCGACGAGGAGAAGGGCGAGACGCTGGTGCGCCTCATCGATATTTCTGATGTGGCGCTGTTCGGCAATGTGTCGATCACCACCCCGGCGCTGGCAGCGCTGCTCGAGCGCGAGATTCCCGTCACCTTCCACAGCCACAGCGGCTGGTTTCGCGGCGTGGCCCACGGCATCGGTCACCGCAACGTGGAGGTCCGCACGGCACAATATCGCATGAGCTTCGACGAGGCCGCGTGCCTCAGGTTCGCAAAGGACCTGGTCGCGGCCAAGATCGCGAACCAGCGCACCATCCTTCGCCGCAACTGGCGCGGGACCGCGGAGGAGCGGCAGGCGGTTCTCGACCGGCTCTCGGCCGCGCGCAAATCCGCCGACGCTGCGGCGACGCTGACGCAGCTCCTTGGTATCGAAGGGGACGCAGCCGCGGTCTATTTCCAGGCTTTCGCGAGCCTGTTGAAGCCGCCCGAGGACAAGCAAGGAGGGAGTGAACTGGCGGCGTTCCGTTTCGAGGCGCGCAATCGCCGGCCGCCGACGGATCCGGTCAATGCGATGCTGTCGCTCGCCTACGCCATGCTGACCCGGCATTTGACGATCGCGCTGGCCTCGGTCGGTCTCGATCCCTATCGCGGCTTCTACCATGCGCCCCGTTACGGCCGCCCGGCGCTGGCGCTCGATCTCATGGAGCCGTTCCGCGCGATCATCGCCGATTCCGTCGTGCTGTCGGCGGTCAACACCGGCGAAGTCGGGCCGAACGATTTCGTGGTGGCGGTCACGGGTACGGCGCTGACCCAAGCGGGGCGCCGCCGCTTTGTCGAAGCCTTCGAGCGCCGGCTGTCGCAAGAGACGACGCATCCTGTCTTCGGCTACCAGGTGAGCATGCGCCGCATGCTGCTGGTGCAGGCGCGGCTGCTCTCGCGCTTTCTGCTGGGCGAGTTGGCGAGCTACCCGCATTTTCTACCGCGCTGAGCAAGCCCGATGACGGACGAACGCCTGTTTATCGTCACCTACGATATTTCGAATCCGAAACGCTGGCGGCGCGTGTTCAAGGCCATGCATGGATATGGCGAGTGGCTGCAGCTTTCCGTTTTCCAGTGCCGGCTCACGCGGCGGCGCCGCGCCGAGCTCGAGACGCGGCTGCGCGAGCTGATAAAGAACGGCGAGGACCA
>JAJPHB010000118.1 GCA_021325525.1 Alphaproteobacteria bacterium
CGGCCGCGCATCCGCGGCGTGCGCTCCCGCCTGCGTCGTTGCCGCCGGAGCGGCCGTCACGCGCGGCTGGCTCTCGGGCGCAGCGCTTACTTCATCGTCTTCCTTCATTCCCGCCTTGAAGGCTTTGATGCCCTTGGCGAAATCGCCCATAACCCTGGGCAATTTGCCGGCCCCGAAGAGAATGAGGATGATGGCGAGGACCACCATCCAATGCATGAGGCTGAACGAACCCATCACACAGATCCCGACTGGTTAGCTTCGCCGCAGTGTAGCAAGGCGACACCCGCGATGGCGAGGTTTGCCGGCGCCGATGTCAAGAAAAAAGCGGCGCTTCGCTGCGCCGGACGACTGGCTGCGCCGCCTGTTTATTCGGCTGGAGGACAGCATGGATGCAAGAAACGCCCCGCTCGCCGGCCAAAAGGCGATCGTCACCGGCGCCAGCTCGGGCATCGGCGCCGCCATCGCCCGCGCCTTCGCGGCGGCAGGCGCCGTGGTCGGCGTCAACCACCATGGCGACGTCGCCGCGACGCAAGCCATCATCGATGACATCGCCCGCGCCGGCGGCAAGGGCATCGCGCTCGCCGCCGATGTCTCGGTCGAGGCGGAGGTGCAGGCGATGGTCCGCGACTTCGTCGCGCGCGAGGGCCGGCTCGACATCCTCGTCGCCAATGCCGGCATCCAGCGCGACGCGCTCTTCGCCGAGATGCGCCTCGCCGACTGGCAGCGCGTCCTCGACGTGAATCTGACCGGACAATTCCTGGCGGCGCGCGAAGCCGTGCGCTGCTTCCTGAAACAGGGCGTGGTCGAGGGGGTCTCGCGGGCGGCCGGCAAGATCATTTGCATGAGCTCCGTCCATCAGGTGATCCCGTGGGCGGGACATGTCAACTACGCCGCCTCGAAAGGCGGCGTCATGCTGCTGATGCAGAGCCTGGCGCAGGAGGTGGCGCCGCACCGGATCCGCGTCAACGCCATCGCCCCCGGCGCGATCGAGACGGCGATCAATCGCCCGGCCTGGTCAACGCCGGAAGCGCTGAAGCGGCTCCTCACGCTCATCCCCTATGGCCGTGCCGGCAAGGTCGACGACATCGCCAAGGCGGCGCTCTGGCTCGCCTCGGACGAAAGCGATTACGTCACCGGCACGACTCTCTTCGTCGATGGCGGCATGACGCTCTACCCGGCCTTCGCCGATAATGGCTAAGACGAGCATCGCTGCGCGCGCGGAACCGGCAAATGGGCGTCAGTGACGCCACTCGCCCTGATCGGGCTGCACTTTGAGAAGCAGTTCGAGGGCCTCGCCGACCGCTTCCCAAATGGCGAAGCCGGGCCGGTCGTCCTGCTGAACCGCCTTCAGCGAACGGTTACGGGCAATGGGGACCGCGTCGGCGCCGTGACTGCGCACGAGGACGATCGCGATCCCCCAGACTTCCCGCTCATCAAGCAACATCGGGGCAGATTTCCTCTCGGCCTCGGCGTGGACCATCTGCCCCGCAGCCAATGACGGAAGGCCAATTACGCCCGGATTTCCTGATAATGAGTCGCCCGCGCGACGGCCACCGCGATGAGCCGCGCACGCAGCAAGGCCTTCTCGCGCTGCCGCGACAGCGCGCGGTCGGGATTTCGCGAAACGATTAACTTGCGGAGCCTGCGGATCATTGGACTACCTCCTAAATGGTCAACAACAACGCCTCCGTGCCCGCAAGTCGTGCAACGAATATGCCAGTTCTATACTTTTATTGTCGCTCAATATGTTACCGGCAATTGCCGAGGCGATTTCTTCTAAACTGTAAAGTCTGGCTTACAAACATTATGATTAACATTCTAGTTATTTTACATCGATTAAGGTTAACGGCGATCTGGTTTTAACCTTTATTACCAGACCGCCAAATCTGCCGCTCTCGACGCTGAGGTCGGAGGATCATCCATGTGGCGCGTCGGTCTCCTCTGCGTGGTCGCCGGTTATGTCGACGGCTTCGGATATTTCGCGCTCGGCCATGTCTTCGCGGCCAACATGACGGGAAACACGGTGCTCTTCGCCGCCGCGGCCGGTCAGGGCGACTGGGAACGGGCGACGCGCTACGGGGTGACGCTCGGCGCCTTCATCGTCGGCAGCCTCGCGGCCGCCGTGCTGAAGCGCATCCTGCGGCGCCATTTCATGCCGCTCTTCATGGAGGCGGCGGTGCTGGCGCTCACCTACCTGCCGCTCGCCGGCGAACTCCCCGCCCTCGTCCTCCTCGCCATCGCGATGGGTTTGCAAGGCGCGGCGATCACCCGGTCGGGCGCCGTCAGCGCGCAGACGATCGTGCTCACCAGCACGATCATCCGCTTTACGGAAGGCGCCATCGACTGGGTCTTTCCGCGAGAGGAGACAGGCGAGAACACCGCCGCGGCGACGACGCGGGTCAGCGCCCTCGCCTGGACCGCCTATGCGTTCGGAGCCGGCATCGGAGTCGCCGCGATCAAGGTGATGCGCAACCCGCTGATCGCGCCCATCCTCGCACTCCTTCTGCTCGCAATCGAGATGATGGTCGCGGGGCGCCCTCGCCCGCGGGCGGCCTAGCGGCGTTCCGGCATCGCTTGCGGCGCGCCGGCCCTGCCTTTTACTGTCGCTCGTTACTGTCGCCCGCCGAGCGTGGCGATGCCGCGCGAGTCGCGACCGAAGGAGACGCCGATGACATCGGTCTACACGCCGCCGCCGCAGGGGATGGAATGGCGGCGGGCGCGGCCCGGCGAGACCGGCCTCGATCCGGCGGCCCTCGCCGAGGCCGCGGCTTTCGCCGCCGCGCGCGAGACGCCTTGGCCGCGCGACCTCGCCGAAGTCTTGGGCAAGGGCTATTTCGAGCCGCCGCCCTGGAACGAGATCATCGGCCCGGTCGCGCCGCGGGGAGCGCCGAACGGCCTTGTCCTGCACCACGGCCTCATCGTCGCCGAATGGGGCGATACCGGCCGGGTCGACATGACCTTCAGCGTCGCCAAGAGCTATCTCGGCCTCCTCGCCGGCCTTGCCTTCGATCGCGGTCTCATCGCCGATCTCGACGAGGCCGTGGCGGCGCGGGTCGACGACGGCGGCTTTTCGTCGCCGCACAACGCCGCGGTCACCTGGCGCCATCTCCTGCAGCAGACCTCCGAATGGGAAGGAACGCTCTGGGACAAGCCCGATCTCATCGACCGCAACCGGGATCTCGCTCTCGAAGGCCGCGGCAAGAAGGGCACCCCGCGACCGCTCGAGGCCCCGGGCGCCCATTGGGAATACAATGACGTACGCGTCAACCGCTTGGCCCTCTCGCTGCTTCGCCTCTTCCGCCGGCCCTTGCCGGAGATCTTCGCCGAAGCCTTCATGGCGCCCATCGGCGCATCGCGAGATTGGCGTTGGCACGGCTACCGCAATTCCTGGATCGAGATCGACGGGCGGCGCATGCAATCGGTTTCAGGGGGCGGACATTGGGGCGGCGGCGTCTTCATCCATGCCCGCGATCAGGCGCGGATTGGCCTCTTGATGCTGCGGCGCGGCCTCTGGAGCAGCCGGCGCCTCATCTCCGAAACTTGGATCGACCTCTCCACGACCCCGTGCCCGCTCAACCCCCAATATGGGTTCCTGTGGTGGCTCAACACGGCGCAGGCGCGCTACAAGCACGCGCCGGCATCGGGCTATTGCGCCAGCGGCGCCGGCGGCAATCTCACCTGGATCGACCCCGCCAACGACGTGGTCGCGGTGCTGCGCTGGACCGATCCGGCCGCGATGGACGGCTTCTTCGCGCGACTCGCGGCGGCATTCTGAGCCGCCCCGGCCTCGCGCCTGCGCCGGGGAGGGTGGCGACCCACCAGTCTCGATGATAGGGTGACCCGCATGCGCCGCTACCGATTTTGGAGCACCTTTGCCGCGGCGGCGGTTGTCATCGGCCTGGCGACGCCGCCGACCCCGCCGAGCCTGTCCGGCAGCGACACTGCGGGGCCGCCCGCCGCTGCTTCGCCGAGCGCCGAAGAAGTCGAGTTGCCGCTGCCGCCGTCACAACCGCGCGTCGAGACGCCGCCTCGACCCACCCCCACCGCTGCACCGCCCGCGGGCGATCGCTTGCCGCAGCTCCCCGAGCGCGTCATCGCCGCGAGGCCGACACATGTCGTCCCGGAGGACGTGCTGCCGCCGCCACCGCGCCCGGTCAGCATCGGCCGCGCGCCGGGCCTCGCGGAACCGCCACCACGAATCGCCGCTCGCGAGGCGCCGCGCAAGACCGCCGGCGCGCGCGCCGCCGCGATCCAGATCGCCGGTGCGGCGGAGCCGGTCGGAGCGGTCAGGCTGCGCATCAACGGAGAGGAGCTGCGCCTCTTCGGCGTGCGCACGCCCGAGGGCGGCGACCGCTGTGCCGCCTCGGCGCTCGGCGCCAAGCCGCTCCCTTGCGCCGAGCAAGCGGGGAAGCTCCTGTCGGCGCGGCTGGCGCGCAATCCCGCGGTTTCCTGCCGGATCCCCGCGCCGGCGGGCGCCGCGCATGCAGCGATCTGCCTCGATGCGGAGGGTGTCGATCTCGGCGGATTGCTGGTCGCCGAGGGGCTCGCCCTCGCCGATCCGAGCCAGGGCGACGACTATGTCGGCGCCGAGGCGGTGGCGCGCTCCAACCGGCGTGGACTCTGGCTCTACCGTTGACACAGAAAGGTCTGTCGCAAAGCGGCAGACTCGCGCTATGAAGAAACGCTGACGGCGCATCTCCTGCCCGCCGCCGCCACTCCGTTTCCGCTCAGAGGACAATCGATCACCCTCGTGCAAGGCGCATTATTCACCGTCATGGTGCTCCGTCTCGGCGAGGCCGGCCTTGCCGATTTCGAGCAGACCCTGCGCTCGCAGATCGGGCGCTCGCCGCAATTCTTCGCCAAGGCGCCGGTGGTGCTCGACCTCAAGGACAGCCAGGGGCTCGCCGCGGCCGCGGATTTCGCCGAGCTGAAGCGCCTGCTGCGCGGGCTCGACCTCGTCCCGATCGGGGTTCAGAACGCGAACCCGGCGCAGCGCGAGGCGGCGGCCGAGGCGGGACTCGGCAGCTTCAACGGCGCCGCGGCGCAGCGCCGCGCCGCGCCGACCCAGCCTGCTCCGCGCCCAGCGGCGGGCGCGACGCGATCGATGCTGGTTACCGAGCCGGTGCGCTCGGGCACCCAAATCTACGCGCGCGGCGGCGACCTCATCGTCCTCAAATCGGTGAGCCCCGGCGCCGAGATCATCGCCGACGGGCACATTCATGTTTACGGCGCCCTGCGCGGGCGGGCGATCGCCGGCGCCACCGGCGACGGCGCGGCGCGCATCTTCGTCAAGCGCCTGGAAGCCGAGCTCGTCAGCATTGCCGGCCGCTATCTCGTCAGCGACCAGATCGCGGCGGAACATTTGGGCCGGCCGGCACAGATCATGCTCGATGACGAGCATATGGTAGTCCTCGGCAATTGACGCCGCGGACGGTCGATGCGAGGAGGGGTCTTTGGCACATGTGATCGTTGTCACCTCGGGCAAGGGCGGGGTCGGCAAGACGACGACCTCGGCGGCCGTCGCCGCAGGGTTGGCGATGAAGGGCAAGAAGACCGTCGTCATCGATTTCGACGTCGGCCTGCGCAATCTCGACCTCGTCATGGGATGCGAGCGCCGCGTCGTCTTCGACTTCATCAACGTCATCAACGGCGATGCCAACCTCAACCAGGCCCTCATCCGCGACAAGCGGCTGGACCAGCTCTACGTCTTCCCGACCTCGCAGACGCGCGACAAGGACGCGCTGAAGCGCAACGGCGTCGAGAAGGTGCTGGACGAGCTGAAGCAGAGCTTCGACTACATCGTCTGCGACAGCCCGGCCGGAATCGAGCATGGCGCGCTCACCGCCCTCTACTTCGCCGACAGCGCCATCGTCGTCACCAACCCCGAAGTCTCCTCGGTACGCGACAGCGACCGGATCATCGGCATCCTGGCGGCGAAATCCCGGCGCGCCGAACGCGGCGAGGCGCCGGTCAACGTTCATCTCCTCCTCACGCGGTATTCGGCCGAGCGCGTCGCCAAGGGGGAAATGCTGACCGTCGAGGATGTGCAGGAGATCCTGTCGATCCCGCTCCTCGGCATCATTCCCGAATCGGAATCGGTGTTGCGCGCCTCGAACACCGGAACGCCGGTCATCTTCGACGATCAGAGCCCGGCCGGTCGGGCCTATAGCGACGCCGTCGCCCGCTTCCTCGGCGAGACGCGCGAGATGCGCTTCGTCAAGCCCGAGCGACGGAGCCTCTTCCGCACTTTGTTCGGCAGGGCGTGATGGACTTCCTCAGATTCCTCTTCGGCCGGCGCCAAGCGAGCGCCAGCATCGCCAAGGAGCGGCTGCAGCTCGTTCTGGCCCATGAGCGCGCCGGGCGCGACGCGCCGGACTTTCTGCCGGCCCTGCAACGCGACCTCCTTGCGGTCATCGGCAAATATGTCGAGATAAGGGAGGATCTCGTGCGTGTCACCATCGGCCGGCAGAACGGCGCCTCGGTTCTCGAGATCAATGTCGAGTTCGACGGCAGCGCGAAGCCGATCGAGCGGCCGCAGCGCCGCGCGGTGCCGCGGCCAAAACCCGCAACCCGGCGCCCTCAGGCGGATGCGAATTCGGCTTGAACTGCAGGCGCGAATCGCGCCGTAATCGGTCCGCGCCGCGGCGCCGGCCGCGTTTGGCATGAGCCCGCGGCTGTGGGGGAGTGCGTCATGTCCTACGGCCTACCGAGCGAGGGAACGCGGCGCCTGCGGCAGGGGTTGGGTTGGCTTGCGGTCCTCGGCTGCCTTCTCGCCTACGCCCTGCTTCTCGTCCTGCACGGCCCGCCTTATTGGCCCGGCTGGTGGGCGGCGATGGCGATCGTGCTTGCCGCATCCTTTTTCCTCGGCCGGCTCTTCGCGCCCCTGCTCGAATGGGTGATCGCGGGCTACCGGGACGCGGCGTGAGCCGAACGGAAATCAAGATTACAGCTTTGTAACTTGCCGAAGTTCCGGCCCAGGGGCAGCCTTGGCCGCGTAGGCACGCATCGCCTTTCATCCTGGATGAGGGGGTGCCTCCAACTGGTGGCCTCGGCCCCGCCGGGAAGGTTCTCTTGGAGCCCGGCGGGGCTTCTTTTCTCGGCACCGGCTGGCATCGGTTTCCGGCAAGGGGTATGGTCGCGGCCGAGGAACACCGCGCATGACGGTCACCATCTATCACAATCCGCGCTGCGGCAAATCGCGCCAGACCCTTGCCCTGCTGCGCGAGCGTGGCGTCGAGCCGCGCATTGTCGAGTATCTGAAGACGCCGCCGAGCGCGGCGGAGCTGAAACAGATCCTCGCGATGCTCGGCATGACGGCGCAAGAGCTCCTGCGCAAGAAGGAAGCGGCCGCGGCCGGGATCGATCCAGGCAAGCTCTCCGAGAACCGCCTCATCGAGGCGATGGTGCGCAACCCAATCGTCATCGAGCGCCCGATCGTCGTCAGCGGCGGGAAAGCCGCGCTCGGCCGCCCGCCGGGGGCGGTGGTGAAGGTTCTTTAGGCGTCGGCGCTCGTTTTTCACCACGGAGGCACGAAGGACACGAAGGTCATCTCCGGCGCATCGCGCCTTTATTCCCGCTTCGTGCCTTCACGTCTTCGTCGTTCAAACTCTTGCCGTCTTATCCTGCAAGAAAGGCGCGGAAGCGCCGTGCCACCTCGTGCGGCGGCACGGTCGGGCGGCCGAGCTTTGCCATCGCGCCCGGCGCAATACGAAGGTGAATGAAAGCCGGCCCCGGCGATGCAAGGGCCGCCGTCAGCGCCGCCTCCAGCCCGACGAGGCTGTCGCAGCTCGCCGCCCGCCGATAGCCGCAGGCCAAGGCGACCCCGGCAAAATCGACGTTGGGCGAGACCGTTGCCTGCCCGCCGGTCGAATCGTGGACGCCATTGTCGAGCAAGAGATGAACGAAATTGGGAGGCGCCTCGGCGCCGATCGTGGCCAGCGTTCCCATTTTCATCAGCACCGCGCCGTCGCCGTCGATGACGACGACCGGGCGCTTCGTATTGAGCGCGACGCCGAGTCCCACCCCGGCGGCGCAGCCCATCGCGCCCACGAGATAAAGGTGCTGGGCCCGGTCGGCGAGGGTGAAGAGCTCGCGGCCGGTCTTGCCGGTGGTGGCGAGGATCGCGGCCTCGGCGGGGACTTTTGCGAGCAGCCGCTCGAGAGCCGCCGCGCGCGCCGGGCGCGCCGCTCCTTCGTTCAACTCCTGGCGCTCGCCGCGCGGGCGCGGTCGGATCGGCTCCTCCTCGAGCGGTTCGTCGCGCACGCTCCCCTGCGGCATGACGAAGGCGAAAGGCAGCGCCGTCCGCGCCATTTCGGCGACCGCTTGGTCGAGGGCCGGGGCGACGGCGTCGGGCGCTCGAGGAAATCCGGCATGAGGAAGGCCCATCACCTCGAGGAGGCTTTGCGTAATCCCGCCCATGAGCTCGTGCTGCGGCTCGTCCTTGCCGCCAGGCTGGCCGCGCCAGGTGACAATGAGGAGCGTCGGGATGCGGAACGGATGGTTGAGCGAGGTCAGCGGATTGACGGCGTTGCCGAGGCCTGAGTTCTGGCACATGACAACCGTTGCCCGGCCGGCGAGCCAGGCGCCGGCCGCGATCGCGACGGCCTCGCCCTCGCTGGCCGCACCGACATAGTCGAGCCCCTTCGCGCCGATGACCCCGTTGATGAGTGGCGTCAGGAAGCTGCACGGGACGCCGCTGTAAAAATCGAATCTACGAAGGCGGGCAAGGTCGATGAACTGCTGCGCGTCGATCATCCGAGATGGCCTCCCTCGTGCGTCAGCATGACGATCGGACGGCTTTATACAAGCCAAAGGCCCAAGCGGGAAGCAGCGGAACGCATCCTCCGCCCCGGCCCCGCGCCGTTCCTGTTCAGCGCGGCGTCGACACCGCTATAATGATCGCCGGTTTTGCCGATCCTGCGGTGAGGCCTGCGCGATGCGAGATCGCAGTGACCGGACTTGACGAGCTCATCGAAGCCGCGGCGCGAGTCCGCGCCAATGCCTACGCACCCTATTCGCGCTTCGCCGTCGGGGCGGCGATCCGGGCCGAGGACGGCACGCTCCATGCCGGCGCCAATGTCGAGAACGCGGCCTATCCGCAGAGCCAATGCGCCGAAGCTTCGGCGATCGGCGCCATGGTGGCGGCGGGCCGGCGGCGCATCGCAGAAATCGCGATCGTCGCTGATGGCCCGGCGCTCTGCGCCCCGTGCGGCGGCTGCCGCCAACGCATTCGCGAATTCGCGGCGCCGGAGGTGCCGATCCATCTTTGCGGACCGGACGGGCTGAGGCGCACCCTCACTCTCGGCGAGCTCCTCCCCTTCGCCTTCGGGCCCGACAACCTGCCGCCTTGAGCGGCATCACCGGGATGGTTTCCATCGTGCCGCACCGCCTCGCTCTCCCCCTTCTTCTGCTGCTCCTTCTGCCGCCCGGCCCGATGGCGCCCGGTGCCGCGCGTGCCGACGCGCCGACGCCGGACGCAGCCGCTGCGACCAGCTCCGCCGCCTCTCTGTTCGATGAGGTTTGGCGCCTTACGGACGAGAAATTCTACGACCCGCATTTCAATGGCCGCGACTGGGCGGCGATCGGCGCCCGCTACCGGCCGCTTGCCCTTGCCGCCGGCTCCGAGAGCGCGCGTGCCGAGATCATCAATCGCATGCTCGCCGAGCTCGGCGCCTCTCACATCGGCTTCTACACGCGCGAGGACCGCGCTTATTACGATCTGGCCGACATTTTCTCGGGCGCATTGCGGCACGAGCTGCCGAGAGTGTTCCCCAAGGGCGAGGTCGCCTATGAGGGCATCGGTGTCCTCACGCGGAAGACGGACGACAAGGTTTTAATCATCGGACTTCTCGACGGATTTCCGGCCGCGGCAGCCGGGTTGAAGACGGGGGACGAGATCGTCGCCGCCGACGGCGCCTCCTTCGGCGAAGTGAGCTCGTTCGCCGGTCGCGAGGGGCAGGCGGTGGCGCTGACCATTCGGCGTTCGGCCGACGGGCCGACGCAGGAGATCGCCGTGACGCCGGTCCGCATCCGCCCCAACCAAGCCTATGAGAAGGCGATCGATGCGAGCGTCCGCATCATCGAAAAGGAGGGCCGCAAGATCGGCTACATCCGCATGTGGTCCTATGCGCGGCGGGGCTATCAAGACACGTTCGAGACGCAGATCTCGTCCGGCAAGCTCAAGGATGCCGACGCCCTGATCTGGGACCTGCGCGACGGTTGGGGAGGGGCGCAGCCCTCCTATCTCGACATTTTCGACCCGCGCGCGCCGCAGATGGCGGTGACGGGCCGAAACGGCGAGACCGAGATCGTCAATGCCCGCTGGCGCAAGCCCGTCGTGCTCCTCGTCAATGGCGGTTCTCGCAGCGGCAAGGAGGTGCTGGCCTACGGCTTCAAGAAATACGGTTTCGGCCCCGTCGTCGGTACGCGCACCAAGGGCGACGTTCTGGCGGCGACGGCCTTCATGCTGAGCGACGGCAGCCTCCTCGAATTGCCGGTCGAGGACGTGCGGGTCGATGGCGAGCGGCTCGAAGGCGTCGGCGTCGCCCCCACGGTCGAGGTGCCGTTCGCGCCGGAGTATTCCGCCGGCACCGATCCGCAGCTCGACCGCGCCGTCGAGATCGCCGCCCATGCCCTCCATGGGTGAAGCGGGCAGCCCCCCGGCGGCTCCCTCGCTCCTGCCGCAGGAGATCATCCGCGTGAAACGCGATGGCGGCGAGCTCGAGGCCGCCGCCATCGCCGCCTTCATTCGCGGCCTCGCCGACGGCTCTATCGGCGAAGGACAAGCGGCAGCCTTCGCGATGGCAGTGTTCTTTCGGGGCATGACGCGGCGGGAGACGGCGGCCTTGACGGAGGCTATGGCGCGGTCGGGAACGGTGCTCGACTGGGCATCCCTCGGCTTGCCGGGACCGGTTCTGGACAAGCATTCGACGGGCGGCGTCGGCGACAAGGTGAGCCTCATCCTCGCGCCGCTCGTCGCGGCCTGCGGCGGGTTCGTGCCGATGATCGCCGGACGCGGCCTCGGCCACACCGGCGGAACGCTCGACAAGCTCGACAGCATTCCGGGCTATAGCACCGCGCCCGACATCGCCGGCTTCCGCAACGCGGTGCGGTCGGCTGGCTGCGCCATCATCGGCCAAACCGCGGAACTTGCACCGGCCGACCGGCGGCTCTACGCCGTTCGCGACGTCACGGCGACGGTCGAGTCGATCCCCCTCATCACCGCCTCCATTCTCTCGAAAAAGCTGGCAGCCGGGTTGGAGGGGCTGGTGATGGACGTGAAATTCGGCTCGGGCGCCTTCATGGCGGCGCCGGCCGCCGCCGAGGCGCTGGCGCGCAGCATCGTCGAGGCGGCTCAAACGGCGGGACTGCCGACGCTGGCCCTCCTCACCGATATGAACGAAGTGCTGGGCGAGAACGCCGGAAACGCCCTCGAAGTCGAAGAGGCGGTGCGCTTCTTGACGGGCGCCGGAGGCGAGGCCCGTCTCCACGCCGTGACGATCGCGCTCGCGGCTGAGATGCTTCTCCTCGGCGGCCTCGCCGCCGATCGACCCGAGGCGGAGGCCAAGCTGGCGGAGGCGCTTGCCTCCGGCGCCGCGGCCGAGCGCTTTGCCCGCATGGTGCGGGAGCTGGGCGGGCCGCCCGATCTCCTGGAACGCCCGGCCTCGCACCTTCCTGCCGCCCCCGTTCGCTTTCCGGTGGCGCCGCCGCGGGCAGGCATTGTCGCCGCAATCGATGTGCGGCGTGTCGGCATCGCGGTGCTCGAGCTGGGCGGCGGTAGGCGGCGGACGGAAGACCGGATCGACCATGCTGTCGGGCTGACGCAGATCGCCGGGATCGGTGCCGAGGTCGGTCGCGACCGGCCGCTCGCGCTGGTCCATGCTCGCTCCCGCGATGATGCAGAAAAAGCGGCGAAAGAGGTGCGCGGGGCCTTCGCGCTGGCCGATCAGGCGCCGCCGCCGCGGCCGATCCTCGGCGGGCGCATCGCCCCGCATTGAGCAACCGCTTCGCTCCCGGGGCGACCTGTCGAAGATTCTTACACTCGGCTCTTGCCCGCAGAGCACCTGGGCGGCGGAGCCGAAAGGCCAGCGTCGTCTCTCGTTTTCCTCAGAACAGGCCAAATCCCACCCGCCTTGAGGATGAGGCGTGACCCTTAATGATTGCAGACGGCGAGCGTCTTTCCATGGTTAATTTGCTTTTGTCAATTTGCGATTGTGTCGGCATTCTTTACAAAACCTTTACGGTTAACGCATGCGTTAACCGTCCTCCCCGTTTTAGGTCAAAGCCTTAGTTGCGCGGCACGGCCCTTGCATCGCATCGAATGAGAATTCGTGCCGCGGGTCGGCACAGGGTGAAATGATTTAGAGGGCAGCGCGGCGATGTCGCAGCATCTTAACCACAGATTGGCGGCGGCCATCTTGGTCGGCGCATTTTCTTGTCTTGGCCTTGTCTCGGAAGCTTCGGCGGAAGCGATCTCATACGACTTCACCGGGACTATACAGAGCGCAGTCGGCCAGTTCACCGCCGGCACGACCGTGATCGGCAATTTCGGCTACAATACGACGCCCAGCGCATTGCCCGGTGCGACGAGCAGCACAGCCTCCTACGACGCGCTGACCCAAATGAGCTATTCGGTGTTCGCGCCCGGCGGCACCGTGCCGCTTTTCAGCGCCTCCTTCGGCCCATCGCCCGGCGGCGCTCCCATCGTCACGGTCGTGAGCGCGCCCCAGGGAGGGGGCGCCAGCAGCTTCACCGCCAGCGCGTCTGGGGCCGATAACGGCACGATCGATCTCGGGCAGAGCGGCGGCGGCGTCTTCCCGACGCCGAGCCTGCCCCTCACGCTCAATCTCGGCGATTTCGACACGAAGACCTTCAGCTTCGACAATCCGCCCGGCAACGGATCCGATGGCGGCGTGATTTTGGCGAATCTGGATGGGCCGCTCGGCAACGGCGATCCGCCGCCTCAGACCGTGACCTTCGATCTCGACTCGCTGACGCCGGTTCCGGAGCCGGCGGCGGTGCTTCTCCTCGGCACCGGCCTTCTCGGGCTCGGCATCGTGCGTCGCCGAAAGACCTCCTGACGCAGCCTCCACGCCGAGTCTCGCGGCGGCTCCTTCGGGAGCCGCCGCTGCCATTCCGCGGGACGGCCGCGACGGCGAAGCTGCGCGGCAAAGCGAGTTGCGGGCGCGCGCCGTCTCGCCTATGGTCCGTCCATCGCGCAACAACGGAAAGGAGGTGATCCTGTGTCTAGTCATCGTGGACTGCCGGCGGCTTCGGCCGCGACCGGGATCGCCGTCGGGAGCAGCACAGCCTTGCTCTGACGAGCCCGTTTCGCGGCCAAGTCCGGCCGTGGTTCCGAAGACGAAGGGCCGCCCCAGAGGCGGCCCTTCTGCTTTTCCGTTGCCAAAGCCGCCGCCGAGCGGGATGGTCGGAGCGGATGGCGCCAGCGGCAGGAGGGCGGCATGGACGAAACGGCGGAGAAGCGCCCCTATAGCGTCGAAAAGGTCGAGCGGATCGCCGCGACGCCGGAGCTGCGCGCCAGCCGCTTCACCCTCGCGCCCGGCGAGGCGATTCCGTGGCATTTCCACAGCGAGGTGACCGACCGCTTCTATTGCCTCGAAGGCACGCTCCGCATCGAAACGCGCGCGCCCGCCGGCGACCATATGATCGCCGCCGGCGGAGATTGGGCGGTGCCGGCGCGCACCGCACACCGCGTCTCCAATGGCGGCAGCGGATGCTGCCGCTTCCTCATTCTCCAGGGCGTCGGTCGCTACGACTATATCGCCTGCGGCGCTCCCGGCGAGGACGCCGCTCCCTGAGCCTTCCGCCTAGATCGGCACCACGAGCGAGTTCGGCACGACGATCGAATCGAAGACGCAGAGCCGCTCCTTGAAGCGGAGCCCGCCCTCCTCGCGGAGTATGACGTCGAGATACCGGCCGGAATTGAAGAGCTCGGTCGGCTGCTCGGGCAAGGTCTGGACCACGAGATAATTCGCCGTGCTGCGGATCGTGCCGTCGGCTTCGACCGTGCTGCGGATGCCGCTGACGATGTGGCGGAGGAAGCGCGGCAGGTAGAATGCCGTCTGCCGCACGGCAATGACGCGGTCCTTCAGCATGCCCTTGCTCTCGCAATGCATGAGCGCGATCGGCAGGTCGCGCTCGTAATTGTCGCGCGGCACGATCCGGTAGAGGCAGTCCTCGGCGAAGAGCTCGGGCCATTCCTCATAGCGACCGTCGTCGAGCGCGGCGCAATAGGCGCTGTTGAGGTCCTCGATCGCAAGACGGAGCTCGAGCGACGGCGCCGCGGTCATCTCAGATGCCCATGACGCGGCGGTAGTGCCGGTAGAAACCGCGGATTGCCCCTTCCGTCACCATATGGTCCTCGCTCCGCGCCTCGCGCCCGCCCATCTCGAACAGCCCCTCGGCGCCGGGATAAGGCGAGATGCCGGCTTGCGAGGCCATCATGACCTCGCTGTCGTCGATCGAGACATAACCCGACGGCCCCATGAGATTGGCCTGGCGCAGGCGGCGCCGGCGCATCTCGGGCGTGTCGTCGGCGTAGCCGAAGAAGGTCCAGACGAGGTCGAAGGCACTGGGGCCGCGCGTCACGAGCTGCCGCATCGCCAGCGTGTTCGATTGCTGCTGGATGATGAGGTTCGGCCACAGCGTCTGCATGACGACCGTGGCATCGCCGGCGAATTCGCGCACCGGATCGAGGAGGCGCGCATCGTTGAGGGTGAAATCCGGTTTGAAGGAGCGCATCTGGCGCGTCGCGTCATTGACCGCCTGCTCGCCCTTCCGGCTGACGAGAACCGCGTGCCGACCCGTCTCGTCCATCTCGACCGAGGAGCGCTGGTCGAGGCGGAAAAGGCCGAAGGTCACGAGGAAGACGTGCAGCAGGCTCGCGTGGTAGGGGTCCTTGATATTCTCGGCCATCAGCTTCCAATTGCTCCGGATGCGCTGGCGCATGCCGCCCAGCGGCACGAGCTCCCGTCCGGCGAAGACGCGGTCGAAATAGCCCAGCATGAGCGGGCCGAGATAGTCTTCGAGGCTCTCCTCGGGCTCGCCGAAGGAGGCGAAGACGGCGCCGTGGCGCCGCGCCACTCGGAGCTTCTGGAGGCCGTTCGCCTCCACCGCGAAATCGGCCGGCATGCCGCCTTGCCCTCGATAGCCGCGTCGGAACGGCACGCCGATGAGGTTGCCGCGCAGATCGTAGGTCCATTGGTGATAAGGGCAGAGGAACTCCTTCACATTGCCCTGCGCCTGCTGGCAGAAGGCGACGCCGCGATGGGCGCAGCGGTTGGCGACGACATTGACGCCGCCCGCCTCGTCGCGGACGACGATGACGGGCTTGTCGCCGATGTCGCTGCGCTTGAAGTCGCCCGCCCGCGGGATTTCCGCCTCGAGCGCGACGTAGCTCCAGGACGGCCCGGCGAAGATCCGCTCCTGCTCGAGGCGATAGATCTCGGGATCGCTGTAGATCCAGAACGGAACGCGGGAGGTTCGGTCCGCCGGCCAATGCCGGCGCTCCTCACTCGGCGGCTTGTCGCCTAAGAGGGGCCCCATCACCGCTCCGTTCCTGCCCCGCCCTTCGCGGGCGAGGCGGCAAAATTATGCAGGCCCGCCGCCGCCCGGATGGCGGCGGCGCGGGCCTGCGCCAGCCTCGCTCAGCTCTCCGTGCCGAGAGTGCTGGCGCTGCAATACTGCCACTCGCGGCCGTGCAGCCCGTAGAGCAGCACGATTTTCTCCTTGCCGGAATGCGCGATCACCGTGGCGAAGCGCTCGCCCGCGCAGCTTTCGGCCGCCTTGCCGGGCGCCGGCAGCTTCTTCGCCTTGGCGCAATTGACCGCAGCCGCCGGAACGGCGCCGTTCAGCGGGGCCAGCTTCTTGTTGTGCGAGGTCACGTAATAGTCCTGCGCCTCGCCGCTCTTGATCGTCGCCTTCAGCTCGAGATGCGTGAAGCGGGAGGTATAAATCCCCGCCTCCTGCTCGCCGTCATTCTGTCCGGATGGGAGCGCCCGAAAATTGATCCGGGCGCAGGCCGGCGGCCCCTTCTCGGCCGCCGTGGCGATCGGCGCCGATGCCAGCATGGCGAGTCCTACCCCCGCGGCGATGCCGATTGCAGTGACCCGGCAAGACATCATGACGTGCACCCCTCTCCAAATCTGAACGTCGGACACGACTATTCCCGAGCCTTCCGGCTCGCGCAAGCCTCGGCGCGGACGCAGCGCAAGGAAAAATTAACCATGCCGCCCGCATGCTCCGGCCGTCATAGCCGATCCTGCCCAAATGCGCCTTCCGACCATCTGCCTTTCCCTGGCCCTTCTCGCCGGCTGCGCCGGTGAGCCCCTTCCCGAAAGCTCGCCCCCGGGCGCGGTCGAGCTTGCCACGGCGACGCCGGCAGCGGTGGCGCTGATCCCAGCCGGGCCGCGCCTTGCCGACCATCGCTACATCACCGCGGACGGCACCTCCCTGCCCTTGCGTGTCTTTCTACCGGAGGGCCGTCCGAAAGCGGTGATCCTCGGTCTGCACGGCATGAACGACTACTCGAACGCGTTCACCTTGCCGGCACCCGAGCTGACGCGCCAAGGCATCGCCCTCTACGCCTATGACCAGCGCGGCTTCGGGGCAGGACCGCGCCGCGGCCGTTGGGCCGGCGCCGACGTCATGGTTGATGACGCTGCTCGCGCCGCCTGGCTGCTGCGCCAGCGCTACCCCGACACGCCGATCTACCTGCTTGGCGAGAGCATGGGCGGCGCGATCGCGATTCTCGTCGCGGCCCGCCCCTCTCCGCCGCCAATCGATGGCATCGTCCTCGTCGCGCCCGCAGTCTGGGGACGGCAGACGATGAATTTCTTCGAGCGCGCCGGCCTCTGGTTTACCGGCCTCTTTCCCGCGATGAAACTGTCGGCCGATGCCCTCCCCGTCAAGATCAGGGCCTCCGACAACGTGCCGATGCTGCGCGCATTGGGTGCCGATCCTCTCGTCATCAAGGACACGCGCAGCGACACTCTCAACGGCGTCGTCGATCTGATGGGCGCGGCGCTCATCGCCGCCCCCCGCCTCGTCACGCCGGCCCTCATTCTTTACGGCGAGAACGACCAGGTCGTCCCGCGCGCACCGATGGCGCGCTTTGTTGCCACGCTCCCGCCGGCGGCACGCGCGCGCCAGCGGATCGCGCTCTATCCGAGCGGCTATCACATGCTGATGCGCGACATCGAAGCGAAGATCGTCATCGACGATGTCGCCGCCTGGATGCTGCATCCGAGCGATCCCTTGCCCTCGCGCGCGGATCGCGGGGCGCGCATGGCGCTCACCGGCGAACCCGAGATCATTGCCGCCGAGCGGACCGGTCTGCGCGATTAGCCGTTCGCGGCAGCAAGGTCGGAATGGCGCAAATGCCCGTGAGGGCGTTCACTCGGCATGCTACCCGTCTTCGGCGGCGTCATTCTCATCATCACCGTGCTTGCGGCCCGGTTCGGGCACCCCGCAGCCTGGCTGCAGGTCGCGGGCTTTGTCGCCGGCGCTCTTTTGATGCTGTCCGGCCTCGTCGACCGCATTCGCCCGGCATGGCGCGGACGCGCCGCAGAGGCCAGCGCACGACCGCCCGAACAGGTCGATCCGCGGCCATGCGAATGAGCTATCGCTCTCTGAGAGAGGCGCTTCTCGCGCTCGCCCTCGTCCTGGCGATGGGCGCCGTGACCGCGGCGGCAGCGGCGCCGGTCGACCTCGCCCTCGTCATGGCGGTCGACGTCTCGGAAAGCGTCGATGCCAAGGAGTACCAGCTCCAGCACGAGGGGATCGCCCGGGCTTTCGAGAACCCGCAGGTCACGGAAGCGATCGCCGCGGGCAAGGACCATGCGATCGAGGTCGCCGTCATCGAATGGTCGGACCGCGACAAGCAAGTCGTGACGGTCGATTGGACGCGCATCGACGATGCCGCGAGCGCGGCCGCCTTCGCCGCCAAGGTGCGGGCGAGCCAGCGCTCCTCGCACGGGCTGACCGCGATCGGCGACGCGCTGCTGGCGGCGAAGGCGCTGCTCGATCGCGCTCCCGATCCTGCCGACCGGCGCATGATCGACCTCTCGGGCGACGGCATGGCCAATATCGGACCGCCGGTGCAGGCCGTCCGCGATTCGCTGGTCGCCGACGGCATCACCATCAACGGCCTCGCGATACTAGCGAGCGAGCCATGGCTCGAGACTTATTACAATGATTATGTCGTCGGCGGGCCGGGCGCATTCCTGCTGCGGGCGGAGAACTTCCAATCCTTCGCCACCGCCATGCAGCAGAAGCTGCTGAACGAGATTTCCGAGCGCGGCCCCACGCGGCACGGGCGACAGGACGTCGCCCGCGCCGCGCCTCGTCAGATGCAGTAGGTCTTCAGCGGCGCGAAGCCGTTGAAGCCGACCGAGGAATAGCTCGACGTATAGGCGCCGGTCGCCAGGATCTCGACCTTGTCCCCGACTTTGAGATCGAGCGGCAGATGGTACTCGGTCTTCTCGTAGAGGATGTCGGCGCTGTCGCAGGTCGGGCCCGCGAGCACCGTGGGGCCGAGCGGCCCGGCGCTGCCCGGCGCCGTGATCCGATACTTGATGCTCTCGTCCATCGTCTCGGCGAGGCCGTGGAACTTGCCGATGTCGAGATAGACCCAGCGCTTCTCCTCGTCATAGCCCTTCTTGGCGATGAGGACGACTTCGCTCTGTATGATGCCGGCATCGCCGACGAGCGAGCGCCCCGGCTCGATGATGATCTCGGGCAGGTAATTGCCGAAATGCTTGGTCATGGCGTTCGTGACCGCCGCGGCGTAGCGGGCGATCCCAGGCACGGCGCTGCGGTAGCGCGCGGGAAAGCCGCCGCCGATATTGACCATCCGGAGCGCGATATCGGCCTCGGCGAGCAGCGAGAACATGCGCGCGGCGCGGCCGATCGCATTGTCCCATTGGTCGAGATCGGTCTGCTGCGAGCCGACATGGAAGGAGACGCCGTAGGGATCGAGGCCGAAGCTCCGGGCCTGCCGCAGCAGATCGACGGCCATTTCGGGCGAGCAGCCGAATTTGCGCGAGAGCGGCCATTCGGCGCCGTCGCAATCGACGAGAATCCGGCAGAAGACGCGCGCCCCCGGGGCTGCGCGCGACAGCTTGTCGAGCTCGGCCGCGCTGTCGAAGGCGAAGAGGCGGATGCCCTTCTCGTAGGCAAACGCGATGTCGCGCTCTTTCTTGATGGTGTTGCCGAAGGAGAGGCGGTCGGGGGTCGCGCCCTCGCCGAGGCAGAGCTCGATCTCGCCGCGGCTCGCCACGTCGAAATTCGAGCCGAGGCCGCACAGCATGGCGACGATCTCGGGCGCCGGATTGGCCTTCACCGCATAGAAGATTCGCGCGAGCGGCAGGTGCTCGCGCAACATGGCGTAGCTCTGCGCCACGGCCTCGAGATCGACGACGAGGCACGGCGTTTCCGGCTGCTTCTCGGCGAGGAAGCGCGCGATCTTGGGATTGACGTCGCGGTCATTGGCGCAATCGACGCGGACGGTTTCGGGCCCGGCCGCGCGTCGCGCGGCGGGCCGGACGGCAAGTGCAACATTCGAGCGAGTCTTGGCCATTGTCGTATCCCCACGGCCGCCGCTTGCGGCGGGCAAAGGAACAACCTCACAACCGTTCATGCGGCGATCACCGCATAACGGACGTCACGGATTTTCGGAATCAGGCCAGACTGCTCGGTTCGACCGCCCTACGGCCACGGCTCCCGCGAGCCGCCCGGACGCACCGGGGTACGGTGTCAGTGCAGGGCGCGACGGCCCTGCGTCGGATAGCAACCATATCGACCTCCCTCTCGGGACCGGTCCACCCTGACCGGATCTGCCAAAAAGGACGCGTTACGTCGTTGCATAACCACCATGGGCCATAGGCACGTGCGAGTGCGTCAACAGGAGCGATAGATACGCTCATCCCCCCGCGATGCAAGGGATTTTTTGACCTCGAACAAAAAATTTTCGCGCGACTCGGGAGAGCGGCGCGAAGCGCCCCGGTCATCGACGAGTATGCGAAGCGCTGCGTCGCGCGCCGCGCCTATGCGCGGGCCGCGGCAAAAGACAATGGGTGAGGCGGCCGTCGGTCTCGGCCGGGGCTCCGCCGGCCGGCCCCGGAGAGCCCTGATGACCGGGCAAATCGGTGATCCGGCTTTCTGAGAGCCGAACTCGCCCGCGGCGCGCCGGCGCGGGCGAGCTGACCCTGGCGATCCCATAACGCGGGCCGGCCGAATTTCTCGGCCCGCGATGCCGCGGCGCGCCTCAGCGCCGGCTGGCGACGAGCTTCACCGGCTGCGGCATGAGAAGGCCGGGTTGCTGCAAGGCGACGCGCTCCTGCCCCGCTTCGATGATGAGCTTCAGCATGTCGGAGTACCGCATTCCCGCCATGCTGGCCATGATGTTGAGCTTGCCGTCCCAGCACCAGCCCGGATTGGGATTGACTTCGAGCAGCTTGATCTCGCCCGCGGCGTCGGCGCGGAAGTCGAAGCGGGCGTAGTCGCGGCAGCCCAGGCGCTCGAAGAGCAGGTTCGAGTAGTCGATGAGCTTGCGCCGCGTGTCCTCGTCGAGCTGCGCCTCGCGATAGCTGATCTGGTTCCAGTAAGGCGAATCGGGGATCCATTTCGATTCGTAGGAGAGAAGCTGCGGCAGCTCCGGATCGAGGCGGCTGTAATCGACTTCGAGCACCGGCAGGACGCGATAGGCCATTCCGGGATTGCCGATGACGCCGACCGAGTATTCCGATCCGGTCAGAAACTCCTGGATGAGGATCGGCCGGCCCGGCATCTGCTCGCGCAATTTGCCGAGATAGGTGATCGCCTGCTCCCAGGTATGGACGACCGCGTCCTGGGTGATGCCGATCGAGGAGTCGCCGTAATTCGGCTTGATGAGCGCCGGGAAGACCGAGGGAATCGTCGCCGCCTGGTCGTCCGGGTTGAAATAGGTCTCGAGCGGCACCGGCAAATCGAGCGACTCGGCGATCGCGCGCACCAGCGCCTTGTTGTAGCAGAGGCCGAGGCAGGCGACGCCGGC
>JAJPHB010000157.1 GCA_021325525.1 Alphaproteobacteria bacterium
ATGCGGATCTGCTGCTCCTTGCCGGTCGCCTTGTCCTTGGCCGAGACGTTGACGATGCCGTTGGCGTCGATGTCGAAGGTCACCTCGATCTGCGGCATGCCGCGCGGCGCCGGCGGGATGCCGACGAGGTCGAACTGGCCCAGGAGCTTGTTGTCGGCCGCCATCTCGCGCTCGCCCTGGAAGACGCGGATCGTCACCGCGGTCTGCCCGTCCTCGGCGGTCGAGAAGGTCTGGCTCTTCTTGGTCGGGATCGTCGTGTTGCGGTCGATGAGGCGCGTGAAGACGCCGCCCAGCGTCTCGATGCCGAGCGAGAGGGGCGTCACGTCGAGGAGGAGGACGTCCTTCACCTCGCCTTTCAAGACGCCGGCCTGGATGGCGGCGCCGATGGCGACCACCTCGTCGGGATTGACCGAGCGGTTCGGGTCCTTGCCGAAGATCTGCCTCACCGTCTCGATGACCTTCGGCATGCGCGTCATGCCGCCCACCAGGATGACCTCCTGGATCTCCGAGGCCTTGAGGCCGGCATCTTTGAGGGCGTTGCGGCAGGGCTCGACGGTCTTCTGGATGAGGTCGTCGACGAGCGCTTCGAGCTTCGCCCGCGTCAGCTTGATGTTGAGGTGCTTCGGCCCCGTCTGGTCGGCGGTGATGAAGGGCAGGTTGACCTCGGTCTGCATCGAGGAGGAGAGCTCGATCTTGGCCTTCTCCGCCGCCTCCTTGAGGCGCTGGAGGGCGAGGCGGTCGTTGCGCAGGTCGATGCCCTGCTCCTTCCGGAACTCGTCGGCGAGGTAGTCGATGATCTTCTTGTCGAAATCCTCGCCGCCGAGGAAGGTGTCGCCGTTCGTCGACTTCACCTCGAAGACGCCGTCGCCGATCTCGAGGATCGAGATGTCGAAGGTGCCGCCGCCGAGGTCGTAGACCGCGATCGTGCCGCTCCCCTTCTTCTCCATGCCGTAGGCCAAGGCGGCGGCGGTCGGCTCGTTGATGATGCGCAGGACTTCGAGGCCGGCGATCTTGCCGGCGTCCTTCGTCGCCTGGCGCTGACTGTCGTTGAAATAGGCGGGGACGGTGATGACCGCCTGCGTCACCTTCTCGCCGAGGTAGTTCTCGGCCGTCTCTTTCATTTTTTGAAGAATGAAGGCGCTGATCTCGGAAGGCGAGTGCTTCTTGCCGCGGCTGTCGACCCAGGCGTCGCCATTGTCGCCGGCGATGATCTTGTAGGGGACGAGATCGACGTCCTTCTTCACCATCGGGTCGTTGTAGCGGCGGCCGATGAGGCGCTTGATGGCGAAGAAGGTGTTCTCGGGGTTGGTCACCGCCTGGCGCTTCGCCGCCTGGCCGACGAGGCGCTCGCCGCCTTCGGTGAAGGCGACCATCGAGGGCGTCGTGCGCGCGCCCTCGGCATTCTCGATCACCTTCGCCGCCTTGCCTTCCATGACGGCGACGCAGGAATTCGTCGTGCCCAGATCGATGCCGATGACTTTGCTCATGTCAACCTCTTCTTAGCAGCAGGGTGCAGCGGCCCGCGGGGGCACCGCGACACCCCCTTGAGTGATGAATCTTGGAATAGCCTCGTGCAAGTTCATGCCCCTTGCGAGTGCAGGGTTTATATGGGAAGCCGGTGATCCCATACAACGGTCGCGATCGCGTCTTTCGCGGGATGGCCGCGCGACCGGCGCCGCATCATGCCATGGTGTCGACGCGGTCTCCCGGCTTCGGCGGCTCGCTCTGGCCGCGCTCCTCCGGCGCCGCGGGCAGCGGCGCTTCGGCGGGTTTCGCCGGCTCGGCCGCGGCGACGGGGCCCTTGGCGACGCCGACCATCGCCGGGCGCAGCAGGCGGTCGTACTGGATGTAGCCCGGCTGCAGCACCTCGACGATGGTGCCGGCGGGCTTGCCCGTGTTCTCCGCCTCGAAGATCGCCTGATGGAAATTGTGGTCGAAGCGCTCGCCCTTCGGATCGATGCGCTTGATCCCGTGCTTCTCGAAGGCGGCGAGGAGCTCGCGCTCGGTGGCGGCGACGCCGGCGAGGAGGTTGCGCGTCACCTCGTCCTTCACCGCGCCCGGCGGCACGCTCGCGAGGGCCCGCCGCAGATTGTCGGAGGGCGAGAGCAAGTCGCGCGCGAAATTGCTCGCCGCGTATTTGCGCGCCTCGTCGCGCTCGCGTTCGAGCCGTCGCCGCGTGTTCTCGACCTCGGCGAGAGCGCGCAGCGCCTTCTCGCTCATCTCGGCGGCCTGCGCCTCCGCTGCCGCGAGGCGCTCCTCGAGGCTGGGCGCCGGCGCCGCGGTCGCGTTCTCGTTGGCGGGCGCCGGCTCCGGCGTCTCGTTGGGAGCCGCGCCATTGCCGTTCTTCTTCTCATCCATGATGCCGTGTTCCGTCCAACTGATTTGCCGAAGGCTGGGTTCGTGATGAAATGGTTCCGGGCGCGGCCCGGATCTACCCGAGCACCCGCCCGATCACCTTGGCCGTGTAGTCGACCATCGGAATGATGCGCGCGTAGTTGATGCGCGTCGGGCCGATGACGCCGATCGCGCCGACGATCTGCTCGCGGCTGTTCTGGTAGGGGGCGACGATCATCGAGCAGCCGGAGACGCCGAAGAGCGGATTCTCCGCGCCGATATAAATCTGGACGCCTTCGCCGGCGCGCGTGGCTTCGAGGAGGCGCAGCATCGATTCCTTCGTCTCGAGCGCCTCGAAGAGGGCGCGCAGCCGCTCGAGATCGGTGAGCGCCGTCACGTCTTCGAGCAGCCGCGCCTGGCCGCGCACGATGAGGGCGCTGTCCTTGCCGCCGCCGGCGAGCGTCGCCAGCCCGGCCTCGACCAGCTTCTTCGTCAGCTCGTCGAGCTGCGCGCGGTCGCTCTCGATATCGGCGCCGATCGCCGCCTTCGCCTCGTCGAGCGTGCGGCCGACGAGGCGGGCGTTGAGGTAGTTGCTGGCCGCCACCAGCGTCGCCGGCGGCAGGCCGAGCGGCACGTCGATGACGCGGTTCTCGACGAGCCCGTCATCGGTGACCATGACGACGAGGGCGCGTCCCGGCCCCAGATGGACGAATTCGAGATGCTTCAACGGGCGCTCGGTCTTCGGCGCCACGACGAGCCCTGCGCAATGCGAGAGGCCGGAAAGCATCGCCGTCGCCTCTTCGAGCGCCTGCGCGACGCTCTTGCCGGCGGCAGCGCATTGGCTGTCGATGCTGCGCCGCTCGTCCTCGGAGATGCCGCCCACTTCGAGGAGGCCGTGCACGAAGAGCCGCAAGCCGACATCGGTCGGAATGCGGCCGGCCGAAGTGTGCGGCGCCATGAGGAGCCCCGCCTCTTCGAGATCGGCCATGACGTTGCGAATCGTCGCCGGCGAGAGGTTCTGGTTGAGGCGGCGCGACAGCGTGCGCGAGCCGATCGGCTCTCCCGTCTCGACATAGGCGTCGACGATGTGACGGAAGATGTCGCGGCTGCGCTCGTTGAGCTCGGTGATGAGCGGTTGCGAATTCGCCTTCATGTCGCCAAATCTCGTGCCGGCGGCCGCATCCGGCCGCCGGCGTGCGGAATGTAGGAACGGTGGTCGGGACCGTCAACTCGATGCCGCCTGCCGCGAGCCGGGCGGCGGCGCTGGACGCCGCGGCCGCGGCGCACTAGCTTCCGCCGTCCGCCGCCATCCTCATGGAGCCGCTATGCGACCTTCCGGCCGCGCCGCCGACCAGATGCGCCCGGTCCTGCTCGAGCCGGGCTGCGCCAAATATGCCGAAGGCTCCTGCCTCGCCCGCTTCGGCGACACGCATGTGCTGTGCACGGCGAGCATAGAGGAGCGCGTGCCGCCCTTCCTGCGCAACACCGGCCGCGGCTGGGTCACCGCGGAATACGGCATGCTGCCGCGCTCGACGCACACGCGCACCGAGCGCGAGGCGGCGCGCGGCAAACAGAGCGGCCGCACCCAGGAGATTCAGCGCCTCATCGGCCGCTCGCTCCGCGCCGTGACCGATCTTGCCGCGCTCGGCGAGCGGCAGGTGCGCATCGATTGCGACGTTCTGCAGGCCGATGGCGGCACGCGCACCGCGGCCATCACCGGCAGCTATGTCGCGCTCCACCTGGCGCTGCGCAAGCTCGTCGAGAGCGGCGCCATCGCCGCCTTGCCGCTCACCGATTCCGTCGCCGCGGTCTCGTGCGGGCTCCATGGCAACATGCCCGTCCTCGACCTCGATTACGCCGAAGATTCGATCGCCGTCGCCGACGCCAATTTCGTCCTGACCGGCCGCGGCGGCATCGTCGAGATCCAGGCCACGGCGGAGCGGCAAGCCTTCGACGAGGCGAGCTTCGCGACAATGCTGGCGCTCGCCCGCAAGGGCATCGGCGAGCTCGTCACGGCGCAGCGCCGGGCCGTCGGCCTCGGCCGAAGCTGAACCGCGATGCCCCGGCGCTTCACCGGCGACCGCCTCGTCCTTGCCAGCCACAATCCTGGCAAGCTGCGCGAGCTCGAAGCGCTGATGCGCCCCTTCGGCATCGCCGTCCTTGCCGCGGGCGCGCTGGGCCTCGCCGAGCCCGAGGAGACGGGCGCGAGCTTCGAGAAGAACGCCGAGCTGAAGGCGCGCGCTGCGGCCGAAGGGAGCGGCCTGCCCGCCCTCGCCGATGATTCCGGCCTCGTCGTGCCGGCGCTCGGCGACGATCCCGGCATCTATTCGGCGCGCTGGGCGGGGCCGGAGAAGGATTTCGCCGCGGCCATGCGCCGCGTCGAGGAGGGGCTCGTCGGCACGCTCGACCGCCGCGCCCATTTCGTTGCCGCCCTCGCGCTCGCTTGGCCCGACGGCCATGCCGAGACATTCCGCGGCGAGGTCCATGGCCGCCTCGTCTGGCCGCCGCGCGGGCTTCGCGGCTTCGGTTACGATCCCATCTTCGTCCCGGCGGGCGGCGCCATGACCTTCGGCGAGATGGACCCGGAGGAGAAGCACCGGATCAGCCACCGCGCCGATGCCTTCGCGAAGCTCGTCGCGGCGTGCTTCGCGTCGACGTCCTTCGCATCCGCCTCCCTCGCCCCGGCGGGGAGAGCGAGGGGAACCGCGCAGCGGGGAGGGTGAGGGTATGGTTCCGCTTGGCGCGTTCGCTGGATTATGCCACGACGGTGGCGGCCCCCCACCCTGCCCTCTCCCCGCAAGGGAGAGGGATATCGCGGGAAGAGGGGAGAGGCATCACTCGGACGGGCAGGGTGAGGCGACTCCCTTGGCCGTCTACATCCACTGGCCGTTCTGCGCCTCGAAATGTCCCTATTGCGACTTCAACAGCCATGTGCGCGCCAGCGTCGATCAGGGGGCTTGGCGGCGCGCGCTCCTCGCCGAGCTCGACCACTATGCCGAAGAGACGGCGGGGCGGACCGTCTCCTCGGTCTTCTTCGGCGGCGGCACGCCGTCGCTGATGGCGGCGGCGACGGCGGCGGCGGTGCTGGAACGCGTCGCGCAGCATTGGCGCCTTGCCGGCGATCTCGAAGTGACGCTCGAAGCCAATCCGGGCTCGGTCGAGGCCGCGCGCTTCGCCGATTTCCGCGCGGTCGGCGTCACCCGCGTCTCCCTCGGGGTGCAGGCGCTCGATCCGGAAGCGCTCGCCTTCCTCGGGCGCCGCCACAGCCTCGATGAGGCGCTGGCGGCGCTCGCGCTCGCGCGGCAGCATTTCCCGCGCTTCTCCTTCGACCTCATCTATGCGCGGCCGGGACAGAGCGTCGCCGCCTGGCGGCGGGAGCTGGACCGCGCCCTTGCGCTCGCCGGCGATCACCTGTCGCTCTATCAGCTCACGATCGAGCCGGGCACGGCCTTCGCGACGGCCTATGCCCGCGGCGATTTCGCCATGCCGGAGGACGATCTTTCCGGCGAACTCTTCGAGCTGACGCAGGAGCGCCTTGCCGCCGCCGGCCTGCCCGCCTACGAGATCTCGAACCACGCCCGCCCCGGCGCGGAGAGCCGCCACAACCTCGTCTATTGGCGCTACGGCGACTACCTCGGCATCGGCCCTGGCGCGCATGGCCGCCTCACCGCGGGGGCGAGGAAGATTGCGACGCGCCAGCTGCGGGCGCCCGAGACTTGGCTCGCGGCGGTCGAGGCGGAGGGGCATGGCACCGCCGAGCGCATCGCTATCGCGCCCGCGGAGCGGCTCCGCGAGATGCTCATGATGGGGCTCCGCCTCGCCGAAGGCGTGCCGCGCGCCCGCTTCCGCCGCGAATGCGGCGCCGATCCCGAAGCGCTGCTCGATGCGGGATCGCTCGCCCGCCTCGTCGAAGGCGGGTTTCTGCGCCTCGACGCCGAGGGCCTCGGCGCGACGGCGGCCGGGCGGCAGCGCCTCAACGCCGTCCTCGCCGCCCTGCTCTGAGCGGCTCTGCCGCGCCGCACAGGCGGCGCGGATCGCGGCGAGGAACTGGTCGATTTCCTCGTGCAGTCGCGCCGATTGGCGGCCGAGCGCCTCGGCCGTCGTCACCACTTCGGCGGCGGTGCCGGTCTTTCCCGCACCGTCGCTGACGCCGGCGATGTTGACGGAGACCTCGCTCGTGCCGCGCGCTGCGTCCTGCGTGCTGCGCGTGATCTCGCGCGTTGACGCCGATTGCTGCTCGACCGCCGATGCGACCGCCACGGCGATGCCGTTCATCTCGGTGATCGTGGCGCCGATCGTGCGGATCGCCGCGACCGCCTGCTGCGTCACGCGCTGGATCTCGCCGATCTGCCCCGCGATCTCCTCGGTCGCCCTCGCGGTCTGGCCGGCAAGGCTCTTCACCTCGCCGGCGACGACGGCGAAGCCGCGCCCGGCGTCGCCGGCCCGCGCCGCCTCGATCGTCGCGTTGAGGGCGAGGAGGTTGGTCTGGTTGGCGGTCGACTGAATGAGCTTCACCACCTCGCCGATCTTCTCAGATGCGGCAGCGAGGCCCTGGATCGTCGCATCGGTGGCGCCGGCTTCCGCCGCGGCGCGGCCGGCGATCTCGGCGGAGCGCGCCACTTGCGAGCCGACTTCGGCGACCGAGGCGGCCAGCTCCTCGGTCGCCGCCGCCAGGGTCTGGACGCTTTGCGAGACCTGCTCGGAGGCGCCGGAGACGCCCGCCGATTGCGCCGTCGTCCCGCGCGGCGATCTCCGCCATCGCCGCCGAGGATTTCTGCATCGCTCCCGCGGCGCCGGCGAGTTCGGCGAGCGAGCCGCGCATCGAGAGGTCGAAACCGGCGAGAAGCGTCTCTACCGCCTGCTGCCGGGCCGTCCGGCGCGCGCGCTCGGCTTCCACCTCGGCTTCGAGCGAGGCCTTCTCGAGGGCCCCGGCCTTGAAGATCTCGAGGGCGCGTGCCATGGCGCCGATCTCGTCGCCCCGGGCGGCATCCGGGATTGCGATGGAGGTGTCGCCGCGCGCCAGGGCGCCCATGATGCCGGTGAGGCGAAGCACCGGTTTCGCGATGAGCCGCGCGACGATGAGCGCGATGACGATCGAAAGCACGGTCGCGGCGGCAAGGGCGAGCAGGAATTGCAAGCGTGTGGCCGCGGCATCCGGGCTCATCGCCGCGACGATGCCGACGCGCTCCCTCTGCAGATCGGCGCCGAGCGCGTCGAGCTCGCGGCGCAGCGTTTTGAACTGGTCTTCGACCGCGCCCATCATCATGGCGCCATAAGCGGCGTCGAGCTTTGCCGTGTCGATCGCTTGGAGCGCGCCGTCGCGATAGGCGGCAAAGGTCTTGCGCGCACCTTCGAGCTGGCCGCGACACCGAGCAGCGCCGCAAGCACGACGAGCGGCGGAATGTGGATTTTCGACCAGAGCGGCAGGTCGTAGAGCTTCCGCATTGACGGAACTCCAGGCGGCTTTGGCGGCCGTGGCCGCATGCGAATGGCCGTCCGGCGGAGGCGGCACCCCGTCCCGCGCCGCCCCAACCGGGACTGCCTAACCCTTGTAGTAGCCGGAGCCGCGGACCGTGCGGTCGCCGACCTTGAAGACATAGGCCGATTTGGCCTCGATCTTCTTCGAGACCGGGTTCGGCCATTTGAAGTCGACCCAGCCCGATCCCTGCGACATGCCGACCTTGATGATCTCGGCATTGACCTGGACGCCGTCCGGGTCCTTGACGCCGAGGAGATTCTTGCCCACGAAGCTCGGATTGGCGCCATGCGCCTTGTTCACCCCGTCCGAGGCGTAGCAGAACATGTAGAGCTCGCCATCGACGAAGCCGCCATTGGGACGGCTGAAATCGGCGAAAGCTTTCTCCTCGCCCACATCCTTGATATGCGCCACGGCACGCTCGACGAAGGCCTTTGTCTCGTCGGCCGAGCGCGCGGCTCCGGCGACCGACCAGCTCGCCGCAAGCATCAGCCCGGCAAGGCCGAGCGCCGCCGCCGTTTTCGTGGTGGTCTGGAACATCGTCTACCCCCTCTGTTCAAGCAATGCTCGCCGCCCCCGGGCCGGCGAATACTGTCACCCGCGCAAGGAGGGTACGGGGAAGTTCTCAAGAATGGCTCGTCGCGAACACTCGGCGCTACGCGAGGCTTGGCAAAGTTGTCGCACCCGGGCGAGGCGCGGCGCTTGCCAGGGGCCGGGCGATCTGGCAGCAACGCGGCAATGATCTGGACGGAGCAAGGGGAGAGCGCTGCGGTCTCCTCCGGGAGCGCGGCGCCGCTCGCATCGCAGGCGTGCGCCGGCCTCGCGCCCGCGCGCTTCGCCGCGCTTTTTGCCCTGTGCTTTTTAATCGCGGCGGTCCCGATCCTCTGCGTCGGCAACCTGCCGCTGGTCGATTGGCCCAATCACATGGCGCGGATGCATATCATCGCGGCGGCGACGGCCTCGCCCGCGCTCGCCGAGGCCTACGCGATCGTCTGGCGGCCGATTCCCGATCTCGCCATGGACGCGATCGTGCCGCTGCTCGCTCGAATCATGCCGCTCGCATGGGCGGGCAAGGCCTTTCTCCTTTTGACGTTTCTGCTCCTTGCCGGCGGGACGGCGGCGCTGCATCGCGTCCTGTTCCAGCGCTGGAGCGCCTGGGCCTGCCTCGCCTTTCTCCTCCTCTACAATCGCGCGCTGCTCTGGGGCTTCGGCAACTTCCTCTTCGGCACGGGCTTGGCGCTCGTGGCCTTCGCCCTGTGGGTGCATCTCCGCCGACGCGCCGCGCCCGCGAGGCACTTCCTCGCGGCCCTCTTCGCCTCGGCGATCTATCTCTCGCACCTCTTCGCCTTCGGCGCTTATGCGCTCATGATCCTCGGCTACGAGCTGGGCTTGTGGCGGGAGCGCGGCGCAGAAAGCGGAAGATCGCGGCTGCGGGCTCTCGCGGCGGCCGGCGCGCAATTCATCCTCCCGGTCGCGCTCTTCCTCGCCGCGGGTCATTCCGGCGGCTCCGGCCCCATCCTCTACAGCCGCTTCGTCCGCAAGTTCGATATCGCCTTCAGCATCGTCGACAATTATGTGCCCTGGTTCGACGTCGCGAGCTTCCTGCTGCTCGCCCTTCTCTTCGTCCTCGGCGGCTGGCGGCGCATGGTCAAGCTGCATCCGGCCATGACGGCGCCACTGCTGCTGCTGCTCGCGGCGCAGATCGCGATGCCGAACCGCATTTTCGGGGCGGCGGGGGTCGACCATCGCATGCCGCTCATCCTCGCCATCCTCCTCATCGCCGCCACGAAGGCGCAGGTCAGGCTGCCTTTCCGCCGCGTCATCGCCGGCGGCCTCGCCCTTCTCTTCGTCGCCCGCATCGCCGTCGTCGCCGCGGTCTGGACCGCGGATGAGCGCGCGCTGGCGCCGCTCGCCGCGGCGCTGACGCATGTGCCGAAAGGGAGCCGCGTCGCCGTCGCCTATGCGCCGGACGCCATTCACGTGCCGCGCCGCGGGCCGCCGGTCGCCCATATCGCCGCCCTTGCCGTGATCGCCGCCGACGCCTTCGTGCCAACGCTCTTCGCTGATCCGGGCCAGCAGCCCTTGCGGTTGCGCCCGCGTTACGCGGCGCTGGCGAGCCTCGCCTCACCCGGCGAGTTCTGGGATGTTCTCGTCGCCGGGCGGTCCGATCCCGGCGGGCGCGTGGGCAGAGCGCTCGCACAATATGATTATGTCCTCTTCGCCGGCGGCGGCCCCTTCGCGCCGCTTCCCTCGGCGCCCCTCGTCTTCCGCGCGGCAGGCCCCGGGGCGAAGCTGTTCGCGATCGATCGCGGGGCGGCTCAGATCCGGGGCGGCGGCGCGCTGACGATCGGCGGATAGGCGAGGCGGTCGCGGATGAGGTTGAGCTCGCGGCTGATCGTAATGATGAGCGCGACGAAGCCGCAGATGAGGCCGGCGGCGATGATGCCGCAGACGAAGCCGATGACGCCGCCGATCACCGCCTCCCAGCTCTGAGGCGGCCCATAGGCGCCGTAATAGGGCTCGAACCGCCCATGGACGCCGGCGATCGTCCCGGAGACGATGAGGAAGATCGCCAAGAGCTGGTTCAAGACGTTGAGGATGCCGACGAGGAAGCCGTTCATCGCATGCTCCTGATCACCCGCGACCTTGCGCGTGATACGCTGGCAGGTCGGGAACTGAACGCGGGCCGGGTGAGCGGGTTCCATGGCGGATGGGCGGCGGAATGGCGGATAATCCCCGGATCGTCGTGATCGGCAGCTACAACCGCGACATCGGAATGCGGGTCGATCGCTTCCCGCGTCCCGGGGAGACGCGGATGGGCGACGGCTATCTCGAATCGCATGGCGGCAAGGGAAGCAACCAGGCGGTGCAGGCGGCGCGCTGCGGCGCCGCCGTGGCCATCATCGCCGCGCTCGGCGCCGACGCGCATGGCGCTGCGGCGCGGGCGCTGTGGCGCGCCGAAGGAATCGACGCCGAGGCGGTGGCGACGCGGGCGGAGGCCGCGACCGGCGCGGCGCTCATTCTCGTCGACGCCGCCGGCCGCAACGCGATCACGGTTGCTCCCGGCGCCAACGCCACCCTGTCGGCCGAGGATGTGGATCGCGCCGCCGCCCGGATCGCGCGCGCCGGCCTCGTCCTGGCGCAGCTCGAAACGCCGCCGGAGGCGACGCTCCGCGCCTTCGCCCTCGCCCGGGCGGCGGGCGCCGCCACCCTTCTCAACGCGGCTCCGGCGCCGCCCTCCGGCGCCTTGCCCGAGGCGCTCTGGGAGCTCACCGATTTCCTGGTCGTCAACGAGATCGAAGGCGGCGCGCTCGCGGGCTGCGGCGCCGGCGCCTCGCCCGAGGATGTCGCGGTGGCGCTGGTTGCCCGGCTCGGCCGCGCGGCGATCCTTACGCTCGGCCGCCGCGGCGCCCTCATGGCGGCTCGCGGCGCGGCGCCTCTCGCCCGGCCGGCCCTCGATGTGGCGGCCGTCGACACGACCGGCGCCGGCGATGCCTTCGCCGGCGCCTTCGCCGCGCGCTGGGCGGCGACGCGGAATGCGGAAAGCGCCCTCGCCTGGGGCGTCGCCGCGGGATCGCTGGCGTGCCTCAGGCGGGGCGTCGTCCCGGCCTTGCACCGCGGCGAGGAGATCGCCCGGCGCCTCGCCGAGGTCTAGCTCAAATGCCGGGGGGCTCGGTCGGCCGGCCCGGCCGGTCGCCCGCATGCACGACATCTACCGGCACGACGCGGACGGTCGACAGGTTCCAGATCGCGAAGATGAAGACGAGAAAACCGACGATCCAATGGTCCCAGGCGGCATTGCGCAAGCCGCTGAAGGAGAGGATCCAAGGGGCGATGAAGACCCAGACGCCGAGGACGAGGTTCACCCATTCCTGCCAGGGGGCGAGCTGGGCGATAGCGCTGATCGCGACGAGGCCGATGATGACGCCGAGCACCCAGGCGTCCCAGGCCGCGTTGCCGGTCATGACGCCGCCGGGCGGCGGGGCGCCCGCGGCGCCGCCTGCGGTCTGGGTCGCCGGCGCGCTGCCGAAATTCAGCACCCAGGGCGAGATGAAGAGCCAGATGGCCAGGAGGAGATTGATCCAGTCCTGCCAGTGATTCGTCTGCGGCCTGCCGGAGCGGCCGGATTGCCAGGTCGCCATGCGCCACCTCTTTCCGTTTCCAGTTCGCGGCCGCTGCCAGCGGCGCGCTTCGCTCATGACTCGAAACAGGCGGCCGGGAAGAGCGTTCCGGCGCGGGATGGGGCGAAATCAAAACCAGCGCGATCGGGGCATGCAGAGCAGTGCTACTTCTGAGGGACAATCGCGCGCTTTTAAGTCAGAAGGCGCGAGAGGCTCGCCAAGACCGCGCTGCCCATCTCGGCGGTCGTGACCCGGCGCGCGCCCGCTTCCATGATGTCCGCGGTGCGCACTCCGGAGGCCAGGGCCGCCGCCACCGCGTCTTCGAGGAGCTTCGCCTCGGCGGGGCGCTCGAAGGTGAGGCGGAGCGCCATGGCGAAGCTCAAAATGGCGCCGAGCGGATTGGCGATGCCCTGTCCGGCGATGTCGGGGGCGCTGCCATGGACGGGTTCGTAGAGCGCTCGCCGGCGGCCCGCGGCGTCGGCGGCGCCGAGCGAGGCCGAGGGCAGCATGCCGAGCGAGCCCATGATCATGGCGCCGCAATCGGAGAGAAGGTCGCCGAAGAGGTTGTCGGTGAGGATGACGTCGAACTGGCCGGGAGCGCGCACGAGCTGCATCGCGCAATTGTCGGCGAGCATGTGCGAGAGCTCGACCTCGGAAAACGCCTCGCGGTGCAACGCCGTCACCTCCTCGCGCCAGAGGGCGCCCGCCTCCATGACGTTCGATTTGTCCACCGAGCAGACGCGGCGCCGGCGCCGGCGCGCGAGATCGAAGGCGGCGCCGGCGACGCGGCGGATCTCGGCGCTGGTGTAGCGGTGCGTGTTGACGCCGACGCGCGTACCGTCGGGCAGCCGCTCGATGCCGCGCGGCTCGCCGAAATAGATGCCGCCCGTCAGCTCGCGGACGATGACGAGATCGACGCCTTCGAGGACGCGGTCCTTCAGCGACGACGCTCCAAAGAGCGCGGGAATGGCGAAAAGCGGGCGGAAATTGGCGAAGACGTCGAGTGTGCGGCGCAGGCGCAGCAGGCTGCCCGCCTTGACCTCCGCCGGCGGGATCGCCTCGTAGCCGGGGCCGCCGCGGGCGCCGAACAGCACGGCATCGGCGGCCATGATCTCGGCCATCGTCGCCTCCGGCAGGATCTTGCCGTGGCGTCGCCAGGCTTCGAGGCCGAAGGGCGCCTCGCTGACGGCGACGGCGAGGCCGCGATGGCGCGCGAACCAGTCGATGACGCGCCGCGTCTCGGCGATCACTTCGGGACCGATGCCGTCGCCGCCGAGCAGAACCAGCCGGCGGATCGTCTCTGTCATGCTTCGCTCCTCGTCTCCGCCGCATAGACCCAGGGCCGCTCCGCGCGGTCGCGGGCCTGGAAGGCGGCGATGGCTTGATCGTGCCGGAGGGTCCGGCCGATCTCGTCGAGGCCCTGGAGGAGGGCCGCCCGGCGCCCGGGATCGACGGCGAAGGAGAGGCGCTCGTTGAGCGGCGCCAGGATCAGCGACTGGCGGAGATCGACGCTGACGGGGCGCGCCGGATCGCCGGCGAGAGAGGCCACAAGGCGCTCGATGGTGGGCCGTTCGAGGCGGATCGGCAGCACGCCGTTCTGGAAGCAATTGTTGAAGAAGATGTCGCCGAAGGAAGGGGCGATGATGCAGAGGATGCCGAATCCTTGCAGCGCCCAGACCGCGCCCTCGCGCGAGCTGCCGCAGCCGAAATTCTCGCCGGCGATGAGGATGCGCGCGCGGCGAAAGGGCTCGCGGTTGAGGACGAAATCCGGATCCTCGCTGCCATCCGGGCGATAGCGCCAGGATTCGAAGGCATAGGGGCCGAGCGATTTGGGATCGCCGCCGATGAGGCGCTCGATGCGGATGATGATGTCCGTGTCGATGTTGGGCCGCAGCAGCGGCGCCGCGATGCCGGTCAGCGTGGTGAAGGGCTCCATGGCTCAACCCGCGATCCGGCGCGGATCGGCGATGCGGCCGGCGAGCGCCGAGGCGGCGGCCGTCGCGGGGCTCGCGAGATGGGTGCGCGCGCCCGGACCCTGCCGGCCGACGAAGTTCCGGTTCGAGGTCGAGACGCAGCGCTGCCCCGGCGCAACGCGCTCGCCATTGGCGGCAAGGCACATCGAGCAGCCGGGCTCGCGCCACTCGAAGCCAGCGGCGCGGAAGACGCGGTCGAGCCCTTCCGCCTCGGCTTCGCGCTTCACGCGCTCGGAGCCCGGCACGACCCAGGCCGTGACACGCGGCGCCACCCTGCCGCGCCGCGCGATGGCGGCGGCGGCCCGCAGGTCGCCGATGCGGCTGTTGGTGCAGGAGCCGATGAAGACGCGGTCGATGGGCGTGCCGGCGAGGGGCGCGCCGGGTCGGAGCCCCATATAGTCGAGCGCGGCCGCCATCGCCGCCCGGCGCGCGGCGTCGGGCTCGGCCGCGGGGTCGGGAATGCGGCCGTCGATTGCGACGACGTCTTGCGGGCTCGTCCCCCAACTCACCTGCGGCGCGATCGCGGCGACATCGATCGCGGCTTCGGCGTCGAAAGCGGCATCGTCATCGCCCGGCAGGCGCCGCCAGGCGGCGAGCGCCGGCTCCCAACCCGCGCCGCGCGGCGCGAAAGGCCGGCCGGCAAGATAGTGAAAGGTTGTCTCGTCGGGCGCGATCATGCCGATCTTGGCGCCGAGCTCGATCGAAAGGTTGCAGATCGTCATGCGCCCTTCCATGTCGAGGGCGCGGATCGCCGATCCCGCATATTCGACGGCGTAGCCGCCGCCCGCCGCCGTGCCGAGCCGGCCGATGAGGGCGAGGATCATGTCCTTGGGCGTGATGCCCGCCGCCGGCTTGCCCTCGAAGCGGATGCGCATGCGCTTCGGCTTCCGCTGCACCAGGGTCTGCGTCGCCAGCACATGCAAGAGCTCGCTGGCGCCGATGCCGAAGGCGATGGCGCCGAGCGCGCCCTGCGTGCAGGTGTGGCTGTCGCCGCAGACGATCGTCATGCCGGGGAGGCTGAGGCCGAGCTCGGGGCCGATGACATGAACGATGCCGTTGCCGTCCTCGCCGAGATCGAAGAAGCGGATGCCGCGCGCGGCCGTCTCGCGCCGCAGCGTCTCGATGAGCGGCGCGCCCGCCGGGTTGGTGACGGCGTCGCGGCCGGGCGCGCTCGAGACGGCATGGTCGACGGTGGCGAAGGTGAGCTCCGGATTGCGCAGCGCGTAGCCCTTCGCCGCCAAGTCGCGAAGCCCGCGCGAGCCGCTGAGATCGTGGAGGAGATGGCGGTCGATGTGGAGGAGCGCCGCGCCGTCCTCGAGCATCGCCACGACATGGCTGTCCCAGATCTTGTCGAAGAGCGTCCTGCCAGTCATGCCGTCCTCTCCCCGGACGGGAGCTCCTACTCTTGCGTCCAGCGCGCGGCCGCGGCGTCGTCGCCGACGCGCGCCTCGACCCAGCGGCCGCCCGCTTCCGTCTCCTCGTGCTTCCAGAACGGCGCCTTCGTCTTCAGCCAATCGACGAGGAAGGCGCAGCTCTCGAAGGCGGCGGCGCGATGCGGCGAGGCGGTGGCGACGAGAACGATGCGATCGCCCGGCTCGAGGCGGCCATAGCGGTGGATGACGAGCGAGGCTTCGAGCGGCCAGCGCCGCCGCGCCTCGGCCTCGATCTCGGCGAGCTTCTTCTCGGTCATGCCGGGATAGTGCTCGAGCGTCATCGCCCGCAGCGGCGCCCCCTCCGCCACGTCGCGGACGAGACCGATGAAGCTGGCGACGCCGCCGATCCGGTGATTGCCGCGCGTCAGCTCGGCGAGGGCGGCGGCGGGGTCGAAATCCTCGCGCTGGACGCGGATCATTCTCACCCTCCCGTCATCGGCGGGAAGAGCGCGACCTCGTCGCCGGACCGCACGGGATGGCTCGGCGGCACATAGTCGTGGTTGACGGCGACGCGCACCACGGAGAGATCCTTCAGCGCCTCGGCATAGCCGGGGCCGCGCCCTTGGAGCCAGCGCAGCAGAGACGCCACATCCGTCACCTCGGGCGGCGGATCGAGGGTCTCTTCGGCGGTCCCGATGCGGGCGCGCAGCCAGGCGAAATAGAGGAGCTTCATCGCCATCCACAGGTAAGCGGCCGATCCCGCCGCGGGAAGAGGCGCGGCCTCAATCGAGCAGCTCGCTGAAAGGGAGGAACTCGACGGCATCGCCCGGCTCGACCCGGGCCAGCTCCTCCGGGAGGACGACGAGGCCGTCGGATTCGACGAGAGAGGACAGGATGCCGGCGCCGTCGCGCGGGAATTTGCGCGCGATCCAGCCGCCCGCCCCGTCGCCCTCGATCCGCGCGCGGAGATATTCGCGTCGCTCGGGCTTTTTCGTCCAGGCGAAGCCGGCGCTCACACGGAAGCCGTGCGGCGCGGCGGGGCGCCCGCCGGCAAGGCGCAGAATGAGCGGCCGTGCCAGGACGAGGAAGGTCACCATCACCGCGACCGGGTTGCCGGGAAGGCCGATGAAGGGCACGCGGCCGATCTGGCCCAGCGCGACCGGCCGCCCCGGCTTGATGGCGAGGCGCCAGAAATGGAGCCGGCCGAGGCTGTCGATCGCCGCCTTGACATGGTCTTCCTCGCCCGTCGACATGCCGCCCGAGCTGAGGACGAGGTCGTGCCCCGCCGCCGCCGCGGCGAGGGCATCGCGAATGGCGCCGGGGCGGTCGGGCAGGATGCCGAGATCGCTGACGGCGCAGCCCAGCCCTTCGAGAAGCGCGGCGATGACCCGGCGGTTCGCGTCATAAATGGCGCCCGGCGGCAGCGGCGCCCCCGGCTCGCGCAGCTCGTCGCCGGTCGAGAGCAGGGCGACGCGGAGGCGGCGGAACACCGGAACGCGCGCGAAGCCGAGCGCGGCGGCAAGGCCGATATCCTGCGGCCGCAGCCGCGTCCCGGCGGCGAGGACCACGGCGCCGCGCCGCACATCCTCGCCGGCCTTCCGCCGGTTGGCGCCGCGACGGAGGCCGGGGCGCAGGCGCACGCGGTCGCCTTCGGCGATGCAGTCCTCCTGCATCATGACGGTGTCGGCCCCCTCGGGCATGGGCGCGCCGGTGAAGATGCGGATGGCTTCGCCGCGCCGCGCCGGCCGACCGAGCGGATGGCCGGCAGCGGCGCGGCCGCCGACCGGCAGCACTGTTTCGCTCTCCGCATTCAGATCCGCGTGGCAGACGGCATAGCCATCGACCGCGGCGTTGTCGTGCGGCGGCAGGTCGAACGGGGCGACGAGGTCGGCGGCGAGGAAGCGCCCGCGCGCCTCGGCCAAGGCGATGTCTTCGGGCTCCGGCAGGGCGACGGCTTGGCGCGCGAGGATGTCGAGCGCCGTCGCGACGCTCATGAGCGGGCCGCCGAAGGCGAAGCAATCCTCGCTGAGCTGCGCCATTCAGGCCGCCTTCAAATGGCAATGCGCAAGGATGAACTCGGCGATCCCCGCGGCGTCGTCGAGCGACAGGCGCGGCACCGGCAGAGTCCCGAGCGGCGCGTCGCTCGCCACGGCGACGATGAAGGGATCATCGCGGCAGAGCAGCGGCTTGCCGAGCGCCTGCCGATGGATTTCGAGCTTCGGATGCGGATGGGTCTTGAAGCCTTCGACGAGGACGAGGTCGACCGGCGACATGTGGCGGACGAGCTCGTCGAGGCCGGGCTCGGCGGCGCCGCGATGCTCGTGCATCAACGCCCAGCGCCGCGCCGAGCTCACCAGCACCTCGTGCGCGCCCGCCTCGCGGTGGCGCCAGCTATCCTTTCCCGGCTGGTCGACATCGAAGGCGTGATGCGCGTGCTTCACGGTCGAAACCGTGATCCCGCGTCCGACGAGCACGGGCAGGAGGCGGATGAGGAGCGTCGTCTTGCCGCTGCCGCTCCACCCGGCGAGGCCGAAGATGCGCATCACCCCATCACAGCACGCGGCCGGGCTTCGGCTTGATGGCGGGCAGCCGACGCTGGCGTGGGCGCTCTTCGGCGTCGTTCATGTGGCGCAGCCCGGCGCGCAGGTAATCGTAGCCGGTGACGAGGGTCAGCAGCGCCGCCAGCCACAGCAGCGCCTCGCCCACGCCCTGCACCGGGATGAAGGCGGGTCCCGCTTCGCCGACGAGAAGGAAGCCGATCGCCGTCATCTGGATCGCCGTCTTCCATTTCGCCAGCTTCGAGACGGGGACGCGGACGCGCAGCCCGGCGAGATATTCGCGCAGCCCCGAGACCAGGATCTCGCGCGCCAGGATGACGAGCGCCGGCAGGATCGCCCACTGCGAGATGCGCTGGCTCGCCGCCAGCATGAAGAGCGCGGCGGCGACGAGGAGCTTGTCGGCGATGGGGTCGAGGAAGCGGCCGATCTCCGATTGCTGCTTCCAGCGCCGCGCGAAATGGCCGTCGAGCCAATCGGTGACCCCGGCCGCGATGAAGAGCGCGCAGGCGAGCCAATGAGCGTAGCCGGCGGGCATGTAGAAGGTCGCGACCAGCAGCGGGATCACCGCGATGCGCGAGAAGGTCAGGAGGTTCGGGAGCTTGGTCAGCATCGCTCGGGGATCCCGCCTCGCAAACGAAAGGCGAGACGCTGCGCTCCATTCTAGCCGTCGGCGTGGAAGTGCTCATAAACCTTTTTCGCCACGCGCTTCGAAATTCCTTCGACGCGCTCCAGCTCGGCGAGGCCGGCGCGCGCCACCACCTTGGCCGAGCCGAAATGGTGGAGGAGCGCCTTCTTGCGCCGGGCGCCGATCCCCGGCACCTCGTCGAGCGGCGAGCGACCGAGGGCCTTGGCGCGCTTGGCGCGATGCGTGCCGATGGCGAAGCGGTGGGCTTCATCGCGCAGGCGCTGGAGGAAATAGAGCACGGGATCGCGCGGCTCGAGGCTGAAGGGCGGCTTGCCCGGCAGGAAGAAGCGCTCGCGCCCGGCATTGCGGTCGGGCCCCTTGGCGATGGCGACGACGGCGACATCGTCGATGCCGAGCTCGGTCATGATGTCGAGCGCCGCCGAGAGCTGCCCCGCGCCGCCATCGATGAGGACGAGATCGGGCCAACTTCCTTCGGCGCGCTCAGGATCCTCCTTGAGCGCGCGCGCAAAGCGTCGCGTCAGCACTTCGCGCATCATGCCGTAGTCGTCGCCGGGGGCGAGCGGGGTGTCACCCGCTCTCGCTTCCCGCTCTCTCTGATGCTCCCCTTCTGCTTGCAAGCCCTCTGCGAATCTCCCTCTCCCGCCTGCGGGAGAGGGTCGGGGTGGGGGCAAAGAAGGTGCCACCGGCGCCTCCCCCTCACCCTGCCCTCTCCCCGGCGTGGAGAGGGTTTGCAGAGTTTGGCTCGGGATGCTGCCGCCCCGGATGTTGAATTTGCGGTAGGCGTTCTTGATGAAGCCTTCGGGGCCGGCGACGATCATGGCGCCGACCGCGTTGGTGCCCTGGATGTGGCTGTTGTCGTAGACCTCGATGCGGCGCGGCGGCGCCTCGAGCCCGAAGGCCGCCGCCACGCCCTCCAGCAGCCTCTGCTGCGAGGCGCTTTCGGCGAGGCGGCGGCCCAGCGCCTCGCGCGCATTGTCGAGGGCGTGGCGGACGAGGCGCGCCTTCTCGCCGCGCTGCGGCACCAGCAGCTCGACCTTGCGCCCGGCGCGCACCGAGAGGGCCTCTTCGAGGAGCGCGCTCTCGGCGACCGGCTCGCTGAGGAGGAGCAGGCGCGGCGGCGGCTTGTTGTCGTAGAACTGGCCGATGAAGGAGGCGAGCACCTCCGCCAGCGGGAGCTGCCGGTCGTGGCTCGGAAAATAGGCGCGGTTCCCCCAATTCTGGCCGCCGCGGAAGAAGAAGACCTGGACGCAGGTCTGGCCGCCGACCTGGTGCGCGGCGATGACATCCGCGTCGGCGATGCTCTGGACGTTGATGTCCTGCAGTCCCTGCACATGGGTGAGCGCGCGGATGCGGTCGCGGATGAGCGCCGCCGCCTCGAAATCGAGCGCGTCGGAGGCGGCCTGCATGCGCTTCGCGAGCTCCGCTTGGACCTCTTGGCTGCGACCCGCGAGGAACCCGCGCGCCTCGTCGAGGAGCCGGGCATAGCCCGCGCGGTCGATGCGCCCGACGCAGGGCGCGCTGCATCGCTTGATCTGGTACAGAAGGCAGGGGCGCGTGCGGCTCGCGAAGATGCTGTCGCTGCAGGAGCGCAGGAGAAAGGCGCGCTGCAGGGCGATGAGGGTGCGGTTGACGGCGCCGGCCGAGGCGAAGGGACCGAAATATTCGCTCTCGGCGCTGCGGGCGCCGCGATGCTTCAGGAGCTGGGGAAAGTCGTGGCCGCCGGCGAGCTCGATATAGGGAAAGGATTTGTCGTCGCGCAGCAGCACGTTGTAGCGCGGCATCAGGCGCTTGATGAGATTGCTCTCGAGGAGCAGCGCCTCGACTTCGGTGTGGGTGACGACGACTTCCATCGACGCCGTCTCGGCGACCATGCGGCGCAGGCGGTTCGACAGTTCGGCGAGGTGCAGGTAGTTGCCGACGCGGCTCTTGAGCTGACGCGCCTTGCCGACATAGAGCGCGTCGCCCTTGGCATCGAGCATCCGGTAGACGCCGGGGCGCTGCGGCAAGGTCTTGACGACGGCGCGAATGGCGGCGACGCCGCGCGCCAGCACGCCCTCGCCGGCGGCGACGTTGTCCTCGACCGGAAGCGGCGGACTCGGCTCGTCGCGCCCCGGAACCGGCTCTCTGTCGGGAAGGGAAATCATGCCCGATTATATCGCGATCGAACGGGCCGGCCGGAAGTCGTGAAATGGTCGCCGCGCGGCGCATTCAGGAATAAGCTTCGGCGGAGAATGACCTTTGCGCATCCGATCCTGGCCGGCGCCGCGATCGCGGTGATGGCCGGCATTCCGACGCTGCAATCGCTGCGCAGCGGCCGCGTGGTGCTGCGCGGCCCCGGCCCGCCCATCTACCGCCGCAGGCGCCCCGGCGCCTATTGGTCGAGCATCATCGGCGGCGCCTGCTTTGCGGTTCTCGGTGCCGCGCTCATGGTCTGGGGCTTGCTTCAGTAGATCGGCGGCGGCGCCTCACGCGAAGCGGATGGCGCAGGCGCCGGCCGTCACCAGCGCGATGGCGCCGAGGCGCGGCAGAGTCAGCCTCTCGCCGAGCGCCGCCGCGATGAGGGCGGCGAAGACGAGGCTCGTATCGCGCAAGGCGGCGCCGAGAGCGACGGGCGCCCGGCTCCAGACCCAGAGAATGAGGAGATAGGAGAGGGTCGAGGCGGCCGCGCCCAAAATCGCGATGGCGGAATGCGAGCGCAAGGCGGCGAGGGCGGAGCGCGCCGTCCGCAGGCGATAGAAGCTGGCGAAGACCAGCGCGTTCACCACCGAGACGGCGAAGCCGTAGCCGAGCACCGAGGCGGCGTGACGGACGCCGTTCGCGTCGCAAACGGCGTAAGCCGCCGAGGCGCCGCCAGCGAGGAGCGCGTAAAGGAACGCGGCCGGATGCTGCCGTCCCTCGCCATAGGCGAAGAAGGCGACGCCGCCGGAGACAAGAGCGATGCCGGCCGTGCCCAATCCGCTGACCGCCTCGCCGCTGATGGCGCTGGCGAGGCCGAGGACGAGCAGCGGCGAGACTGCGCGGGCGAGCGGATAGACGAGGCCGAAACCGCCGCCCTCTTCGTAGCCGCGCAAAAGCGCGAGGAAGGTCAGGAAGTTGAAGAGCGCCGAGCCGGCGAGCCAGGGCAGCGCCGCAGCCGAAGGGAGCGGAAGCTCGGCGAGCAGCGGCAGCGCGACGAGGCCCGAGGCCATGACCTGCGCCGCCATCGCGCCTTTGGGATCGGCGGAGGCCTTGACCGCCGCGTTCCACGCCGCGTGCAGGAAGGCGCTGAGAAGCGCGGCGGCGACGGTGATGCCGGCGATGCCCTCGGGCAAGCGGTGTCTCCGGCCTCAGGCGAGGCGCTTGTAATAATAGGTGGTGGGGCAGGGCCGGCCGTCAGGCCACAGCGCATAGCCCGGGATTTCGCCGACCCGGACCCAGCCGAGGCGGCGGTAGAGCCGCTCGGCATCGCTGCCCGTCACCGTGTCGAGGACGAGAAGCGTCTTGCCGGCCTCGCGCGCCGCCGCCTCGGCGGCGCCCATGAGGCGGGCGCCGATGCCGCGCCGGCGGGCGCCGCGGCGCACGAGCATCTTCGCGAGATCGGCACGGTGCGGCTGGTTCTCGGGCTGCTCGATGACGAGCTGGACGGTTCCGAGGAGGAAGCCCTGCGCCGCATC
>JAJPHB010000130.1 GCA_021325525.1 Alphaproteobacteria bacterium
CGGCCGAGCACCCCGGGAACGCGACTCCAGCGCTCGACGAGGCTCATCAAGAGCGCGACGCTCCAGGCGCAGACGAGATAGACCGCGATCCCCATCGTATTCGCTTCGATCCAATGAAAGGTCTGGAGCCCGAGCTGCTGCGTCAGATAGGAGGTCTCGACGACGCCTACCGTCATCGCCAGCGAGGAGCTTTTGAAGACGGTGACGAATTCGGAGGCGAGGCTCGGTACGATGGTGCGGAGGACGAGCGGCGCCACGACGTGGCGCTGCGCCTGCAGCCAGGTGAGGCCGGTCGAGAGGGCGCCGAGCTGGACCGGCCGGCCGACGGCGTTGAGGCCGGAGCGGACATGCTCGGCGATCTTAGCCGAGGTGTAGAGCGCGAGCGTGAGGACCGCGCTCGCCGGCTCCCAGCCGAGGCGGAACAAGCCCTGCCGCAGCGGCTCCGGCAGCAGCCGCGGCAGGACGTAGTAGACGAAGAAGAGCTGGACGAGGAGCGGGATGTTGCGGAAGAGCTCGACATAGGCGGTGGCGAGGAGGCGCGCCGCGCGCAGCGGCGCCGCGCGCGCCATTCCGATGGCGACGCCGAGGATGAGGGCGAAGGCCCAGGAGACGAGCGAGAGTTCGAGGGTCGTCAGCACGGCGCCGACGACCATCTCGCCGAAGGGCGGCCGCCACAGGACCGACCAGTCGATCTGCTGCGGCATCAATCGGCCGGCCAGGCATTCATGAGCGCCAGCGCTGCGAGGGCCGGCGTCTTCTCGAACGGCGCCACGCCGTGGGGACCGAAGTATTTTTCGTAGAGCGCGTTCCACCGGCCGTCGGCGAAGATCTCGACGACGGTCACATCGGCGATGCTCTTGAAGCGCGAGCTTTCCGGCCGGATCGGAAAGGCCTGCAGGAAGACGTTGGCGCCGGGGTCGAAAACCCGCCAGTCGGCCGGGTTCGCGGCCTTGGCCTTCATGCCGAAGAGGATGGGGCCGTCGGAGCTGTAAGCATCGATCGTGCCGGTACCGAGCGCGGTGAAGCCCTGCGGATGGTCGGGGAAGCCGATGATGGCGACGGCGGGGTTGAGGCGCCCCGACTGGTTGAGGCCGCGGTAGAGCGCCTCTTCGAGCCCGCCTTGAGGCACGCCGACGCGCTTGCCGGCGAGATCGGCGAGGCTCTTCACCGGGCTCGTCGCCCGCACGATGATTTCCGTCGAGGTGAGGAAATGCGGCACGGTGAAGTCGACGATCCGCGCGCGGCTGCGCGTCACCACCGTGGCGCCCGCCTCCATGTCGATCGTGCCGTTCTGGAGCAGCGGGATCCGCGTCTGGCTCGTCACCGGAACGTAGTTGAGCTTGATCTTCGCCTTGAGCTCGCGCTCGACGGCGGCATGGATCGCCTGCGCGATCTCGGTCGCGAAGCCGGTCCAGTTGTTCTGCGCGTCGACATAGCCGTAGGGCGGCGTCGATTGCCGGGCGCCGAGATTGAAGACGCCGCTGCGCTTGATGCGGTCGAGCGTGTCCTCGGCGCAAGGCGCCGTCTCGGCCGCGGCCTGCCGCGACAGGCCGAGCGCCGCCGCGGCGCCGAGCGACCCCAGAAGGCCGCGCCGGCCGATGCCCTTCGCTTCGCTCATCTTTCCCCTCCCTTCGTTCAAGCGAGTATTCGTGCCAGGAATTGCCGCGTGCGCGGATGCGTGGGCCGCGCGAAGAATGTTTCGCCCGTGCCGCGATCGAGAATGCGCCCGGCATCCATGAAGAGGATTTGCGTGGCGACCTCGCGGGCAAAGCGCATCTCGTGCGTGACGATGATCATCGTCATGCCGTCGCGCGCCAGCTCTTTCAGCACCTGCAGCACTTCGCCGATCATCTCGGGATCGAGGGCCGAGGTCGGCTCGTCGAAGAGCATGAGCTGCGGTCCGAGGATGAGTGAGCGGCAGATGGCGACGCGCTGCTGCTGGCCGCCGGACAGCTCCGCCGGATATTTCGCCGCCTGCTCGCTGATGCCGAAGCGGTCGAGCAGCGCTCGCGCCTTGCGCTCCGCCTCGGCTTTGGACCAGCCCAGCACCTTCATCGGCGCCAGGGTCAGGTTCTTGAGGCAAGTCATGTGCGGATAGAGGTCGAATTGCTGGAAGACCATGCCGATCCGCGTCCGCAGCAGCGGCAGGTTGCGGCAGGCGCGGAGGCTCATTCCCTCGAAAAGGATGTCGCCCTCCTGGAAGCGTTCGAGCCCGTTGGTGCAGCGCAGCAGCGAGCTCTTCCCCGAGCCGCTCGGTCCGCAGAGGACGACCCGCTCGCCGCGATGCACGGTCTCGCTGACGCCGTCGAGCGCGCGGAAGGCGCCATAGCGGAGCCCGACGCCCTGATATTCGACGATCGGCTCCGCCATGGGATCAGCCGGCGCGGTGCGCCGGGATCGGCGGCAAGCGGGGTTTCGCCCGCCGCTCGCCCGAGATCGGGCGCTCAGACGACCTCATTGCGGAGCGCGGTTTCGCCGTGCCACTGGCGCTCGAGATTGTCGAGCAGAATGTCGAGCACGTTGTCCTCATAGCGCCGCGTCTCGCCGGCGGTGTGCGGCGTGATGAGCACGTTCGGCATGTCCCAGAGCGGCGAGGCGGCGGGGAGCGGCTCTTCGACGGTGACGTCAAGCGCGGCGCCGGCGAGCCGGCCCGCCTTCAAGGCGGCAATGAGAGCCTCCTCGTCGACGACGCGGCCGCGCGCGACATTGACGAGGATCGCGGATTGCTTCATGCGCGACAGCGCCGTACCGTCGATCAGCGCTTGCGTCTCCTTGGTGAGCGGGCAGGCGAGGGCGACGAAATCGGCCTGCGGCAGCAGCGTTGCGAGCTCGCCGAAGCCGTGCACGGAATGGGCGCCGTTGGCGCCGGCGGCGGGATTCCGGCGGATCCCGACGACGCGCAGATCGAAGGCCGCGGCGAGCTGCGCCAGGCGCCCGCCGATGCGGCCGAGGCCGACGATCAGCAGCGTCTTGCCGCCGAGCTCGTCCTCGCGCCGCGTCAGATCGCCGATCATGCCGCGCCACACCCGCTGCTTCTGATTGTCGCGCGCCTCGGGAAGGCGGCGCGCCGTGGCGAGGATGAGCGCCATCGCGTGCTCGGCGACGGCGCGGGAATTGACGCCGCTGGCGCTGGCGAGGCGGATGCCGCGATGCTTCAGCGCCGCGAGCGGAAACTGGTCGACGCCGGCGCCGATCGACTGGATGAAGCGGAGGCGCCGCCCCGCCTCGACGAGGCCGTCGTGCCACAGCCCCGAGATCACGAGGACATCGGCCTCGCCGATGCGGCGGTCGAGCTCGCCGCGCTCGCGCAGCTCGAAAGAGGCGATGCCTGTCCCCCGCGCGGCGAAGCGCTGCTGGAACTGGTAGGCGACATGGGCGAAGCAGATCGTCAGACGGTCTTTGGGCGGCAGCATGCGGTTCCCCCGGAGAGCGCGGCGCGTTCCTGACCGAGATCAGCGAACGGCGCCGCGCGCAGAATTCCCTTCGTCATGGCGCGCGCAGCCGCGCCATCCAGCCCATTCCGGCCGGCTCCGCGATCGCCACATCGCGCCGCGCGGCGCGATGACGGGCCTTCGGTTTCCGCCTCACCGCAGCGGCGTGAAGGCGGTCTCGCGAATGCTGAGCACGAAGCCGAAGGTGATGATCGCTGCCGCCGTGAGATAGAAGCCCGGCGCCAGGTTGAAGCCGGTGACGCCGATGAGCCAGGTCGAGATGAACGGGGCAAAGCCGCCGAAGACAGCGACCGCGATGTTGTAGCCGATCGAGAGCGCGGTGTAGCGCACGCGCGTCGGGAAGATCTCCGAATAAGCCGCGGGGCAGGGGCCCGAGAAGAAGGAGAGGAAGACGATCATCGTCAGCTGTGCGATGAAGGCCAGCGCGACGCTGCCCGTCGAGGCCATCCAGAGGAGCGGGAAGGAGAGGACGATGTAACCGCCGGAGGACAGCAAAAGGAACGGCTTGCGGCCGATGCGGTCGGAGAGCGCGCCCCAGATCGGAATGATGATGACGAAGACGAGGAGGCAGGTCGTGCCGATCCACAGCGCCGTCGAATGCGGGATCTTGCCCACATTCACGATGAAATTCGTCATGTAGATGATAGGAATGTAATAGGCGACGGTGTTGTGCATGGTGAGGCCAAAGATGGTCAGCGTCTCGCGCGGATAGGTGCGGAGCGCTTCCAGCAAGGGCGCCTGCGAAACCTCGCCCGCCTCCTCGATCCTGGCGTATTTGGGCGTGTCGCCGAGACGCCAGCGCAAATAGGCGCCGAGGGCGCCGACGGCGATGCCGAGGATGAAGGGAATGCGCCAACCCCAGGCGGTCAGCGTCTCGTGGCTCATCACCTGGTTCAGCAAGGCGGCGCTGAGCGAGCCCAGCAGGAAGCCGGCAGCGACGCTCACCTGCTGCCAGGAGCCGACATAGCCGCGCTTTCCCTCGGGCGCGAACTCGACGATATAGGCGGTCGAGCCGCCCCATTCGCCGCCGGCCGAGAGGCCTTGCAGCAGGCGCACGACGACGAGCAGGAAGGGGGCGAGGAGCCCGACCTGCGCATAGGTCGGCAGCAATCCGATGGCGAGGGTCGAGAAGCCCATCAGGAAGACGACGGCGCTCAGCGCCTTGCGCCGACCCTGACGGTCGCCATAGATGCCGAAAAGAATCGATCCCACCGGCCGCATGACGAAGCCGACGCCGAAGACGCCGAAGGTCCAGAGCAGCGAGGCCAGCTTGTCGTCGGAGGGAAAGAAGAGCTGCGAGATGGTCGAGACGAAATAGCCGTAGACGCCGAAATCGTACCATTCCAGGACATTGCCGATGACGCCCGCAAGAATGGCCTTGCGATTCTGGCCGGCGGCCGCATCGGCCCCCATGGCGATCGATGTCATGACGATTCCCCCCTTCGAATTTCCGGCTCGACTCTCCTGTCCGACACTACCCGTGCAAGGCACGCACCGAAAAAAGACTAGCAGCCGGTCCATGGGCTGTCGAGCACGGGTCCGGTGACGGATCGGGCCCGTCATCCGTCTCGACAGGCTTGCCCCGGCGGCGATCTGCGGGTGAAGTAGCGTCGGACCGGGGGGAACGGCACGGGAGGAGCGGACGCGCATGGACCTCGTCATTCGCAATGTGCGCCTCGGCCGGGAGGCGGGAGAGCAGCCGGTCGATATCGGCGTCGAGCGCGGCCGCATCGCCGCCATTGCTCGCGGTCTCGCGGCCGATGCCGAGATTTTCGAAGCCGGCGGTCGGCTCGCCTGCGCCGGCCTCGTCGAGACTCACATCCATCTCGACAAGTCGCGGATCATCGACCGCTGCGCGCCGGAGGTCGGGCGCGAGTCGAACCAGGTGAAGCGGATCGCGCCGGTGAAGAAGCTCTTCACCGTGGAGGACGTCCGCCGCCGCGCCGGCGAGACGCTGGAGCAGTGCATTCTGCACGGCACGACGCGGATGCGGACGCATGTCGAGCTCGACCCGGCGATCGGCATGCGCGGCTTTGATGCCATCCAGTCGCTGCAGCGCGACTATGCCTGGGCGATCGACATCGAGCTCTGCGTCTTCCCGCAGGAGGGCTTGACGAATTATCCCGGTACCGACGAGCTCCTCGTCCAGGGGCTGCGGCGCGGGGCCAAGGTGATCGGCGGCGCGCCGCGCTACGACACCGACGCCGCCGGCCAGATCCGCCGGATCTTCGCGCTCGCCCGCGAATTCGACGTCGATGTCGACATTCACCTCGATTTCGGCAGCACGCCCGAGGAGATGGACATTCACCTCGTCGCGGCGCTCACCGAGGAATACCGCCTCGGCGGCCGCGTCACCGTCGGCCATATGACGAAACTGTCGGCGATGCCGCCCGATCAGCTCGCAGCGATGGCGCGGCGTCTTGCCGATGTCGGCATCGCCGTCACGGTGCTGCCGGCGACGGACCTCTTCCTGATGGGGCGCGAGCGCGACCATGCCGTCCCGCGCGGCGTCGCCGACGCCAATTTCCTCGTCGAGCACGGCGTCAACTGCTCGCTTTCGACCAACAACGTGCTGAACCCGGCGACGCCCTTCGGCGACTGCTCGCTGATCCGGATCGCCAACCTCCAGGCCAACATCCTCCAGATCAGCCAGGCGCCGCGCCTGCGCGAATGCTTCGCCATGCTGACCCAGCGCTCGGCCCGGCTGCTCAACCTTAGGGATTACGGCCTCGCCATCGGCAATCCGGCGGACATCGTCGTCATCGACGCGCAGACGCCCGAGCAGGCCGTGGCCGAGATCCGCGAGCCGCTGGCCGTCTTCAAGCGCGGCCGCCGCACCGTCGTGCGCCACCCGCCGCAGCTGCTCCGCCCGCAATAAGGGGCGCGCTCAAGAGGCGTAGGACGGCTCCTCGGCGTCGAGGATCTCCTTCATCGCCGCGAAATGCAGCTCGGCATTGGCCGAGACGTTGCCCCATTGCGCATGCGTCATGCGGGCGACGTCCTCCGGCATGACGCTGAGCGGCGTCCCCGATTGCATCGCCAGGAGCTGCACGCGGCAGGCGCGTTCGAGATAGTAGAAATCGTCGAAGGCGCGCGCGACGCTCTCGCCGATGACGATGACGCCGTGATTGGCGAGAAAGAGAATACGCTTGCCGCCCATTGCCGCCGCCATCCGCTCGCCCTCCTCGGTTGCGACGGCGATGCCGTTGAAGTGGTCGTCATAGGCGACCTCGCCGAGAAAGCGCGCCGAGTTCTGATGCACCATTTCGAGGCGGACGCCGCGCATCGCCGTGAGCGCCGTCGAGTAAGGCGCGTGGAGGTGGAGGACGACGCGCGCGGCCGGATGGCGCAGATGGATGCGCGTGTGAATGGTGTGTCCGGTCATGAGCGGCCGGCCGGTGCCTTCGAGGGTCTTGCCCTCCTCGTCGATGACGATGAGATCGCTCGCCTTGATGCGGGCGAAATGCGCGCCCTTCGGGTTCATGAGGAAGCGCCCGCCGGGCAGCATCACCGAGAAGTGGTTGCAGACCCCTTCATGCATGTCGAGGCGCGCCGCCCAGCGGAAGGCGGCGGCGAGGTCGATGCGGGCCGCGATGCTCACGGCGCGGTTGTCGCGGGCTGCGGGAAGCGTCATGCGGAGCCTTTCTGCCGAACCGCTGGATCATCGGCAGGGGCCGGCCCATAATCAACGGCAAATTCCGCGGGAGAGGACGGATTGCGGCCGAAGAGGGAGGAAACGCCGATGATCGACCCCAAGCTGTTGAAAGACCCGTCGCGCTACGC
>JAJPHB010000131.1 GCA_021325525.1 Alphaproteobacteria bacterium
GGACGCCGCGGCGCGGCGCGCGGGGCGGCGCTCATCGGCGCCGGCCTCGGCGGGCTTGCGCTCGCCGCGGGACTGCTCTCGCTCGCCGGCATGGCGGTGTGGTCGCTCGCCGCATCCTGGCGCTTTCCCGAATTCCTGCCGGCGCATTGGAGCTTCCGAAACTGGGCGCGGCATGCCGACGCCGTGCTGCCACCCGCCGCGGCGACGGCGGCGATCGCCGCCGCCGCCGCCCTCCTCGCGCTGGCGCTCGCCCTGCTCTGCCTCGAAAACGAACAGCGCCGCGGCCGCCCGGCCGGCAACCGGGCGCTCTGGCTGCTCTATCTCCCGCTTCTCGTGCCGCAGATCGCCTTCCTCTTCGGCGCGCAGGTGATCCTCGTGCGCCTCGGCCTCGACGGCAGCTTCGTCGCGACGGTCTGGGCGCATCTCCTCTTCGTTCTCCCCTATGTCTTCCTCTCCCTCGCCGATCCCTGGCGCAGCCTCGATCCGCGCTTTGCCCGCATCGCCGCCGGGCTCGGCGCCGGGCCGTGGCGCGTCTTCTTCCGCGTCAAGCTGCCGATGCTGCTGCGCCCCCTCCTCACCGCGCTCGCGGTGGGTTTCGCGGTCAGCGTCGGCCAATATCTGCCGACGGTGTTCGCCGGGGCCGGCCGCATCGCCACGCTGACGACCGAGGCCGTCACCCTCTCAGGCGGCGGCGACCGCCGTATCGTCGGCCTCTACGCCTTCCTACAGGCGGTCCTGCCGCTCCTCTTCTATAGCGGCGCGCTCCTTCTCCCCGCCCTCATCTACCGCCGCCGCAAAGGCATGGCGTGATGCGCGGCCTCGCCCTTGCCGGCGTTGCGATCGCCATCCACGGGCGAAGCCTCGTGCCGCCGCTCGATCTCGAAGTGGCGCCGAGCGAGGTGGTGACCGTCATGGGGGCGAGCGGCGCCGGCAAATCGACGCTGCTCGCCTATATCGGCGGCTTCCTCGATCCGGTGTTCACGGCGACCGGCCGCATCTATGTCGATGGCCGCGAGGTGACGCGCCTTGCGGCCGAGCGGCGCGGCATCGGCATTCTCTTCCAGGACGATCTGCTCTTCCCGCACCTCTCGGTCGGCGGCAACCTCGCCTTCGGCCTCGCCCCGCACCTGCGCGGCCGGGCGGCGCGGCGGCGCGCCATCGAGGCGGCGCTGGCCAAGGCGGGGCTCGCCGGCTTCGCCGCGCGCGATCCGGCGACGCTCTCGGGCGGCCAGCGCGCCCGCGTCGCGCTGCTCCGGACGCTCCTCGCCGAGCCGCGCGCCCTTCTCCTCGACGAGCCCTTCGCCAAGCTCGACACGGCGCTGCGCCGCGATGTCCGCAGCTTCGTCTTCACCCATGCCCGCGAGCGCGCCCTGCCGACGCTGCTGGTGACGCATGACGCCGCCGATGCCGAGGCCGCGGGCGGCCGCGTCGTCACCCTTGCCGGCGGGGCGTAGCGCGCTATGGCCATCGCGCCAGCGCCATGCTAGCTTCGGCTGTGCGTGGCGAGACAGGGAAGTCCGGTGCGATGCCGGCGCTGCCCCCGCAACTGTAAGCGGCGAGACCGCGGCACGCGCCACTGGCCCTCCCGACGCGGCGGGCCGGGAAGGCGCCGCGGTCGGTGACCCCGAGCCAGGAGACCTCCTCGCGCGCCGGCCTGGACTGACTGTCCTCGGGTGGAGGAGCTAGTCGTGACCTCTCTTGCCGCGGCCTCGGCGCCGCCTCTTCCGGCCTCGGCCTTGCCGCGCCTCAGCCTCGTCCTCGGCGGCGCGCGCTCGGGCAAGAGCCGCTATGCGGAGGAGCTGGTTCGGCAAGCGGCGCCGGCCGCCGCCTACATCGCGACGGCGCAGGCGCTCGATGCCGAGATGGGCGAGCGCATCCGCCGCCACCGCCAGCGCCGCACGGCGGCGGGCATCGCCTGGGAGACGGTCGAGGCGCCGCTCGATCTCGCCGCCTCTCTCGCCGAGACGGTGCGGCCCGGCCGGCCCGTCCTCGTCGATTGCCTGACGCTCTGGCTCTCGAACCTCATGCTCGCCGGCCGCGACGTCGAGGCGGAAAGCGCGGCGCTGCTCGCCTGTCTCCCGGCGCTCCGCGGCCCCGCCGTGCTCGTCGCCAACGAAGTCGGGCTCGGCATCGTGCCGGAGAACGCGCTGGCGCGCGCCTTCCGCGACCATGCCGGGGCGCTCAACCAGAAGATCGCCGCCGCGGCCGACCGCGTCGTCTTCATCGCGGCGGGACTGCCGCTGGTGCTGAAAGAAGCGGATACCTGACGAATGACGCAGAAAATTCCCGCAACCATCGTCACCGGCTTTCTCGGCGCCGGAAAGACCAGCCTGCTGCGCCACCTCGTCGCCCATGCCGCGGGCCGGCGCCTCGCCTTCGTCATCAACGAGTTCGGGACGCTCGGCATCGACCGCGAGCTCCTCCTCGGCTGCGGCATGGCGGCCTGCTGCGAGGACGACATCGTCGAGCTCGCGAATGGCTGCATCTGCTGCACCGTCGCCGAGGATTTCCTGCCGACCCTGCAGGGCATCCTCGAACGCGGCGAGGCGCCCGACCACATCGTCATCGAGACCTCGGGACTGGCCTTGCCGCAGCCCCTCGTCCAGGCCTTCAACTGGCCCGAGGTGAAGAGCCGCGTCTCGGTCGACGGCGTCATCGTCGTCATCGACGCCGCCGCCGTCGCCGCCGGGCGCTTTGCCGAGGACCCGGCGGCCGTGGCGGCGCAGCGCGCCGCCGACCCGTCGCTCGGCCACGACAATCCGCTCGAGGAGGTGTTCGCCGACCAGCTCGCCTGCGCCGACCTCGTCATCCTCAACAAGAGCGACCTCCTCGACGCCGCGGCGCGCGCCGCGACGCGCGCCGCCATCGCCGCCCGGCTGCGGCCGGCGGTGAAGCTCATCGAGGCCGAGCATGGCCGCATCGCGCCGCCGCTGCTGCTCGGCCTCGGCGCCGCCGCCGAGGAGGATCTGGCGAACCGCCCCTCGCATCTCGATGCCGCGGGCGAGCACGACCACGACGATTTCGAGAGCTTCGTCGTCGAGCGCGGCCCCGTCGCCGACACGGCCGGTTTCCTGCGCAAGCTCGCGGCCGCCGCGACCGCGCACGACATCCTGCGCCTCAAGGGCTTTCTCGCCGTTCCCGGCAAGGAGCTGCGGCAGGTGGTGCAGGGCGTCGGCGCCCGCCTCGACCACTATTTCGACCGGCCCTGGGGCGCGGACGAGGCAAGGCGGAGCCGCCTCGTCGTCATCGGCCGCAAGGGTCTCGACCGCGCCGCCATCGCCGCGGCGCTGCAAGCCTAGGAGGGCATCATGGAAGCACGGCTCGACTACAACAAGGCGGCGCCCGAAGGCACCGCGATCCTGCGCCAGCTCAACGCCTATCTGGCGAAGAGCAGCCTCGATGCGAAGCTGCGCCACCTCGTCTTCCTGCGCGCCTCGCAGATCAATGGCTGCGCCTTCTGCGTCGACATGCATACGAGCGAGGCGCTGCGCGACGGCGAGGAGGCGCGGCGCCTTCACAGCGTCGTCGTCTGGCGCGAGGCGCCGTTCTTCACCGAGCGCGAGCGCGCGGCGCTCGCCTGGACCGAGGCGGTGACCCTCGTCGCTGCCGATCACGTGCCCGACGCCGTCTATGCCGAGGCGCGGCGCCATTTCAACGACAAGGAGATCGCCGACCTCACCCTCGCCGTGGCGACGATCAACGCCTGGAACCGCTTGGCGATCAGCTTCCGCAAGCTGCCGCCGCAGTAAGGCCGAGCCGGACGATGCATCTCCTCGCCGCGCAGCCGGGAACGATCGCCGACGGCAGCAGCGCCGTCGATCTCGGGCAGAGCCCGGGCGCGATCGTCGTGCTGTCGGCGGCGGACAGCGAGATCGCCGGCCTCGCGGCGGCGCAGCGGCGCCTCGGCGAGGCCGAGCCGGGCTGGCCGAGCCTCCGCCTCGCCAACCTCATGCGCCTCGGCCACAACTACTCCGTCGACCGCTATGTCGAGAGCGTCGCGGCCGAGGCGCGGCTCGTCGTCGCGCGCATCCTCGGCGGCCGCGGCTATTGGCCCTACGGCGTCGACCGCCTCGCGGCGCTGGCGCGCGAGCGCGGCATCGCCCTCGCCCTGCTGCCCGGCGACGAGCGCCCCGATCCCGAGCTCGCGGCGCTGAGCACGCTGCCTGCCGACGCGCTGCACCGCCTCTGGCGCTATCTCGCCGAGGGCGGGCCGGGCAATGCCGAGCAGTTCCTGCGCTACGCCGCCGACCTTGCCGGCCTCGCGGCGGCGGAATGGCGCGAGCCGGCGCCGCTGCTGCGGGCCGGCCTGCACTGGCCGGGGAAAGCGCTGCCGAGCCTCGACGATATCCGCGCGGAGTGGCGCGCCGAGGCGCCGGTGGCGGCGATTCTCTTCTACCGCGCGCTGGTGCAGGCGGCGAACACCGCGCCGATCGACGCCCTCATCGCGGCGCTTGCCGCGCGCGGCGTCAACCCGCTGCCGATCTTCGTGCAGAGCCTGAAGGACGGCGAAGCCGCGGCGATCCTCGGCGAGGTCCTCGCCGCGGCGCCGCCCGAGATCGTCCTCAACGGCACCGGCTTCGCGGTGGCGGCGCCGGGTGCGGCGCGCGGCGAGGTGGCGCTCGACCGCCTCGATTGCCCGGTCCTGCAATTCATCCTCGCGGGCGGCAGCGCCGAGGCGTGGCGCGCCGGGACGCGCGGCCTCGACGCGCGCGATATCGCGATGAATGTCGCGCTCCCGGAGGTCGACGGCCGCATCGTCACCCGCGCCCTCTCCTTCAAGGAGGGGATGGCGCGCGACCCGGTGACGGAGGCCGACCTCGTCGAGCATCGGCCCGTCGCCGACCGCGTCGCCTTCGTCGCCGAGCTCGCCCGCAACTGGCTGCGTCTGCGGCGGAAGCCGGCGGCGGAACGGCGCGTCGCGCTCGTGCTCGCGAATTATCCGAACCGCGAGGGTCGGATCGGCAACGGCGTCGGGCTCGACACGCCGGCAGGCGCCGTCAATGTGCTGCGCGCCCTCGCCGCCGCCGGCTACGCGCTGACGGATGTTCCCGCCGACGGCGATGCGCTCATCCGGCGCCTCCTCGCCGGTCCGACCAACGACCCGGCGAGCGCCGGCCGCGCGGCCGAGGAGACTTTGCAGCGCAGCGATTACGCCGCCTTCTTCGCGAGCCTGCCGCGCGCGGTGCAGGACGCCGTGACGGCGCGCTGGGGCCCGCCCGAGCGCGACCCCTTCTTCCGCGAGAGCCGGCTCGATTGCGGGCATTTCGTCATTCCCGCCTTCCGCCTCGGCAAGATCGCGGTCGGACTGCAGCCGGCGCGCGGCTACAACATCGATCCGGCGCAGAGCTATCATTCGCCCGACCTCGTCCCACCGCACGGCTATCTCGCCTTCTACGCCTGGCTCGCCGACGCCTTCCGCGCCGACGCCGTCGTGCAGATGGGCAAGCACGGCAATCTCGAATGGCTGCCGGGCAAGGCGGTGGCGCTCTCGGCCGAGTGTTTCCCGGAGGCGGCGCTGGGGCCGCTGCCGCTCCTCTATCCCTTCATCGTCAACGATCCCGGAGAAGGCACGCAGGCGAAGCGCCGCAGCGCCGCCGTCATCATCGACCATCTGACGCCGCCGCTCCGGCGCGCCGAAAGCTATGGCCGCCTCGCCGAGCTCGAACGGCTCGTCGATGAGTATTACGAAGCCGCGGGGAGCGATCCGCGGCGCCTGAAGCTGCTCGCGGCGCAGATCATCGACCTCGTCCGCGCGACCGGCCTCGACCGCGATTGCGGCATCGATGCGGGCGAGCCGACGGCGGCGGCGCTCGGCAAGCTCGACGCCTATCTCTGCGAGCTGAAGGAGATGCAGATCCGCGACGGTCTGCATGTCTTCGGAACCTCGCCCGCGGGCGAGCAACTGACGCACCTCCTCGTCGCTCTCGTCCGCCTGCCGCGCGGAGCGGCGGCGGAGCAGGCATCGCTCCTGCGCGCTCTTGCCGAGGACCTCGCCCTCGGCTTCGACCCGCTCGATTGCGAGCTCGCGGCGCCCTGGACGGGACCGCGGCCGGCGGCGCTTGCGGCGGTTTCCGGCGATCCGTGGCGAACGACGGGCGACACGGTGGAGCGGCTGGAGCTGCTGGCGCGAGAGCTGATCGCGGATGCCGTCTACCTCGATAACAGGCCGGAGACAGGATTCGAGCAGCGCGCCGAGTTCGGGCATGCGGCCCCCGTTCTCGCCTGGATCGCGCGCACGCTCCGACCGGCGGTCGAAGCCTGCGGTGCCGCCGAGATAACGGGGCTGCTCGCCGGGCTCGACGGCCGCTTCGTCGCGCCGGGGCCATCCGGGGCGCCGAGCCGCGGCCGGCCCGAGGTGCTGCCGACGGGGCGCAATTTCTATTCGCTCGACAGCCGCGCCGTGCCCACGCCGGCGGCCTGGCAACTGGGCTGGAAATCGGCGCAGCTCCTTGTCGAGCGCCATGCGCAGGAGCACGGCGCCTATCCCCGGCGCCTCGCTCTCTCGGCCTGGGGCACGGCGGCGATGCGAACCGGCGGCGACGACGTGGCGCAGGCGCTGGCCCTGATGGGCGCGCGGCCCCTCTGGGAGACGAAGACGGGGCGCGTCACCGGCTTCGAGATCATTCCCGCGAACCTCCTCGACCGGCCGCGCGTCGATGTGACCTTCCGCGTCTCCGGCTTCTTTCGCGACGCCTTCCCGAACCTCATCGACCTCGTCGACTCGGCGGCGCGCGCCGTGGCGGCGCTCGGCGAGCCGGCCGAGGTCAACCCGCTGGCGGCGCGCGTCGCCGAGGACAGCGCCGTGCTGGAGCGCCAGGGCGTCCCTCCGGAAGAGGCGCGGCGGCGCGCCGGCTTCCGCGTCTTCGGCGCGAAGCCGGGCGCCTATGGCGCCGGTCTCCAGGCGCTCATCGACCAGGGCGGCTGGGAGGGCGACGCCGAGCTCGCCGAAGCCTACCTCGCCTGGGGCGGCTACGCCTATGGCGGCGGCGCCGAAGGAAAAGCCGAGGATGCGATGTTCCGCGCCCGCCTCGCCGCCGCCGAGGCCGTCATCCATAACCAGGATAATCGCGAGCACGATCTCCTCGACAGCGACGACTACTACCAGTTCGAAGGCGGGCTCGCCGCCGCTATCCGCCACCTCTCGGGCCGCCAGCCCGCCATCTGGCACCTCGACCACTCGCGCCCGGAGAGCCCGAGGCCGCACCGCCTCGAGGACGAGATCGGCCGCGTCGTCCGCGCCCGCGCCGCCAATCCGAAATGGCTGGCGGGCGTCATGCGGCACGGCTACAAGGGCGCCTTCGAGATCGCCGCCACGGTCGACTACCTCTTCGCCTTCGCGGCGACGGCGCGCGCGGTCAAGGACCATCATTTCGACCTGCTCTACGAGGCCTACCTCCTCGACGAGCGGGTCCGCAGCTTCATGGCCGAGCACAATCCCGACGCTCTCGCCGAGACGAGCCGGCGCTTCGCCGAGGCGATCCGGCGCGGCCTCTGGCGGCCGCGCCTCAACAGCGTCGCCGAGCGCTTGGCGGAATTCGGCAGGAAGGGAGCCGGCAGATGACGGCGGCAATCGAGGAGAGCGAGGAGGAAATCAACCGCCGCCACAACGAGAAGATGGCGCGGCGCAAGGCGGCGCGCGCCAAGATGCTCGCGACCAAGACCGAGGAGCGCGGCCTCCTCATCGTCCATACCGGCACCGGCAAGGGCAAGTCGACGGCGGCCTTCGGCATGGTCTTCCGCTGCATCGGCCACGGCATGCGCGTCGGCATCGTGCAGTTCGTGAAGGGCGCGTGGAGCACCGGCGAGCGCATCGTGCTCGAGAAATTCCCCGGGCTCGTGACCTGCAAGGCGATGGGCGAGGGCTTCACCTGGGAGACGCAGGACCGCGCCCGCGACATCGCCGCGGCGCGCGCCGCCTGGGAGACGGCGAAGGCGATGATCGCCGATCCCGGCTACCGCCTCGTGCTGCTCGACGAGCTCAACATCGTGCTGCGCTACGACTACCTGCCCTTGGGCGAGGTGATCGAGACGCTGCGCGCCAAGCCGCGCGACCTCCACCTCGTCGTCACCGGGCGCAACGCCAAGCCGGAGCTGATCGAGATCGCCGATCTCGTCACCGAGATGACGCTGGTGAAGCACCCGTTCCGCAGCGGCGTCAAGGCGCAGGCGGGGATCGAATTCTGAGCGGGACGCGCGCAGCCGCCCTGATGCTGCAGGGCACCGGCTCCGATGTCGGCAAGTCGCTGCTTGTCGCCGGGCTCTGCCGCGCGCTGACCAAGCGCGGCTATCGCGTGCGCCCGTTCAAGCCGCAGAACATGGCGAACAACGCGGCGGTGACGGCCGAGGGCGGCGAGATCGGTCGCGCCCAGGCGCTGCAGGCGCGGGCCTGCGGCACGGCGCCCGCCGCCGACATGAACCCGGTGCTGCTGAAGCCGCAATCGGAGACCGGGGCGCAAATCGTCGTGCAGGGGCGCGTCTTCGGAACCGCGACGGCGCTCGAGTACCGGGACCTCAAGCCGCGCCTCCTGCCGCGCGTCCTCGACAGCTTCGCCCGCCTCGCCGCCGCTGCCGACATCGTCCTCGTCGAGGGCGCCGGCAGCCCGGCCGAGATCAATCTGCGCGCCGGCGACATCGCCAATATGGGCTTCGCCGAGGCGGCGGACATACCCGTCGTGCTCGTCGGCGACATCGATCGCGGCGGCGTCCTCGCGGCGCTGGTCGGCACCCACGCCCTCCTCGCCCTGAGCGAGCGGGCGCGGCTTCGCGGCTACATCATCAACAAGTTTCGCGGCGATCCCCGCCTGCTGGGCGGCGCGCTCGCCGCCGTGGAGGAGCGCACCGGCCTGCCTAGCCTCGGCATCGTGCCCTTCTTTCCGGCGGCGCGCGAGCTGCCGGCCGAGGACGGCGTCGCGCTCGACTTCTATCCCGCCGCGCGGCCCGCCGGGCGGCTGCGCATCGCCGTGCCGCGCCTGCCGCGGATCGCCAATTTCGACGATCTCGATCCGCTCGCGGCGGAGGCGGATGTGGCGCTCGACCTCGTGCCGTCGGGCCGCCCGCTGCCGGCCGAGGCCGATCTCGTCCTCCTCGCCGGCTCCAAGGCGACGCTCGCCGATCTCGACGATCTCCGCCGCGAGGGCTGGGACATCGACATCCTGGCGCATCGCCGCCGCGGCGGCCGCGTGCTCGGCCTCTGCGGCGGCTACCAGATGCTGGGCCGCCGCATCGCCGATCCCGAGGGGATCGAAGGCCCGCCGGGCGAGGCGCCGGGGCTCGGCCTCCTCGAGGTCGAGACGGTGCTGCGGGCCGGCAAGACGCTGCGCGAGACCGCGGCGACCGAGCTCGCGACCGGCGCCGCGGTCCGCGGCTATGAAATGCATGTCGGCGCGACGACGGGGCCGGCGACGGCGCGCCCGATGCTGCGCCTTGCCGACGGGCGGCTCGACGGGGCGCGCTCGGAAGACGGCGCCGTCGCCGGCTGCTACCTGCACGGGCTCTTCGCCGCCGACGCCTTCCGCCGCGCCTTCATCGCCAGCCTCGGCGGCGCGGCGGATGCCGCTCTCGCCTACGAAGCGCGCATCGAGGCGGTGCTCGATGCGCTGGCGGCGCATCTCGAGCGGCATGTCGCGGTGGAACGCCTCGTGGAGATCGCGCATGCGGGTTGAGCGCGCCTCAGATGGCGACTTTCGGCACGGCGGCGGCGAGATGCGGCGGCGGCAGCAGGATGAAAAGCGCCAGGATGGCGGCGGCCTGCAGCGCGCAGGCGAGGACATAGACGAAAAGCGCGCGGTTGATGTCGGCCGGCATCGCCCGCGCCCGCCCATCGCCGAGCCACGGATCCTCGGCGACATGGCCGTCATAGCGCCGGGGACCCACCAGGGCGAGGCCGAGCGACCCCGCCATCGCCGCTTCCGGCCAGCCGGCATTGGGCGAGCGGTGCTTGCCGGCGTCGCGCAGCATGATCCGCACCGCCTCGCTTCCCGCCGCCTGCGGCGCGAGGAAGGCGGCGAGGGCGATGAGCGCGCCGGTGAGCCGCGCCGGCGCCAGGTTCAGCACATCGTCGAGCCGCGCCGCCGCCCAGCCGAAGCTGCGATAGCGCGGCGAGCGGTGGCCGATCATGCTGTCGAGCGTGTTCGCCGTCTTGTAGGCGAAGAGCCCGGGAAGGCCGAGGAGCAAGGTCCAGAAGACCGGCGCGACGACGCCGTCGCTCAGATTCTCGGCGAGCGATTCGATGCCGGCGCGGGCGACGCCATGCGCATCGAGGCTCTGCGGGTCGCGCCCGACAATATGGCGCACGGCGGCGCGACCCGCATCGAGGCCCTTTCTCGCCAGCGCCTCCGCGACGTCGCGGACGCGATCGAAGAGGCTGCGCTGCGCCACCAGCACGGCGATGATGACGAGCTCGAGGATCCAGCCGCGGGCGAAGGCGCGGCACAGAGTTTCGACGGCATAGCCGAGCAGCGCCGCTCCCCCGACCAGCAGGATGACCGTGACGATTCCGCGGACCCGCCGCGCGCCCTCGCTGCGCCGCGGACGGTTGAGGCGGCGCTCGAACCACGACACAGCGTTGCCGACGAGCGCGATCGGGTGCGGCAGGCGGCGGAAGAGGAACGGCATGTCGCCGAGGAGCGCATCGAGCAGCAAGGCGCCGACCAGGACGAGAAGCGGGTCGGGACCGAAATGACCCGGCGAACGGAAGAAGAGCATGGCGCCGGAGGATTGTGGCGGCGCGGCGCGCGCGTCAACTGGCTTCGGCGGGCTTCGCCAGCAAGGGAGAGATCATGGACAAGACTGCGGTGATGGTGTGCGGCCATGGCAGCCGCGACATCGACGCCATCCGCGAATTCGAGCTGGTCGCGGCGGGCATCAAGGCGCGGCTGCCGGGCTATGACGTCGAGACCGGCTATCTCGAATTCGCCCGGCCGATCATCCGCGACGGTCTCGAAGCGCTGAAGGCGCGGGGCGCCAAGCGCATCCTCGCCGTTCCCGGCATGCTCTTCGCCGCCACTCATGTGAAGAACGACCTGCCCTGGGAGATCAACAGCTTCGCCAAGGACAATCCGGGCATCGAGGTGACCTTCGGCCGCGACCTCGCGATCGACGGCAAGCTCCTCGAGGCGGCGGCGGCACGCATCGCCTCGGCCGAGCTCGCGACGGCGCGGCGGGTGGCGCGCGGCGACACGCTGCTCCTCGTCGTCGGCCGCGGCACCAACGACCCCGACGCCAACTCCAACATCGCCAAGGTCGCGCGCATGCTGTGGGAGGGGATGGGCTTCGGCTGGGCCGAAACGGCCTTCAGCGGCGTCGCGCATCCGCGGGTGACGGCGGCACTGGAGCGCGCGGCGCGGCTCGGCTTCGCGCGCATCATCGTCTTCCCCTATTTTCTTTTCACGGGCGTTCTCGTGAAGCGGATCTATAGCGAGACCGATGCCGTCGCCGCGCGCTTTCCCGCGATCGAATTCGTCAAGGCGCCCTATCTGCGCGACCATCCGAGCGTCCTCGACGCCTTCGCCGAGCGCGTCGAGGAGAGCCGCACCGGCAGCCCGGCGATGAATTGCCAGCTCTGCAAATACCGGACGCAGATCGTGGGGTATGCGGACGAGGTCGGCGCCGTGCAGACGGGACATCACCACCACGTGCGCGGCATCGGCACCGATGGCGCGCACCACCACCATCATGATCATGACGGCCACCATCACCACGACCACCACCATCATCACGGCCAGCAGGACGGAAGGGAGTGAGCTCGCCGCATGGCGCCGCTCTTCGACGCCTATCTGATGCTCGACTGGAGCGCCGCCAACGCGCCGAAGCGCGGCAGCGACAGCATCTGGTTCTGCCACCTCGTGCGCGGCGGCGGCGCGCTCGCCGTCGAAGCGCTCGAAAACCCGCCGACGCGCCATGCGGCGCATCAGCGCCTCCGCGCGATCCTCGCCGCGAACGTGGCGGCCGGGCGCCGAACCCTCCTCGGCTGCGATTTCCCCTTCGGCTATGCGCGCGGGCTGGCGGCACGGCTCGGTCTCGAAGGCCCGCCCTGGCGCGCCGTCTGGGACGAGATCGCCGGCCTCTTGAGCGACGACGCGCAGAACGGCAACAACCGCTTCGCCGTGGCCGCCGAATTGAACCGGCGCATCTCGGGCGGCGCCTTCCCGTTCTGGGGCTGTCCGCCCCGCCGCATCGGACCCTTCCTCGCCGCGACGCATCACCGCGGGCACGACGCCGATGGGCTCGGCGAGCGGCGGCTCGTCGAAGAGCGCGTGCGCGGTCCGCAGCCGGCATGGAAGCTGCTCGGCACGGGATCCGTCGGCAGCCAGGCGCTGACCGGCATCCCGGTCATCCGCCGGCTGCGCGACGACGCGCTGCTGGCGGCGCACGGCGCCGTCTGGCCGTTCGAGACGGGCCTCGCGCCGCCGCTGCGAAACGGCAGCCGCGGCGGCATCGTCTTCGCCGAGATCTATCCCTCGCTCGTCGCGCACGCGCCTGACGAGGTCAAGGACGCGGCACAGACGCGCGCCATCGCGCAGCACTTCGCCGCGCTCGACGACGCCGGGCGCCTCGCGGCCGTCTTCGCCGGCGATCCCGCCCTCGGCGCCGAGGAGCGCGGGATCGTCGAGGGCGAAGAAGGCTGGGTGCTCGGCGTCACCGGCAAGACGGCGCGGGCCATGGTGCCGCGCCGCACGCTGTCATCCACAAGCGCTCCGAGTCCGATCGCCCGGCGAAAGCGGTCTCCCCGCTCCTCTCCGCCCCCGGGGGCGGAGAGGTCGGGCGAGGTGGGGGATTCCTCGGTCATCGCCGAGAAGCGGCGAAACCGCCTAACCCCCGCCTCTCCCCCACATCGTGGCGGAGAGGGGCTCGTTCCGTCCGCCAGCGCGCGCCCTCGCTACGACTATCTCCGCGATCCCGCCGCGATCTACCGCCGCTCCTTCGCGCTCATCCGCCGCGAGGTCGATCTCGCGCGCTTTCCCGAGGCGCTGCATCCGCTGGCGCTGCGCCTCGTCCATGCCGGCGCCGATCCGAGCATTCTCGCCGATCTCCGGTGGTCAAGGGACGCCGTCGGCGCGGGCCGCGCCGCGCTCGCCGCGGGCGCGCCCATTCTCGCCGACGCGCAAATGGTGGCGCAGGGCATCATCCGCGCGCGACTGCCGGCCGGGAATCCCGTCCTCTGCACGCTCGACGATCCCGCCGTCGCGGATCTCGCCGGGCGCCACGGAACGACGCGCGCCGCCGCGGCGGTCGAGCTCTGGCTGCCGCATCTCGCGGGCGCCGTCGTCGCGATCGGCAACGCGCCGACGGCGCTCTTCCGCCTCCTCGAGCTGATCGCGGAGGGGGCGGCGCGGCCGGCCCTCGTTCTCGGCTTCGCCGTCGGCTTCGTCGGCGCCGCCGAGGCGAAGGCGGCGCTCGCCGAAAACGCCTTCGGCCTCGACTATATCGCCTTGGCCGGCCGCCGCGGCGGCAGCACGCTTGCCGCCGCCGCGGTGAATGCCTTGGCGGGCGCCGCGGAGGCGTGATCCGGTGACGCCGTGGCTCTCGATCATCGGCATCGGCGAGGACGGGCTCGCCGGGCTCAGCGACGCCGCGCGCACTCTCATCGCCGGCGCCGAGCTGCTGGTCGGCGGCGCGCGGCACCTCGCCATGGTGCCGCCGGGGCGCGCCGAGCGCCTCGCCTGGGAGCGGCCGCTGAAGGCGACGGTGGCGCGCATCGCGGCGCGGCGCGGGCGGCCCGTCGCCGTGCTGGCGAGCGGCGATCCCATGTGCTACGGCGTCGGCGTGACCCTCGCCCGCCGCTTCGACCGCGCCGAGATGACCATATTGCCGCAGCTCGGCGCCTTCAGCCTCGCCGCCGCCCGCCTCGCTTGGCCGCTCGCCGATTGCGAGACGCTGACCCTGCATGGCCGGCCGCTGGAGCGCCTTCTCCGGCATCTCGCGCCGGATCAGCGCCTCCTCGTCCTCTCCGAGGACGGCGGAACGCCGGCCGCCATCGCCCGCCTGCTCTGCGCCGCCGGCTGGGGTCCGAGCCGGCTCGCCGTGCTCGAGCATCTGGGCGGCGCCGCGGAGGCGGTCATCGAGGCGAGCGCCGCCGATTGGGGCGAGCGGCGCTGCGCCGACCTCAACACCGTCGCCATCCTCTGCCGGGCAGGCCCGGAGGCGCGCATCCTGCCGCGCGCCGCCGGGCTTCCGGACGACGCCTTCCTCCATGACGGGCAGATCACCAAGCGCGAGCTGCGCGCGGCGACGCTCGCGGCGCTGGCGCCGCTGCCGGGGCAGCTCCTCTGGGATGTCGGCGCCGGCTGCGGGTCCATTGCCATCGAATGGCTGCGCGCGGCGCCGCGCACCGCCGCCATCGCCATCGAGCGCGATGCGGCGCGCCGCTATCTCATCGCCCGCAACGCCGCGGCGCTCGGCGTTCCGGAGCTGCGCATTCAAGGCGGCGAGGCGCCCGCCGCGCTCGCCGGGCTGCCGCAGCCGCAGGCGGTCTTCCTCGGCGGCGGCATCGCCACGGCCGGCCTTCTCGACAGCCTCTGGGACACCTTGCCGGCCGGCGGCCGCCTCGTCGCCAATGCGGTGACGCTCGCGGGCGAAGCGGCGCTCGCCGCGTTTTGCGAGCGCCGGGGCGGCGCGCTCACCCGCATCGCCGTGGCGCGCGCCGCGCCCATCGGCGCGCAGCTCGCCTGGCGCCCGCTGCTGCCGGTGACGCAGCTCGCGGCGACGAAGCCCGGCGCCGCGGCATGATGGAAGCGGGCGTATCCGCGCGCCTTGCCGCGGCAAGCCGCGGCTGGCGGCCCTGGGCGCTGCTGCTCACCCTCTGCCTCGCGCTCTACCTGCCCGGGATCGGCGCAATGCCGCCGCTCGACCGCGACGAGGCGCGCTTCATGCAGGCCTCGCGCCAGATGCTGGAGAGCGGCGATCTCCTCCGCATCCGCTTCCAGGACGAGGCGCGCAACAAGAAGCCGGCCGGCATCTATTGGCTGCAGGCGGCGTCGGTCGCGCTCGTCAGCGCGCCGGCCAGCACCGCCGCCTGGCCTTACCGCCTGCCGTCGCTGCTCGGCGCGACGGCGGCCGTCCTCTTCGTCTTCGGCTTCGGCGCGCGGCTCGTCGGGCGGCCGGCGGCGCTGATCGCGGCGGCGCTGCTCGCGGCTTCGGTCCTGCTCGTCGCCGAAGCGCATCTCGCCAAGACCGACGCCGTGCTGCTCGCCGCGACGGCGGCGGCGCAAGGGGCGCTCGGCGCGGTCTATGCCCGCGAGCGCGAGGAAAAGCCCGCCGGGCCCGGCGCCGCTTTTCTCTTCTGGATCGCGGAAGGGCTCGGCATCCTCATCAAGGGTCCGGTCCTGCCGCTCGTCAGCCTCCTCACCGTGCTGGGGCTCGGCATCGCCGACCGCCGTTGGCGCTGGCTCGCCGGGCTCCGACCCGCCTGGGGCGTGCCGCTCGCCCTCGCCCTCGTCCTCCCCTGGTTCATCGCCATCGAGGCGGCGACGGGCGGCGCCTTCGCCGGCGAGGCGGTCGGGCACGATTTTCTCGGTAAGCTCGTCGGCGCGCAGGAATCGCATGGCGCACCGCCCCTCACCTACCTGCTCCTCCTGCCGGTCACCTTCTGGCCGGGCTCGGCGCTTCTTACCGTCGGCGCGACGGCCGCCTGGCGGCATCGCGGCGAGACGGCGCTGCGCTTCCTCCTCGCCTGGCTCGTTCCGAGCTGGATCGTCTTCGAGCTGGTGCCGACGAAGCTCCCGCATTATGTCCTGCCGCTCTATCCCGCGCTCGCCCTCTTGATCGGCAGCGCGCTGCTGCGGCGCGCGGCGGCATCGCCGGGCCGGAGCCAGCGGCTCCCCGATGCCCTCGCCTTCGCGCTTTGGGCGCTGGTCGGCGCCGCCCTCATCCTCGCTCTCATCGGCCTGCCGATCGCGCTCGGCGGCAGGGTCGAGGCGTGGAGCCTCGTTCCGGCGGCGGCGATCCTCGGCTGCGCCTTCCTGCTCTTGCGCCGTTTCGGCAGCGGCTTCGGCATCGCCGCCGCGCCTCTTCTGGCGGCGACGGGTTTCCTCGTCTTCGCCCCCGCCTATGCGGCGATCCTGCCGGGGCTCCGCGGCTTCTGGCTCAGCCGCAGCGCGGCGGAGCTCGTCTGGAAGCACCCGCCGCCGCGCGGCAGCAGCATGATCGAGACGGTCGGCTACAACGAGCCCAGCCTCGTCTTCCTGCTCGGCGGCAAGACGCGCAGCGCCGATGCCGGGCAGGCGGCGCAGGATCTCGCGGCGGAGCCGGGCGCGCTGGCGCTCGTCGCCGGCGGCGAGGAGGCGCGCTTCCGCGCCGCGCTCGGCGCCCGCGGCATGCAGGCGGTGAAGCTCGGCGAGGCGAGCGGCGTCGATTATTCGCGGAGCTCGCGCCCCATGACCATCGCCCTCTACGCCGCGAGGGCCGGCTGATGCGCGCCGGCACCGCGTTCGGCATCGGCGTCGGGCCGGGCGATCCCGAGCTCCTGACGCTGAAGGCGCTGCGCCTCATCGAGGCGGCGCCGGTCGTCGCATATCCCGCGCCCGAAGGCGGCGAGAGCTTCGCCCGCGGCATCGTCGCCCGCTGGCTGAAGCCGGCGCAGCGCGAGATCGCGATCGAGGTGCCGATGCGCGTCGAGCGCTTCCCGGCGCAAGCCGTCTACGACCGCGCCGCCGCGGCGATCGGCGCCGAGCTCGCAGCCGGCCGCGACGTCGCGATCCTCTGCCAGGGCGACCCCTTCTTCTACGGCTCCTTCATCCATCTCTTCACGCGCCTCGCCGGGCGCTTTCCCGTCGAGATCGTGCCCGGCGTCTCCTCGCTCGCCGCCTGCGCCGCCGCCGCTCGCCTGCCGCTGACGGAGCGAAACGAGACGCTGACGATCATCCCGGCGACGCTCGAGGCCGAAGCCCTCGAAGCGCGCCTTGCCGCCGCGCAATCGGCGGCGATCATCAAGCTCGGCCGCCATTTCGCGAAGGCGCGCGCCGTGTTGCAGCGCCTCGGCCTCGCCGCGCGCGCCGTCTATGTCGAGCGCGCGAGCCTCGGCAGCGAGCGCATCCTGCCTCTCGCCGAGGTCGCCGCCGAGAGCGTCCCCTATTTCGCCATGATCCTCCTCGCCGCTCCGGCGCGGACAGCGCCATGAGCGGGACGGAGCTTCCGCGCGGCGCGGCGATCGTCGTGCTCGGCCGCAGCGCGCTCGACACGGCGCGGCAGGCGCAGGCGGTGCTGCCGGAGGCGCGCCTGCATGCGCTTGCCGGCAAGGGCATCGCGGCGGAGACGCTGTTCACCGATACGGCGCGCCACATCGCCGCGCTCTTCGCCGCGGGAACGCCGATCGTCGGAGTCTGCGCCGCTGGCATTCTGATCCGCGCCCTCGCCCCGGTTCTCGCCGAGAAAAGCCGCGAGCCGCCGGTCGTGGCGCTCGCCGAGGACGGCTCGGCGGCGGTGCCGCTGCTCGGCGGTCATCGCGGCGCCAACCGCCTGGCGCGGGCCCTCGCGGCGGCGACGGGCGGCAGCGCGGCAATCACCACAGCCGGCGATCTCCGCCTCGGCATCGCCCTCGACGAGCCGCCGCCCGGCTGGCGCATGGCCAATCCCGAGCGCGTCAAGGACATCGCCGCCGCCCTTATCGCGGGCAGCCCGGTCGCCCTCCGGATCGAAGCCGCCGATGCCGATTGGCTGCGGCAGGGCAGCATCCGCTTCGACGAGACGGGCGAGGAGGCGATCCGCATCACCGACCGTCCGATCTCGCCCGGCGAGCGGGCGCTCGTCTTCCACCCGCCAGTGCTGGCGCTCGGCGTCGGCTGCGCGCGCGGCTGCGCCGATCCGGAGCTGATCGGCCTCGCCGAGGCGGCGCTCGCCGAAGCCGGGCTCGCCGCCGGCGCTGTCGCCGCCATCGTCTCGCACGAGCTCAAAGCGGACGAGCCGGCGGTGCACCGCCTCGCCGAGCATCTCGGCGTGCCGGCGCGCTTCTTCACGGCCGAGGCGCTCCTCGCCGAGACGCCGCGCCTCCGCAACCCTTCCGAGCGCGTCTTCCGCGAGACCGGCTGCTGGGGCGTCGCCGAGGGCGCGGCGCTGGCCGCGGTCGGAGCCGCGGGACGCCTCGTCGTCGAGAAACGGGCCTCGCGCTCGGCGACCTGCGCCGTGGCGCGCGCGGCGGCGGCGCTCGACCCCGCCGCGCTCGGCCGCGGGCAGGGCCGGCTCTTCATCATCGGCATCGGCCCGGGCGAGCCCGCCTGGCGGACGGCCGAGGCGAGCGCCGCCCTCGCGGCGGCGAGCGATGTCGTCGGCTACGGCCTCTATCTCGACCTCCTCGGCGCCGCCACCGCCGGCAAGCGGCGGCACGAGAGCGGGCTCGGCGCTGAGACCGAACGCGCGCGGCGCGCCCTCGACCTCGCCGCCGGCGGCGCGAGCGTCGCCCTCGTCTCTTCGGGCGACGCCGGCATCTACGGCCTCGCGAGCCTCGTCTTCGAGCTGCTCGACCGCGAGGAGCGGCCGGAATGGCGGCGCTGCGCCATCACCGTCGTCCCCGGCGTCTCGGCCGTGCAGGCGGCGGCGGCGCGCCTCGGCGCGCCGCTCGGCCACGATTTCTGCACGATCTCGCTCTCCGACCTGTTGACGCCCTGGCCGCAGATCGCGCGCCGCCTCGAAGCCGCGGCCGCTGCCGATTTCGTCATCGCGCTCTATAATCCGCGCTCGGCCCGGCGCTCCGCGCAGCTCGCCGCCGCGCGGGACATTCTATTGGCGCATCGCCGCGCCGCGACGCCGGTCGCCCTCGCCCGCAATCTCGGCCGCGCCGAGGAGAGCCTCGTCGTGACGACGCTGGGCGCGCTCGCGCCCGACAGCGCCGACATGCTGACGACGGTCCTCGTCGGCAATAGCGAGACGCGCCTCGTCGCCGGCCGCGCCGGCCGCCGCCAATGGCTTTATACGCCGCGCGGCTATGCGCGGCGCCTGGCCGCAGCGGCCGATGCGCCGCGGGAGGGCAGCGGGTGACCGTCCATTTCATCGGCGCCGGGCCGGGCGCGCCCGATCTCATCACGGTGCGCGGGCTGCGCCTCGTGCAATCCTGCCCCGTCTGCCTCTATGCCGGCTCGCTCGTGCCGCGCGAGATCGTCGCCGCGGCGCCGGCCGGAGCGCGCGTCATCGACACGGCGCCGCTCCATCTCGAAGAAATCATCGCCGAGATCGTCTGCGCCGATGCCGCGGGGCAGGATGTGGCGCGCCTCCATTCGGGCGACCCCTCGCTCTACGGCGCCATCGCCGAGCAGATGCGCCGGCTCGACGCGCTCGGCATCGCCTATGACGTGACGCCGGGCGTCCCCGCCTTCGCGGCGGCGGCGGCGGCGCTGCGCATGGAGCTGACCCTCCCCAGCGAGAGCCAGACCGTCATCCTGACCCGCACCGCGACGCGCGCCTCGGCGATGCCGCCGAAGGAGAGCCTCGCCGTGCTCGGCGCCAGCGGCGCGACGCTCGCCATCCACCTCTCGATCAACAACCTGGCGCGAGTCGTCCGCGAGCTCGTGCCGCATTACGGGGCCGACTGCCCCGTCATCGTCGCCTATCGCGTGAGCTGGCCCGAGGAGCGCATCCTGCGCGGCACGCTCGCCACCATCCGCGACGAGGTGAAGGCGGCGGGGATGACGCGCACCGCGCTCATCCTGGTGGGCCGCGTCCTCGGCGCCGCCGCTTTCGCCGAGAGCCGGCTCTACGCCGCTGACCACCATCACGTGCTGCGGCCGCGCCGCCCGTGACGGGCGCGCCTTCACGGAAACCAGATTGACGCTCTGGGCTTCGTCAATGCGCGGAGCCGAAGCCGACGAAGCTCCCCCTCCCAAACCCTCCCCCGCTCGCGGGGGAGGGCAGGGTGGGGGCTGGATTGCTTCGCTGGCGCTCGCAACGATGCTTTCCGAGTCGCCGTATCAGCGAATTGCGGTTCCAGGGACTACCTCGCCCCGGATTGGCGCAGCAGCCGCACGATCTCCATCTGCCGGTGGTCCTGCGCCCAGTCGAGCGCGGTGCGGCCGGTGTAATCCGTCGCCTTGGCGTCGGCGCCGCGCTGGAGGAGCAGCTTCACCGCGGCGGCGCGCCCGCGCCCCGCGGCCAGCATCAGCGGCGTCGCGCCGTCGCGGTTCTGCGCGTTGACCGGCGCCTTGGCGTCGAGGAGAAGCTGGACGATCGCCGCATGGCCGCGCTCGGCGGCGTAGTGGAGCGCGGTGTTGCCGGCATTGTCGGCGATCGCCGTCCGCGCCCCGTTCTCGACCAGGAGCTTCGCGATCTCGACATTGCCGCTCGTCGCGGCGTGAATAAGTCCGGTTCGTCCATCGACATCGACGGCGTTGACGTTGCTGCCGCGCGCCAGCAGCATTTTCACGTGATCCACATCGTTGGCGACGGTCGCGGCGACGATGTTGTTGGTGCGGTCGGGGAGGAGGCTGATATCGGCGCGCGCCGCGCCGGTGAGGGCGGCGAGGAAGGCCGCGGCGGCGAGAAGCCGAAGGAAGCGCCCTCCGCGACTCACGCGCGGCCTCGCCGGGCGCCGCCGCCGCGGGCTGCGAGGGCGTAGCGCTCGATCCAGCCGAGCACCGCCTCGACCGAAATCACCGCCTCGCCGGGCTCGGGCGGCGGCCGCCGCACCATGATGACCGGAAGACTGGCCTCGCGCGCCGCCACCAATTTCGCCTCCGTCGCCTCGCCGCCGCTCGCTTTCGAGACCATGACCTCGATCGCGTGGCGCTGCAAGAGATGGCGTTCCTCGGCGAGGGTGAAGGGGCCTCGGCCGAGCACGATCTCGCAGAAGCGCAAAGGGAGCGGGCGCCGCGGCGGCTCGACGAGGCGCACGAGGAAGCGCACCTCGGTGACGCCAGCGAAGGCCGCGAGCTCGCCCGAGCCGATGGTGAGGAAGGCGCGGCGCCCGAGCTTGCCGACGAGCGCCGCCGCGGCGGCGAGATCATCGACCTCGATCCAGCGGTCGAGGGGATGGCGCCGCCAGGGCGGGCGGAGCAGCATCAGGCGGGGAATGCCGGCGGCCTCGCAGGCGGCGCGCGCATGGGCGGAGATGCGCGCGGCGAAGGGATGCGTCGCGTCGACGAGGAGACCCACATCATGGGCGCGGAGATAGGCCGCGAGGCCCTCGGCGCCGCCGAAGCCGCCGATCCGCACATCGCCCGCCACCGCGACCGGCCGCTCGGTCCGTCCCGCGAGCGAGGTCGTGAGCGCGATCGCGGCCCCGAAGCGCGCCTCGATCGCCGCCGCGAGCGCCGCCGCCTCGCCCGTGCCGCCGAGCAGCAGCAGGCGGAGCGGCGGGCGCCTTCCGTCAGGGCCCGACATGGCTCAGCACCGCACCGCCGCGATCGACGACGAGGACATCGACCGCAGTGGAGCCGGCGAGCGTCGCCAGCGCGACTTCGCGGGCGCCGGCGGCGATGCGCGCGGCGAGCGCCGCGGCGCAATCGGCGCCGCAGGAGGCGGCGAGGGCGAGAACCTCCGCGGCTCCCGCCGCCTGCTCCGCCGCCCTGACGACCGCCGCCGGCGCGCCCGCCGCGCCGAGCTCTTCGGCAAGGCGCCGCGGCTCGACGCGGCTTCGCGCCGAATGGAGGTCGAGATGGCCGGCGGCGAGCTTCGCGAGCTTGCCGAAGCCGCCGGCGAGCGTGAGGCGCGCCACCGGATGCCGCCGCAGATATTTGAGCGTCGCCCCGGCGAAATCGCCCATATCGATGAGCGCCGTCTCCGGGAGGCCGTGGAGGCGCGCCGCCGCCTTCTCGGAGGTCGAGCCGGTGGCAGCGGCGATGTGGCCGAGCCCGGCCGCGCGCGCGACATCGATGCCGCGATGGATCGAATGGATCCAGGAGGAGCAGGAATAGGGAATGACGATGCCGGTCGTGCCGAGGATCGAGAGGCCGCCGACGATGCCGAGCCGGCCGTTCATCGTCTTCGCGGCGAGCGTCTCGCCATTCGGGATCGAGACGGTGACGGTGAGATCGAGCGCCACGCCGTCGCCCGCGCTTGCTGCGAGGGCGGCGGCGATCATCCGGCGCGGCCCCGGATTGATCGCGGGCTCGCCGACGGGAAGCGGCAGCCCGGCGCGCGTCACGGTGCCGACGCCGGGCCCCGCGCGAAAGCCGAGGCCCGCCCCCGGCGGCGCCGGCGTGACCTCGCTGATGACGAGGGCACCATGCGTCACATCGGGATCGTCGCCCGCATCCTTGACGATGCCGGCGCGCGCCCCTTCGGGCAGGCGCTCGGCGAGAGCGAGGGGAAAGCTCGGCCGCGCCCCGCCCGGCAGCGCGATCGAGACGGGATCGGGGAAGCGGCCCCGCCGCCAGCCCTCATACGCCGCCCGCGCCGCCGCCGCCGCGCACGCCCCCGTCGTCCAGCCGCGCCGCAGCCCGCGTTTTTCGACCGCTTCCGACTCCTCCCGCGCCATTCCCGCATCTTACGGCCAATCCGTCGGCGCGGAAAACGGGCGCAAAGCCTCTCGCCGGCGAGGCGCCGGCACTCATTATCGTTTTCGGATAAATCCACTCTGGCCGCGCACGCAACTCAGCAAACCCTCTCCCCTCGGAGAGGGGAGAGGGTAGAGGGCAGGGTGAGGGGGCTCGCCAGGAACTCAATCGTTGCCAGGCAAGGATCGAGCCCTCACCCCGACCCTCTCCCGCAAGCGGGAGAGGGAGGCGTGCTGCCGGTCGCGCGCGGCCCTGTCGCGGTGGCGCGCCCCTCCCGTTGCTGCGCAACGGGCCCTCCTGAGCGAAAGTCGAAGGGGCTCTCCCGCTGCGCGGCCAAGGGGCTTTTGCTGCTTCGAGGAGGCTCAGCAGGGCGGCGTCCAGTCGGGCGGCGTGTCGTGGTCAGGGTGCTGGCGGTTGGCGATGCGGCGCTTGCGCTCTGCCGTCATGGTCGCCGCCGTCGTCTCGGCGGGGAGACCGGCGATCGCATCGAGCCAGGGGAGGCGGCTCTCGATGCCGAAATGCTGGGTCGGCGCCACCTCTTGCGGGCGGTCGAAGCTGCCAATGGTGAGCGCGATCCAGTCGCTGGCGCGGTAGAAGAAGCTGAGCGGCGTGCCGCAGCGGGGGCAGAAGTCGCGAGAGGCGATGGAGGAGCTGTCGAAAGCGGCGGGAGCGCCGCGCGTCCAGGCAAAATCGCGGCGCCGCACCGGCGCCAGCGCCGCGAAGGGGCCACCCACCGCCTTCTGGCACATGCGGCAGTGGCAGAGATGGACGCGCTCGGGCGCGGCGAAGAGCGCGTAGCGCAGGGCGCCGCACTGGCAGCCGCCGGTCAGCAGCGGCGGTCTCGTGTCATCGCTCATGCGTGTCTCCCTGGTGGTCTGCTCGCTGGACACAGTACTCGATCTGACAGTGGAGCGAAGCCCTCACCCCGACCCTCTCCCGCA
>JAJPHB010000069.1 GCA_021325525.1 Alphaproteobacteria bacterium
CGCCCGCCAGCGCCTCGTCTACCGGCTGCTTTCCGACGAGCTCCGGCACGATATCCACGCCCTGTCGCTAACGACGCTGGCGCCGGAAGAGGCGGGGCCTTCGTAAAACCGTCTCCCTCCGAGGAGAGGGCCCTTCGCAAAACCCTCTCCCCTCCGGGGAGAGGGCAGGGTGAGGGGCGCCGCGGCGGCGCTCCAAGCCATCGAAGCACAACGATCGCCCTCACCCTAACCCTCTCGCGCAAGCGGGAGAGGGAAGTTTGCGCAACCAGTCCGAGACGTGAGGATTTGGGCCTCGCTTCCGATCAAGTCGGCTCTCGGGCGGCGTTGGATCTACCCTCCGGTATAATGCTCCGGCCAGAGGCGCTTCACCACCGCGCTGTCGCTGGCGAAGGCGTGGCAGGTCTCGAGGAGGCGGGGGCGCTGCTTGCGTTCGGCGGCGGCCGCGGCCGGATCCTTGCGCTTGCGGCGGCGCGCCGCGGCAAGGGTCTGGAAGGCGGTGGTGGCGATGGGTCCCATCAGCTCGACGAGATGGGTGCAGCCCTCGGTGCCGCCGAGAAGCTGACGCACCTTCGGGAGGAAGCCCGGGCGGATGGCGAGGCCGACGAGGCGCTGGAAATTGGGCGTGATGGCGGGGCAAAGGGCGAAGGGCGCGGCATCCGTCACCGCTTCGACCGCCCGGATCACCATCTCCTCGTCGAGGGTGATGCGGATCCACATGTCGTGCACCGGCGTCCCCGCCTCGACCGTGCCGCGCTCGTCGCTCGGGAAGGAATAAGTCTTCACGTCGGTCATATGGCCTTCGACCTCCCAGAGGCCGTCGGACCGCAGATAGCCGCGGCATTCGACTTGGCGCGTGTGGAGATGCTCGCGGGGAGCCGGCGGGGAGAGAGGCATGGCGGCTATTTATGGCGTCGGCGCCGGGGATGCCAGCGCTATTTTTGCAGCGCAGCATTCGCCTCTCGCGCCGCCTCGCCGAGGAAGGAGAGGAGGGCGTCCTCGGCGATCTCGGCGCTGACGAAGGCGCGGCCGATGCCGCGAGCGAGGACAAGGGCGATGCGGCCGTCCCGCGCTTTCTTGTCCTTGCGCATGTGGCCGAGGAGCCGCGCCGGGTCGAGCGGTTTCCCGTTCGGCCGCGGCAGCGCGGTCGGCAGGCCCGCCCGGGCGAGATGCCGGCGCAGCCGCGCGGCGTCCGCGGCCGGGCACCATCCCATCCGGACCGAGAGGTCGAGCGCAAGGCACATGCCGATCGCCACCCCCTCGCCATGGAGGAGGACGGCGCCGAATCCCGTCTCGGCTTCGAGCGCATGGCCGAAGGTGTGGCCGAGATTGAGGAGGGCGCGCGCGCCGCTCTCGCGCTCGTCGGCGGCGACGATGGCAGCCTTGGCGCGGCAGCTCGTCACCACCGCCTCCTGCCGCAGCGCGGCGTCGCCGGCGAGAAGGGCTTCGCCATGCGATTCGAGCCAGGCGAAGAAGGCGGGATCGCCGAGAACGCCGTATTTGACGATCTCGGCATAGCCGGCGCGCAGCTCCCGTTCCGGCAAGGTTGCCAGCGCGTCGCTGTCGGCGAGGACGAGGCGCGGCTGGTGGAAGGCGCCGACGAGGTTCTTGCCGTGCCGCGTATCAATCGCGGTCTTGCCGCCGACAGAGCTGTCGACTTGCGCCAGAAGCGTCGTCGGCACCTGCACGAAATCAATGCCGCGCAGCAGGGTGGCGGCGGCGAAGCCGGCGAGGTCGCCGATGACCCCGCCACCGAGCGCCACCAGCATCGTGCCGCGCTCGATGCCGAGCCCCAGAATGTCCTCGGCGAGGCGGGCATAGTGGGCGAAGCTCTTGGTTTCCTCGCCGGGCGGCAGCACGAAAGCGTGATGCGCGAGGCCGGCGGCGCCGAGGCTCCGTTCGAGCGGCGGCAAGTGAAGCCGCGCCACATTTTCATCGGTGACGATGACGGCCTGCTTCCGGCGCATGAGGGGGCGCATCAGCGCGCCCGCCTCGGCGATAAGCCCGGCGCCGACGAGAATGTCGTAGCCGCGCGCGCCGAGGGCGACGGGGATGCGCGCCGGCGCGGTCACGACGCGGCCGCCGGCGTCGGGGCCTGCCGTCCCTCGGCGAGAAAGCGCTTCAGCTCGGCGAGGACGCGGTTCAAGGTCAGCTCGGGCGGTCCGTCGACGCTGTCGACGACGATGTCGGCCTCGGCATAGACGGGATGCCGCTTCTCCATGAGCGCGGTCAGGATGGCGCGCGGATCGCCTGCTTTCAGCAAGGGACGGTTGTCGCGCCGGGCGACGCGGGCGAGCAGCACCTCGATGTCGGCGCGCAGCCAGATCGAGATGCCACGGGCGGCGATGCGGGCGCGCGTCTGCGTGTCCATGAAGGCGCCGCCGCCCGTCGCCAGGACATGCACCGGCCCTTCGAGCAGCCGGGCGATGACGCGCCGCTCGCCCTCGCGGAAGGCGGCCTCGCCGCGATTGCGGAAGATCTCCTCGATGGTTTCGCCGGCGGCTGCCTCGATCTCGGCATCGGCATCGATGAAGGGCAGGTCGAGGCGGGCGGCGAGGCGGCGGCCGATATTGCTCTTGCCGGCGCCCATGAGACCGACGAGAACGATGCTGCGCGGCGGCGTCAAGACCGGAGCCGGCGTCATCGCCGCTCCGTCCGGTGCCGCTTCAACTCAGGGCTGCGCGTTGAAACCATGCTGTCTCGCCGTTAGATTGCCGCAAACTGGCCACAAAGCCGAGCTACCTTAATGCCGACGGGGCGCCTCGTCAGCCCGTCGTTTGAGACCGGATCGCTCCTTCTCCTCGCTCAGGATTATCGGCAGCAATGGGAAAGTTGGTTCTGATGACCCTCGCGGTGGTCTTCGTCGTGCTCATCGGCGGCGGCGTCTTCCTCGCGGTCTGGGACATTCCGGCGCCTTCGACGCCGGTCGAGAAGGTCATTCCCGATGCCCGCTTCCCGAAGTGACGGGAGGCGCGCGCTCCGCTTCCTCGCGCCGCTTCTTCTGCTCGCTTCCGGCGTTTCGGCCGCGGCGGCAGGGAGCGGCACTCTCATCGGCCCGCCGGCGCCGCTCGGACCGCCCCAGCGCCTGACGCTGCCGCCGCCGGCGGCGCCGGAGGTGAAGCCCGCGGCCGCGCCGGCGCCGATCGACGCGAAGGGCAAGCCGATCGAGGTCGACAAGCTCGCGCCGATCGATCCCAATTGGGCGGGGCCGCTCGGCGTCGATCAAGGCGGGTTTCCGCCGAACCTCTGGCAGGGAACGCCGCGCAGCTTCGTCGCCGCCTTGCTGCCGCGCATTCCGGTCACGACCTCGCCGGCGCTCCAGGATCTGACACGGCGTCTCCTTCTCTCGAACGCCGTAGCGCCGGGCGCGGCCGGCGAGTCGCCTTCGACGGCCGGCGGCGAGCCGAACCTCGTCGCGCTGCGCCTCGACCGGCTCATCGCCGCCGGCGACGTCGCCGCGGCGCGCTCGGTGCTGGAGGCGGTGCCGGGACACGAGACGGTCGAGCCGCTGGAGCGGCAGCGCGCCGAGCTCGCCTTCCTCGCCGGCGACGGCAAAGCCGCCTGCGAGCGCATCACCGACGATGTGCGGCGCTTCAAGGACATCTGGTGGACGCGGGCGCTCATCGCCTGCCAGGCCATGGCGGGCGACCAGGCCAAAGCGGCGCTCGGGCTCGATCTCCTGCGCGAGCAGAAAGTGCCGCGGGACGGGACCTTCGATGCGCTGATCGCGGCCCAGAGCGGCCGGCGCGGCAAGCTAGACCGGCTCTCCAACCCGACGCCGCTCGAGCTGGCGCTGCTGAGCAACGCCAAGCTGCCGCTGCCGAACGAGGCGCTGACGGCGGCATCGCCGGCGCTCTCGCGCGCCTGGGCGCAATCGCCCAATGCGCCGGACGGGCAGCGCCTCGCCGCCGCCGAGCGGGCGGCCGCTTTCGGCGCCCTGCCCATCGCCGATCTGCGCAGCCTTTACGAGAAGAGCGAGCTCACCGCGGATGAGCGCGCCAGTCCCGTCAGCGCGGCCGGCAAGGTGAAGGGCGCCCGCGGGCAGGCCATCCTCTATGCCGCGGCGGCCGCGCAAAAGCAGGCCGCGGCGCGCGCCGAGCTCCTGCGCACGATGCTCGATGCGGCGCGCAAGGACGGCGATTTCGTGCTGGTGTCGCGGCTCGCGGAACCATTGCTGATCGAGGTTCCGCCGAGCGGCGACACGGCCTTCCTCGCCGGCGATGCCGCGCGCGCCCTCCTCGTCACGGGCCATGGCGATGAAGCCAAGGCTTGGCTTGCCGCCGCCGATCCCGAGACGGTTCAGCTCCTCGCTCCCGTACTCCGCCTCGCCTTCGCCGACAAGGCTCCGGGTTGGAACGCCAAGCGCGCCGCCGAGACCATGGACGCGCTGGCGAAATCCGAGGACGAGGCAGGGCCGCGCCGTGCCGCCCTCGCCCTCAGCCTCCTCGGCGCCTTGGGCGAGCCGATCGGGCCCGCGGATTGGACGCCGCTCGCGGCGAAGCTGCCGCTCGTCTCCCTCGACTTGCCGGGCGCGCCCGTCTGGTTCGACCTGCCGCGTGCCGCGGCGGAGAAGCGCCTCGGCGAGACCGTGCTTTTGACGCTCATCACGGCGGGCGAGGGCGACCGCCTCTCGGCGCAGCCGGCGCGGCTCGTCCCGGCGGTCGCGGCGCTGCGCGCGGTCGGACTCGAAAAAGAGGCGCGCGCGCTCGCCCTCGAAGCGGCGCTGGCGGGCGGGCTTTGATGCGCCTTGGGCAGAGCGGCGCGGCGCCCCGAAGACGCCGAGATGCGCGCCGGCCGTTCTGAAATCCGGCGGCGCGGCAAGAGCGCGGCGACGCCGCCGTCGCGGCATGTCGAGGCCTTCCTCGAAATGCTCGCGGCCGAGCGCGGCGCCGCGCGTCTCACCATCGCCGCCTACCGCAACGATCTCGACGATTTCGCGGGTTTCCTCGCCGCCTCGGGCATCGCCCTCGAGGCCGCCGACGCCGACGCGCTGCGGCGCTACTTCGCTGGCATCGCGCGCGCCGGCCTGTCGCCGCGCACCAGCGCCCGCCGGCTCTCGGCGCTCCGCCAGTTTCACCGCTTCCTCCTCGCCGAGGGCGTGCGCGGCGACGATCCGACGAGCGTCCTCGATGCGCCGCGGCTCGGCCGGCCCCTGCCGAAGCTCCTTGGCGAGGAGGAGATGACGGCGCTCATCGCCGCGGCGCGGCGCAGGAGCGGGCCCGAGGGCGCCCGTCTCCTTTGCATCGTCGAGCTCCTCTATGCGACGGGGCTGCGCGTCTCCGAGCTGGTGACGCTGCCGCTCGCGCGCCTCAAGGACGAGCGCGTCCTCATCGTGCGCGGCAAGGGCGGCAAGGAGCGGCTCGTGCCGCTGAGCGAGCCGGCGCGCGCGGCCCTTGCCGCCTATAGCGCGGTGCGCGGGGCCTTCCTGCGCCAGGGCGAAGACTCGCGCTTCCTCTTCCCCTCGCGCGGCGGCGACGGGCATTTGACGCGCCGGCGCTGCGGCCAACTCCTCAAGGAGCTGGCGCTCGCCGCCGGCATCGATCCCGCACGGGTCTCGCCCCATGTGCTGCGCCATGCCTTCGCCAGCCACCTCCTCGGGCACGGCGCCGACCTCCGCAGCGTTCAGAAGATGCTGGGTCACGCCGATATCGCGACGACCCAGATCTATACGCATGTGCTGGAGGACCGTCTGCGCAGCCTCGTCGAGGCCCACCATCCCCTGGCGCGGCGGAAATAGGATCGACGCATTTGAGGATGATCCGATGAGCTTTACCCAGATCAGGCAGGCGCCGGCCCGCCTCAACCGCAGCGAGCTCGCCGTGCCGGGCTCCTCGCCGAAATTCTTCGCGAAGGCGGCGCAGGGCGCGGCCGACATCGTGTTTCTTGACCTCGAAGATGCGGTCGCGCCCGACGACAAGCCGCAGGCACGACGCAACATCATCGCCGCGCTCAACGAGGTCGATTGGGGCGAGAAGGTGGTGTCGCTGCGCATCAACGGCCTCGACACCCATTACATGTACCGCGACGTCGTCGAGGTCGTCGAAGGCGGCGGCGGACGGCTCGATCTCATCATGATTCCCAAGGTGGGGACCGCCGCCGATGTCTACGCCCTCGACATGCTGGTCTCGCAGATCGAGGCGGCGAAGGGCTGGAAGAAGCGGATCGGCTTCGAGCTCATCATCGAATCGGCGCTCGGCATGCAGAATGTCGAGGCGATCGCCGCCGCCTCGCCGCGCAACGAATCGCTGCATTTCGGCGTCGCCGACTACTCGGCCTCGATCCGCGCCCGCACCGTCGCCATCGGCGGCGCCAATCCCGATTACGCGGTGCTGACCGACAAGGACGGCGCCGGGACGCGGCAGGTCCATTGGGGCGATATGTGGCATTATGCGCTCGCGCGCATGGTGGTGGCGGCGCGCGCCAACGGGCTGCGTCCGGTGGACGGGCCCTTCGGCGATTTCTCCGATCCCGACGGCTACCGCGCCGCGGCGCGGCGGGCGGCGGCGCTGGGCTGCGAGGGCAAATGGGCGATCCACCCCTCGCAAGTGGCGCTCGCCAACGAGTGCTTCAGCCCCTCCGAAGAGGAGGTGGGGCGCGCCCGGCGCATCCTCGAAGCCATGGCGGAGGCGACGAAGGCGGGGCGCGGCGCCGTCGCTCTCGACGGCAAGCTCATCGATCTCGCCTCCATTCGCCAGGCCGAGGCGCTGGTCAAGAAGGCCGAGGCGATCGGCCGGCCTTGAGCCGCGCGCCGCCGGTCCCGTTCGCCGGAAATCGAGTGAAATTCTCGGCAATTCCGCGGCCGCCGGGGGAGCCCCCTCAACCATGCATTAACACCTCGGCCACTACCCTCGCGGGCGAAGTTCAGGCGAGCTTTGGAGACGGGCGCCGATGGCCGGCACGATCAAGGACCGCAGGTACCATCGCACCACCGTGCTGTGGCCGGCGACGCTGCTCTGCCGCAACAACACCTTCGAATGCGTCATCTTCAACATCTCGGCGAACGGCGCCAAGGTGATGCTCACGAACAGCCTCGAGACGAAGACCCCGGTCATCATCTCCGCGGCGCAATTCGGCGACATCGCCGGCGAGGTCGTGTGGAGCAATCCGCAGGCGATCGGCATCCGCTTCTTCGCGCCTCCGGAAGACGTCGTCCGGGCGCTGGGCGACAGGCTGCCGCTCGGGCCCGTGAAAGCGGAAAGCGCCGCCTAACCTTCGTTCCTCCCACGCATCGGTTGTAGCCCCGCGCGGCGCTGTGCTAGGGGAGGCGCCGCCATGCGCCATTTCCTCGACTTTGAAAAAGGCATCGCCGAGCTCGAAGGGCAGATCGAGGCGATGCGCCATCTCTCCAATGTCGGCGACATCAACATCGCCGACGAGGTGGCGCGGCTCGAAGCCAAAGCCGGGCGGCTGCTGCGCCAGACCTACGCGAAGCTCTCGCCCTGGCAGAAGGTGCAGGTCGCGCGCCATCCCGAACGGCCGCATTTCTCGGACTACGTGGCCGCCCTCATCACCGAGTTCACGCCTTTGGCCGGCGATCGCGCCTTCGCCGAGGACCGGGCCATCATCGGCGGGCTGGGACGCTTCCGCGGCCGCAGCGTCGTCGTCATCGGCCACGAGAAGGGCGCCGACACCGAGGCGCGGGTGCGGCACAATTTCGGCATGGCGAAGCCCGAAGGCTATCGCAAGGCGCGGCGCCTCATGGAGCTCGCCGATCGCTTCGGCCTGCCGGTCCTCACCCTGGTCGACACCGCCGGCGCCTATCCCGGCGTCGATGCCGAGGCGCGCGGCCAGGCCGAGGCGATCGCGCGCGCCATCGAGGCGTGCCTGCGCATCCGCGTGCCGCTGGTGGCGGCCATCATCGGCGAGGGCGGGTCGGGAGGCGCCATCGCGCTTGCCAGCGGCAATGCCGTCCTCATGCTGGAGCACGCGATCTATTCGGTCATCTCGCCCGAGGGCTGCTCCTCGATTCTGTGGCGGAGCGCCGACAACGCGCAGGACGCCGCCGAGGCCCTCCGCCTCACGGCTCAGGATCTGATGAAGCTCGGCGTCGTCGACGCGGTCGTCCCGGAGCCGCTCGGCGGCGCCCATCGCCGGCGGGAGGAGACGATCGCCGCGCTCGGCACGGCGCTGGAGGCGGCCCTCGAGCCGCTCCTCGCCCTCGATGGTCCGGCCTTGGTGGCGCAACGCCGGCAGAAATTCCTCGAGATGGGCAAGCACGGTCTCTGAAGGCGGCGCGGCGGGCGGGCGCGAGGCCACGAACCGGCGCTTCTTTTCGGCGTTTATGAGCTGATTGAGGCTATTGATCGCGCGCCGCGAACGAGCTATGCCTCACGGTCCTGATGGTGCGTCGAACGAGCACGCTTGTCCCGCGATTTTCCGCTACGGTTGCGATTGAGGAACCGCCCGGACGGACGGTTGCGCGCGGTTGGCCGCCTGCCGCGGCCTGGCTCCCTTGGCGGCCGCCGTCTCTTCGCGCGCTGAAGGAGCCGCTCCGGTGAAGCCGACGGACACGACCGTCCCCGATTACTTCCACAAGGTCGTCGATTGCCAATGGGCGTGCCCTTCGCACACGCCCGTACCCGAATATATCCGCCTCATCGCGGCGCGGCGCTATGCCGACGCCTACATGGTCAACTGGCGCTCCAATGTCTTTCCCGGGATCTTGGGCCGCACCTGCGACCGCCCGTGCGAGCCGGCCTGCCGGCGCGGGCGCGTCGAGAAGGAGCCGGTCGCGATCTGCCGCCTGAAGCGCGTCGCCGCCGATTACAAGGGCGATATCCGCGCCCGCCTGCCGCGTCCGGCGACGGCGCGGAACGGCAAGCGCATCGCCCTCATCGGCGCCGGACCCGCCTCGCTTACCGTCGCGCGCGATCTCCTGCCGGCGGGATACACCTGCGTCGTCTACGACAGCGATCCGCGGCCGGGCGGCATGATCCGCAGCCAGATCCCGCGCTTCCGCCTGCCCGAGGCGGTGATCGACGAGGAGGTGGGCTACATCCTCGATCTCGGCGTCGAGGCGCGCTTCGGCGAGCGCGTCGACAGCCTCAAAGCGCTGCTTGCCGAAGGCTATGACGCGATCTTCGTCGGCTCCGGGGCGCCGCGCGGGCGCGATCTCGACATTCCCGGCCGCAAGGAGGCGGCCGCCAACATCCATATCGGCATCGACTGGCTGTCCAGCGTCTCCTTCGGCCATGTCGACAAGATCGGCCGGCGCGTCATCGTGCTCGGCGGCGGCAACACGGCGATGGATTGCTGCCGCTCCTCGCGCCGCCTCGGCGGCGAGGAGGTGACGGTCGTCGTCCGCTCGGGCTTCGACGAGATGAAGGCCTCGCCCTGGGAGAAGGAGGACGCGATGCATGAGGGCATCCCGATCCTCAACTACCTCGTGCCGAAGGAGTTCCTCCATGAGAAGGGGCGCCTCACCGGCATGCTCTTCGAGAAGGTGAAGGCCGAGTACGACGCCAAGGGGCGGCGCAGCCTCGTGCCGACCGGCGAGGCGCCGGTGCGCATGGAATGCGACGACGCGCTGATCGCCGTCGGCCAGGAGAACGCCTTCCCCTGGATCGAGCGCGACATCGGCCTCGCCTTCGACAAATGGGACATGCCGATCGTCGACAAGACGACGATGCAGTCGACCATTCCCAACGTCTTCTTCGGCGGCGATGCCGCCTTCGGGCCGAAGAACATCATCTGGGCGGTGGCGCATGGCCATGAAGCGGCGATCTCGATCGACCTCCTCTGCCGCGGCGAGGATGTGAGGAAGCGCCCGCCGCCCGCGGTGAGCCTCTTCAGCCAGAAGATGGGCATCCACGAGTGGAGCTACGACAACGACATCTCCACCGATCTGCGCTATCGCGTGCCGCTCAAGGACAAGGAGGTCGTCCTCAAGGACATCAAGGTCGAGGTCGAGCTCGGCTTCGATGACAAGCTCGCCTACCTCGAGGCGCAGCGCTGCCTCAATTGCGATGTACAGACCGTCTTCACGCCGAAGCTCTGCATCGAGTGCGACGCCTGCGTCGACATCTGCCCGATGGATTGCATCACCTTCACCGCGGATGGCGAGGAGCAGGAGCTGCGCGGACGCCTCAACGCGCCGGCCGCCAACCCGACGCAGGATCTCTACATCGGGGCCGGCCTCAAGACCGGCCGCATCATGGTCAAGGACGAGGATGTCTGCCTGCATTGCGGGCTCTGCGCCGAGCGCTGCCCGACCGGCGCCTGGGACATGCAGCGCTTCCTCCTCGAGATGGCACAGGTAGAGCCCGCATGCCGCAGCCACTAGAGCGCGTCAACGACTTCGTCGTCAAATTCGCCAACGTCAACGGCTCGGGCTCGGCCAGCGCCAACACGCTCTTTGCCAAGTCGATCCTGCGCATGGGCATCCCGGCGAGCCCGCGCAACATCTTCCCCTCGAACATCCAGGGCCTGCCGACCTGGTACGAGGTGCGCGTCAGCGAGGCGGGCTGGCTCGGCTGCGCCGGCACGGTCGATCTCCTCGTCGCGATGAACCCGCAGACCTGGGACAAGGACGTGGCCTCGATCGAGCCCGGCGGCTATCTCTTCTACGATTCGACGAAGCCGCTGCCGCCCTCGAAATTCCGCGATGACGTGACGGCGATCGGCGTGCCCCTCACCGAGATCTGCAACCGCGAATACACGGATTCGCGTCAGCGCCAGCTCTTCAAGAACATCATCTATGTCGGCGCGCTCTCGGTTCTCCTCGACATCGAGGTCGCCGAGATCGAAAAGCTCATCGGCGAGCAGTTCAAGGGCAAGGACAAGCTGATCGAGCCCAACATCCATGCGCTCCGCATGGGCCGCGACTACGCGCTGCGGCACCTCCAATGCCCGATCGGCCTGCGCCTGCGGCGCGCCGACAAGGTCGGCGACCGCATCTTCATCGACGGCAACAGCGCCGCCGCGCTCGGCGCCGTCTATGGCGGCGCGACCGTCGCCGCCTGGTACCCGATCACGCCGTCCTCCTCTCTCGCCGAGGCCTTCTCGCGCTATTGCCGGCGCTACCGCGTCGATCCCGCCACCGGCAAGAACCGCTTCGCCATCATCCAGGCCGAGGACGAGCTCGCCTCGATCGGCATGGTGATCGGCGCCGCCTGGAACGGCGCCCGCGCCTTCACCGCCACCTCGGGGCCCGGCATCTCGCTGATGCAGGAATTCATCGGCCTCGCCTATTTCGCGGAGATTCCCGCCGTCATCTTCGACGTGCAGCGCGGCGGCCCCTCGACCGGCATGCCGACGCGCACGCAGCAGGCGGACGTCCTCTCCTGCGCCTATGCGAGCCACGGCGACACCAAGCACGTTCTCCTTTTCCCGGAAGATCCGGGAGAGTGCTTCCACTTCGCGGCGACGGCGCTCGACCTCGCCGACCGGCTGCAGACGCCGATCTTCGTCATGCTCGATCTCGACATCGGCATGAACGAGCGCCTGACCGCGCCCTTCGCCTGGGACGAGACGCGCCGCTTCGACCGCGGCAAGGTCATGACCGCCGAGGAGCTCGAAGCCGGCAAGGAGTTCGGCCGCTACCTCGACGTCGATGGCGACGGCATCCCGTACCGGACATATCCCGGCACGCATCCCAGGCGCGGCGCCTTCTTCACGCGCGGCACGACCAAGGACCGCTACGCCAAATACACCGAGGAGGGCGGGCCCTATGTCGACAACATGCAGCGCCTGCTGCGCAAGTTCGACACCGCAAAGCGCCTGGCGCCGGCGCCGATCGAGCATCCGGCGGCGGAGCCGACGCAGTTCGGCGCCATCTTCTACGGCTCGACCAGCCCGGCGATGCACGAGGCGCTCGACATGCTGGCGCGGCAGGGCTTGGCGCTCGATGCGCTCCGCATCCGCGCCTTCCCCTTCCATGACGACGTCGCCGCCTTCATCGCCGCGCACGACCAGATCGTCGTCGTCGAGCAGAATCGCGACGGGCAGCTCCGCACGCTGCTCGTCAACGAGCTCGGCATCGACCCCGGCCGGCTGGTGCCGATCCTGCATTACGACGGGACGCCGATCACCGCCCGCTTCATCGCGCGCGCCGTCGCGGACCGCATGGCGGGGCTGAGGATCGTCCCGCTGAGGAAGGCCGTGCCATGACCTATATCGCCAAGCCGAAGCTGCATCACCCGAAGCTGCCGACCAACAAGCTCGGTTTCACGCGGCGCGACTATGAAGGCGCGGTCTCGACGCTGTGCGCCGGCTGCGGCCACGATTCGATCAGCGCCGCCATCATCCAGGCCTGCTTCGAGCTCGACCTGCCGCCGCATCGCATCGCCAAGCTCTCCGGCATCGGCTGCTCCTCGAAGACGCCGACCTACTTCCTCGGCGCGAGCCACGGCTTCAACAGCGTCCATGGCCGCATGCCCTCGGTGCTGACCGGCGCCAACCTCGCCAATCGCGATCTCGTCTATCTCGGCGTCTCGGGCGACGGCGATTCCGCCTCGATCGGCCTCGGCCAGTTCGCGCACAGCCTGCGCCGCGGCGTCAACATGCTCTACATCGTCGAGAACAACGGGGTCTACGGCCTCACCAAGGGGCAGTTCTCGGCGACCTCGGACAAGGGCTCGAAGAACAAGCGCGGCGTCGTCAACAGCGACGCGGCGATCGACCTCGTCGCGATGGCGCTGCAATCGGGCGCCAGCTACGTCGCGCGCAGCTTCTCCGGCGACAAGGCGCAGCTCGTGCCGCTCATCAAGGGGGCGATCCTGCACAAGGGCGCCGCCTTCATCGACTGCATCAGCCCCTGCGTCGCCTTCAACAACCATCTCGGCTCGACGAAGAGCTTCGATTACGTGCGCGAGCACAACGAGGCGGTCAACCGCCTCGACGTCATGCCCGAGCGCGAGGAGATCACCGCCGATTACGCGCCGGGCACGGTCGAGACGGTGGAGCAGCATGACGGCTCGGTCCTCCGCCTGCGCAAGGTCGCCGCCGATTACGATGCGCATGACCGCATCGCGGCCATGACCTATCTCCAGGAGCGCCAGGCGGCGGGCGAGATCGTCACCGGCCTCCTCTATCTCGATCCCGATTCCGACGACCTGCACGGCTATCTCGGCACCGTCGAGCGGCCGCTCAACGCCCTCGCCGAGGCCGAGCTCTGCCCCGGCAACGAGGCGCTGCAGCGCCTCAACGCCGCGCTGCGGTGAGCCTATCGGGGTGCCGAGGGAGAATTCGCGCTTCGGCCTTGTCCTTCGACTTCGGGCTTCGCCCTTCGCTCAGGACGAGGGAGATTGTGCGAAATCGGATCTGAATGGAGGACGCGCCTCATTCCTGAGCGTAGCTGCGGAGCAGCGAAGCCGAAGGATCAGGCCCAACTCTCCATAACCACAATTCGGTTGCGTGCGCCGCGTCAATTCTCGGCGAGGGCGAGGCGGTCGTAGGGGTGGCGCCTTGCCTTGTAGAGGCGGCGCACCTTGGCGAGGTAGGCCCGCGTTTCGGGATAGGGCGGGACGCCGCCGTAATGGACGACCGCGCCTTCGCCGGCGTTGTAGGCGGCGATCACCTTCACGATGTCGCCTTCGAAATAGGCGAGGAGCCAGCGCAGATACTTGACGCCGCCGGCGATGTTCTGCGCCGGGTCGAAGCTGTTGCGCACGCCGAAGCGCGTCGCCGTCTCGGGCATGAGCTGCATCAAGCCCTGGGCGTTGCGCCGCGACACGGCGCTCGCATGGAAGTCGGATTCGGCGGCGATGATGGCGAGGACGAGCTTGGGGTCGACGCGGTATTTGGGCGCCGTCCGCGCGACGATCTCGGCGATCTTCTTCGGCGGCAGCGGCGGCGCCTTCGCTTCCGCCGCCTCCGGGCATCCGGTCGGCGCCGCCGGCTCGATGGCGCCGAGATGGCGCAGGACCCGGATCGCGTGGACGGCGCCGCGCTCGGCGGCAAGGCGCAGCCACCCCGCGCCGACCGCGTCGTCGCGCTTGACGCCCCGGCCGTTGAGGAACATCCAGCCGATATTGTAGGCGGCGTCCGCATGCCCGGCTTCGGCGGCGGCGCAGTAGAGGGCGAGCGCATGGCCGTAGTCGCGCGCGACGCCTTCGCCATTCTCGTAGCGCTGCGCCAGGGCGAATTCCGCCGCGGGGTCGTGGGCGAGCCCCGGCGGCTCGGTCCCGGCGGCATCGGCGCGCCCGGCGAGCACGGCCAGCGCCACGGCAAAAGCTCCCCCCAGGAGGGGCCGGATCGACGGCATTCTCCTTGTCATGCTTATGGCATAGCAAAAACGAGACCAGAAAGCGCGCAGAAAGTGATCTCAATCAACTGAAAGGTCAAGCGACGGCTCGGTGAGTCGAGTTTGTAAAGTTTTCCGACAGAGACGACGCGGCCGAACCATTGCGCAAATGAAATGGCGAGACGGCGCCGGCGATCATCCGCGCCGTTTCTGTCGAGCTTTGCCCGCGGGCGCGGGCGGAATGCATCTCACGGCGTGAGACAAGCGACGATTTCTTTGGCGCTGCGGCCGGGCTTCGGCTTGACAGGCTCGCGCGGCGCATCCCTATCATGCCGCTCGCCAGGATTGGCTAGGCGGGACGGAGGCGGTGCTGGAGACGGGGGCGGTGAAGGGCCGGCTCGTCGCAGGGCGTCGGCCGGCGAGACGAGCGATCGCCGCGCTGCGCCGTCGAGGCGAAGCGACGCTGCGCGGCCCCGCTTGGCTCAGCCTCCTTTCGGTGTCCCTCGTCGGCTTCGCCTGGTGGTTCATCCATGCCTTCGCCCTGGTTCCCGCGGTGCTGCTGCCGGGCCCGGGCGAGGTGCTGGCGACCTTCATCGAGATCGTCCGTGACGGCTATCGCGAGACGACGCTGTGGCAGGACAGCGCCGCCACCCTCGCGCGCTGCTGCGCCGGGTTTCTCCTTGCCTGCCTGACGGGCGTGCCGCTCGGCCTTGCCATGGGCTACAAGCCGCGCGTCCGCGCCGCCTGCGACTACATCATCCAGTTCATGCGGCCCTTGCCGCCGCTCTCCTATCTCATCCTGCTGATCCTCTGGCTCGGCACCGGCAACGCCTCCAAAGTGGCGCTTCTCTATCTGACGGCCTTCCCGATCGTGGCTTCGAGCGCCATGGCCGGGGTGTGGACGACGAAGCTGCAGCGCATCCAGGCGGCACGCTCGCTCGGCGCCTCGGAATGGCAGATCTTCCGCTACGTCATCTTCCCCTCGGCCCTGCCGCTTGTCTTCACCGGCGCCCGCATCGCGCTCGCCGCCGCCTTCTCGACGGTGGTCGCGGCCGAGCTCATGGCGGCGACTGACGGGCTCGGCTGGATGATCTTTTCGGCGAGCCATTTCCTGCGCAACGACATCATCATCGTCGGCATCGTTCTGCTCGGCATCCTCGGCATGCTGCTCAACAAGATGGTCCTCCTTGTCGACGGCGCCGTCGTCCATTGGCGCGGCGTCGAATGAGCATGCGTCCGGCCCTCGGCTCCGCCTGGCGCGCCCTCGGCGAGCGGCGCGTGACGGCGCTGAGCCTCCTCGTTCTCGTCCTCGCCTGGATCGGCGCCACCGAGGGCGGGCTCGTCGACGATCTCTTCCTGCCGGGCCCCGCCTCGCTGTGGTCTGGCTTCCTCGACCTCGTCGAGAACGGCTACAAGAGCCGCACCATCTGGGAGCATGCGGCGCTCAGCCTCGAGCGCGTGCTGGCGGGATTCGTGACCGGCGCCGTCGCCGGCACGCTGGTCGGGCTCGGCATGGGCTACAACCGGAAGATCGAGGCCTTCTTCAGCCCGCTCGTCGAATTCTTCCGGCCGCTGCCGCAGCTGGCATATCTCGTGCTCCTCATCGTCTGGTTCGGCATCGGCGAGACGCCGCAGATCATCCTCCTCTTCCTCACCGCCTTCCCGGTTTCGGCGATCGCCGCGATGGACGGGGTGAAGAGCGTCTCGGTGCTGCGCATGCAGGCGGCGCGCTCGATGGGCGCCTCGGAATGGCAGGTCTTCCGCTATGTCGTCTTCCCCTCGGCGCTGCACGAGATTTTCACCGGCGCGCGCCTTGCCATCGGCGTCGTCTACGCGACGCTGATCGCGGCGGAGATCATCGCCGGCAGCACCGGGCTCGGCTGGGTCATCCTCGATGCCGGGCGCTTCCTGCGCTCCGATTACGTCTTTGTCGGCATTCTGATGATCGGCGTCATGGGCCTCGTGCTCGATCGCCTGCTGCTCACCTTCGAGCATCGAATCGTGCATTGGGCGGGACGCGATTGATCGGATCATCGACGGATCCGGCACGAGGGTCCCGGAGCGAGGACAGACCCTCAGAGAAAGAGGAGGAGATCATGTCGGAGGAGAATTCGGGTGGAATCGGCTCCGGGACGTTGAACCGGCGCCTCTTCGTCAAGACCGCCCTTATCAGCGGCGCCGCCTTGACCTCGGCCCTGCCGGCGCACGTCCTGCTCGCCGCCGGCAAGGCGCCGCAGACGATCCGCGTCGGCTTCTTTCTCGAGACCAAGCCGACGATGATCGCCAAGGGCGAGAAATGGTTCGACAAGCTGGCGGGCGCGCCGATCGCCTGGACGGAGGCGGGCGCCGGCGCCGAGATCAACACGGCGATGGCGGCGCGCTCGCTCGATATCGGCCTCGCCATCGGCTCCTCGCCGACGGCGGCCGGCATCAGCCAGAAGCTGCCCTACGAGCTCATCGGCATGGTCGACAATATCGGCCCCGCCGAGGACATGGTCGTGCGCAAGGCCGCCAACATCAGGAAGCCCGCCGACTTCAAGGGCAAGAAGGTGGCGACGCCCTTCGGCTCGACCTCGCATTTCCGGCTGCTCGGCTTCCTCAAGGTCAACAATCTGACCGAGAAGGACGTGACCGTGCTCGACCTCAAGCCCGACGCCGAAGTCGCCGCCTGGGAGCGCGGCGACATCGACGCCGCCTATGTCTGGAGCCCGGCCAAGGCGAAGATGCTGGCGGCGGGCGGCCAATCCTTCCCGACTTACAAGGAGCTCGACGCCAAGGGCTACGTCATCGCCGACCTCATCGTCGCCGGGACCGAGTTCAGCAAGACCTATCCCGACGCGGTGACCGGCTTCCTCCACGCCTATGGCAACGCGCTCAATCTGTGGAAGACGAAGCCGAACGATGCCGCGGCGATCGTCGCCAAGCAGGCGGGCGTCACTCCCGACGTCGCCAAGCACGACATGGAGGAGTACGACTTCGTGACCTTCGAGCGGCAGCTTTCCGCCGATTGGCTGGGGCCGCCCGGCAAGCCCGGCAAGTTCGCCGAGGTGCTGAAGCGCACCGCCGACTTCCTGGTGCAGCAGAAGAGCATCCGCTCGGCGCCCGATCTCGCCGCCTTCCAGAAGGCCATCAACACGACCTTCCTCGCGCAGGCGGCGAAGGCGAAGGCGTAGAGTGGCGGTCGTTAACGGAGGACACCGCCAGCATTCCCGAGCCCTCCTCTCCCCTAAACGGGAGAGGGGGGCTGAGGGGCGGCGAGGGGCTGCGGCTCGACGATGACGTCCCCCTTCGTCGCCTTTCAGAACCTCACCATCGAATACCCCTCGAAGGAGGGGCCGGTGCATGCGCTCGACAGCATCGACCTCGCCTTCGGGGCGGGGGATTTCGTCTGCATCGTCGGGCCGTCAGGCTGCGGCAAGACGACGCTCATGCAGACCCTCGCCGGCTTCATCCGCCCGACAAGCGGCAGCGTGACGCTGGCCGGCGAGCCCATCGCCGGCCCCGGTCCCGATCGCGGCGTCGTCTTCCAGCAGCCGGCGCTCTTTCCGTGGATGACGGTGGCGCAGAACGCCGGCTTCGGGCCGATGGTGCGCGGCCTCGGCGGCGAGCGCCGCGAGAAGGTCGAGCACTACCTCCGCCTCGTCGGGCTCTGGGATTTCCGCAACCGCTACCCCTACCAGCTCTCGGGCGGCATGCAGCAGCGCCTCGCCATCGTCCGGGCCCTCGTCAACGATCCGAAGGTGCTGCTCATGGACGAGCCCTTCGGCGCCCTCGACGCGCTGACGCGCGAAAAGATGCAGGAGGAGCTGCATGCGGTGTGGCGGCGCACGCAGATGACCGTCGTCTTCATCACGCACAGCGTCGAGGAGGCGGTCTATCTCGGCACCGAGGTCGTCGTCATGTCGCCGCGGCCCGGGCGCATCCTGGAGCGCCTCGCCGTCGGCTTCTCGCGGGCGAGCGGCGCCCGCGACGACATCCGCGCCATCAAGGCGAGCCCCGAATTCGTCGCGACGCGCGAGCGCATCCTCGGCCTCATCTGGGCCGGCGCCGGATGACAATTTCAGGGCGCGCTCGGCGCCCGGGCACGTTCGGCGCGCCCGCCGCTCTATAATTGACGTCGCGAAAGTTGCTCCGGCGGCGCCGGATGAAACGGGCCGCCTGACCCGTTCTCCGAACCAAGGCCGGGGTGGAGAGGATATCGCACATGCCGAAGCTCGCTTGCCGGTTGGCCCTTGCCCTCGGGGCGCTGGGCGCTGTTGCCGTCGCCGTTCCGGCGCTCGCCGATCCGCCGGCGCGGGTCGGCCGGCTGAGCGAGGTGACCGGCACCGTCTCCTTCCATGCGGCGGGCGACGAGCAATGGTCGCCGGCGGTTCTCAACGAGCCGGTGACCTCGGGGGATGCTTTCTGGACCGAGCCCGGCGCCCATGCCGAGATCCGCATCGGCTCGACGGCGCTCCACATGGATTCATCGACCGAGCTCGACATCGACACGCTCGACGACCGGCAGCTCGCGGCCCGGCTGCCGCAAGGCACCCTTAACATCCACATCCGCCGCCTCGGTCCGGGCGAGGGCTACAGCCTCGCGACGCCGCGCGGCACCGTCGTTCTGGCGGGCGCGGGGACCTACCATATCGATGCCGGCGCCGATGGCAGCCCGACGCGCATCGCGGTGCTGCACGGCACGGCGCAGATGATCGAAGGCGGGGCCAAGCTCACGCTCGGCGACGGCGAGGCCGCGCTCGTCACCGGGACCGATCGCTTCTCCTATTCGATCGAGGAAGCGCAGCCGACGCCCTTCGACGATGCGAGCCTCGCCCGCGACCGGCGCGAGGACGCGCCGCGCCCGGCGGCGCGCTACGTCTCGCCCGAGATGACCGGCGCCGAGGATCTCGACGATTACGGCACTTGGCAGACGGTGCCGCAATACGGGCCCGTCTGGTATCCGCAGGCGGTGCCGGTCGGCTGGGTTCCCTATCGCGAGGGGCATTGGCGCTGGGTCGCGCCTTGGGGCTGGACCTGGGTCGATGACGAGCCCTGGGGCTTCGCGCCCTTCCATTACGGCCGCTGGGCCTTCATCGACGGGCGTTGGGGCTGGTGCCCGGGCACCGTCGTCATCCGCCCGGTCTATGCGCCGGCGCTCGTCGCCTTCGTCGGAGGCGGCGGCTGGAGCCTTTCGGTCTCGGTCGGCGCTCCGCCGGCGATCGGCTGGTTCCCGCTCGCCCCGCGCGAGGTCTATGTCCCGCCCTATCCGACGAGCGTCACTTACATCCGCAACGTCAACGTGACCAATGTCACGAATGTGACGAACATCAATGTCACGAATGTCAACGTGACCAAGGTCAACTACGCCAACCGCCAATTCGCGACGGTGGTGCCGCAGGCGGCCTTCGCCGCCTCGCGGCCGGTCGCCAAGGCGGCGCTGACCGTGCCGCGCGAGGCCGTTATCGCGGCGCCCGTCGCCAAGGGCGCGCCGCTCGCCCCCGCGGTCGCGGCGCAAAGCGGGCACCCGCAGGCAGTGACGCGCGCCAATGCCGTGGCGAGGACTGAGGTGGCGCAGCCGAGGCCGCCGCAGGGGCCGGCCATCGCGGCGCCGGCAAAGCCCGTGGCGCCCGGGCCCGCCATCGCCGGCCATGCGAAGCCCCTCGCGCAGGCGCTGCCGGAGAGCGAGCGGATGAAGGGCGCTCC
>JAJPHB010000139.1 GCA_021325525.1 Alphaproteobacteria bacterium
CAAGGCATCGAGCTGCTGTTCTACGCCTATCGCGATTTCACGGCCGAGCCGGATGCGATGCTGGCCTCCTATGGCTTCGGGCGGGCGCATCACCGTGTCATCTACTTCGTCGGCCGTCATCCCGAAATGACGGTGAGCGAGCTCCTGGGCATCCTCAAGATAACGAAACAGAGCCTCTCGAGGGTCCTCAGCCAGCTCGTGCGCCAGGGCTTCATCGTCCAACGGACCGGGCAACGCGACCGCCGGCAGCGTCTCCTCGAATTGACCGCGAAGGGGGTCGAGCTCGAACGGCAGCTCTCGGAGAATCAGCGCGCCTGCGTCGCCAAGGCCTATCGCGAGGCCGGGGCGCAGGCGGTCGAAGGATTCCGCAAGGTGATGCTGGGCATCATCGCGAACCCCGAGGACCGCGCCCGCTTCGAGCGCAACGGCGCGCCGCCCCGGCTGCGGCGCTGATCCCCCTCACCCTGCCCTCTCCCCGCGAGCGCCGCGAGCGGGGAGAGGGTTGCGGAGGGTTGGCGAGGCATCGCCGAGCCTTACCCGGAGCTGGGCGAGGGGTGAGTGCCCGATGCGCAACCCGCCGTGCTCTACACCGCCTCGGCGGCCCGGCTCGCGCGCTTGCGGGCGTTGGGGTCGAGGAGGCGCTTTCTCAGCCGCACCGATTTCGGCGTCACCTCGACGAGTTCGTCATCGGCGATATAGGCGATCGCCTGTTCGAGGGTCATGAGGATGGGCGGCGTCAGGCGCACCGCCTCGTCCTTGGCGGTGGTGCGGATGTTGGTGAGCTGCTTGCCCTTCAGCGGGTTGACTTCGAGGTCGTTGTCGCGTGTGTGCTGGCCGATGATCATGCCCTGATAGACCTGCGTGCCGGGCGTGATGAACATCGGCCCGCGATCCTCGAGGTTCCAGAGCGCATAGGCGACGGCGACGCCGTCCCCGGTCGAGACGAGGACGCCGGTGCGGCGGCCTTCGATCGGCCCCTTGTAGGGAGCGTAGCCGTGGAAGAGCCGGCTCATGACGCCGGTGCCGCGCGTGTCGTTCAGGAACTCGCCTTGATAGCCGATGAGGCCGCGCGTCGGCGCAAGAAAGGTGAGTCGCTGCTTGCCGCCGCCCGAGGGGCGCATGTCCTGGAGCTCGCCCTTGCGGCGGCTCATCTTGTCGACGACGATGCCGGAGAACTCCTCGTCGACGTCGATGAGAACCTCCTCGATGGGTTCGAGGCGCTGGCCGGTGGCGGCGTCGGTCTTCAGGAGCACGCGCGGCCGCGAGATGGCGAGCTCGAACCCTTCGCGCCGCATCTGCTCGATGAGGACGCCCAATTGCAGCTCGCCGCGCCCCGCGACCTCGACGGCGTCCTTCTCCTCGCTCTCGCGGATCTTGATGGCGACATTGCCTTCCGCCTCGCGACGGAGGCGCTCGACGATCATGCGGGAAGTCACCTTCGTCCCCTCGCGCCCGGCCAAGGGGCTGTCATTGACCGCGAAGGTCATGGCGATGGTCGGCGGGTCGATGGGATCAGCGTGGATCGCGACGGCGACCTCGGGAGCGCAGATGGTGTCGGCGACAGTCGTCTCCTCGAGCCCGGCGATGGCGATGATGTCGCCCGCCTCCGCCTCTTCGATCGGCCGCCGTTCGAGGCCGCGGAAGGCGAGGAGCTTCGTCAGCCGGGCCTGCTCGATGACGCGGCCGTCGCGGCCGATCGCCTTCACCGGCATGTTGACCCGGGCCGTGCCGGCGTGGATGCGGCCGGTGAGAACGCGGCCGAGATAAGGATCGCTCTCCAGCGTCGTCGCCAGCATGGCGAAGGGCGCGTTCGGATTGGCCTTCGGCGCCGGGACATGGCGAATAACGAGCTCGAAGAGCGGTTTCAGATCCGCCCGCTCATCGGCAAGGTCCGCGATCGCCCAGCCTTCGCGGCCCGAGGCGTAGAGCGTCGGAAAATCGAGCTGCTCGTCCGAGGCGTCGAGCGCGGCGAAGAGGTCGAAAATGTCGTTGTGCACGTCCTGGACGCGGGCGTCGGGCCGATCGACCTTGTTGATGACGACGATCGGCCGCAATCCTTGCTTCAGCGCCTTGCCGACGACGAATTTCGTCTGCGGCAGCGGTCCCTCGGCGGCATCGACGAGGACGACGACGCCGTCCACCATCGAGAGAATGCGCTCGACCTCGCCGCCGAAATCGGCGTGGCCCGGCGTGTCGACGATGTTGATGCGCACGCCCTGCCAGACGACCGAGGTGCATTTCGCCAGGATGGTGATGCCGCGCTCGCGTTCGAGCTCGTTCGAATCGAGCGCCCGCTCGGCGACCTGCTGGTTGGCGCGGAAGGCTCCCGATTGCCGCAAGAGCTGATCGACGAGCGTCGTCTTGCCGTGGTCGACATGGGCGATGATGGCGATGTTGCGGATGTCCATTTGCGCTAAATTTCGTCGAGTGCCGTTGCGTCTTGTTTCTTCCGTTCCCTTTCCCGCTTTGCTTCTTCAAATAATCCCTCCCCCGCTTGCCGGGGAGGGCAGGGCGGGGGCTCGACCCTCTCCCGCAAGCGGGAAAGGGAGGTTTCAGTGGGCGCGAGCGGCGAGGGGATATACAACCAACCCCTAAATCAGCCCTTTCTCCTTCGCCAGCGTCGCGAGGCCGACCTCCGGCCGCGCTCCGACATGGGAGATGATCTCCGCCGCGCAGAGGCTGCCGAGGCGGCCGCAGGTCGCGAGGTCGCGCCCGCGCGTCAGGCCGAAGAGGAAGCCGCTCGCATAGAGGTCGCCGGCGCCGGTGGTGTCGACGACGCGTCCGACCTCGGCCGCGGCGATGACATGGGTATGCTCGCCGGCGACGACAACCGAGCCTTTCTCGGAGCGGGTGCAGGCGGCGACGTCGCAGAAGCGGCGCACCGCGGCGACGGCGGCATCGAAATCCGCCGTCTCGAACATGGCGCAGAGCTCCGCCTCGTTGGCGAAGAGGATGTCGACATGGTCTTCCAAAAGCGCGCGGAAGGCGGCGCGGTGGCGGTCGACGCAGAAGGGGTCGGACAGCGTGAGGGCGACGCGCCGGCCGGCGCCGTGAGCGATGGCGGCGGCCTTGCGGAAGGCTTCCTGGGCTCGCGGCGGGTCGTAGAGATAGCCTTCGAGATAGGTCACCTGCGCGTCGGCGATCGCCGCTTCGTCGATGTCCTCGGGGCCGAGATCGACGCAGGCGCCCAGATAGGTGTTCATCGTCCGCTGCGCATCGGGCGTGACCAGAATGAGGCAGCGCGCGGTGGCAGGGCCGCTCCGCGCCGGCGCCGTGGCGAAGCGCACGCCGACGGCGTTCATGTCGTGGCGAAAGACGTCGCCGAGCTGGTCGTCGCGCACCTTGCCGATATAGGCGCCGTCGCCGCCCAGCGAAGCCAGCCCCGCCATGGTGTTGCCGGCCGAGCCGCCCGACATTTCGAGGCCCGGACCCATGACGGCGTAAAGCGCCTCGGCGCGCGCCGCGTCGATCAGCGTCATGGCGCCCTTGACGAGGCCATGGGCCGCCAGGAAATCCTCCTCGGCATGGGCGATGACATCGACAATGGCATTGCCGATGCCGACGACGTCGAAGCGGGCGGTCGCCATATGGGAATCCTGTGCGGGCGGCGGGAAAGCGCGCGGGAGTATAGGAATCCCGGCGGCGAGGGCAAGAGCGGGAAGTCCAGCGGCAAAGAAATGATTTTCGCCGAATGCCGTCGAAAGGCGCTGGCCGCCGCGCGGCGCGCGCGATAAAGCTGCCTTCGGCTCCGCATCGGTCGTCCTCCATGATCGCAGCCCTAGGCCTCGCCTTCAGCGAAATCGCCGCCCCTCGGTTGCGGCGCGTGCTGGCCCGCGGCCTTGCCATCGCCGCGGCGGTGCTGGCGGCGCTCCTCGTCGGGGCGGCGCTGCTGCTGCACGGCGTGCTTCCGGGCGCGGGGGTGATGCGCGCGGCGATCGAGGTCTTCGGCGATGTCGCGATGCTGACGCTCGCCTGGGTGCTCTTCCCCGTCGCCGTCACGACGGTGCTCGGGTTCTTCGTCGAAGGGGCCATCGCCGCCGTCGAGGCCGAGCGCTATCCCGACCTGCCGACCCCGCGCCGGCAGACCATGGCGGGGCAGCTCCGCAGCGCCATGCGCCTCGGCCTGCTCGGCCTTGTCGTCAACCTTCTGGCGCTGCCGCTCTACCTTGTGCTGCCCGGCCTCAACCTCCTTCTCTTCTATGGGCTCAACGGCTGGCTGCTCGGGCGCGAGTATTTCGAGCTGGTGGCGCTGCGGCGCCTCGATGAGCGGCAGCTCCGCGCCTTCTGGCGCAGCTTTTGGCCGCGCCTCGTCGCGGCGGGCATGGTGATCGCGCTGCTGCTGACGGTGCCGCTTCTCAACCTCGCCGCGCCGCTCATCGCCGCGCTCTTCATGCTCCACCTGTTCGAGAGGCTGCGTCGCGGCGCGAACCCGGCACCGTTAACCAGTTAACCATTTTTCAATGATGTCGGCCGTTCAATGAAACCTGGCAACGCGTAGCAGCTTTCTCGTCGTCAACGCATTCATCGAGACAGGTGGTCGAGATGTTCCGTCGCAAGAAGTCCGAACTGGAGGATGAGAACTCGGTCATGGAAACAAAACCCAATACCGACGAACTGGGCCTCGGCAAGCCGGGTGTCCGCCCTGCGGTCGCGTTGAATCCCGGCAAGCCGCCGGTGATGCCGGCCCGCGCCGCCGAGCCGCCGCGCAACGAAGCGCGGCCGGCCATCGAAATTCCGCGTCCGCTGAGCCCGACGCCGACCGTCGCCGCGGCCGCGCCGCAGCCCGCGCGCCGGCAGGAGACGGAACACCGCAAGCTGATCGTCGGCCGCGAGATCGCCCTCTCCGGCGAGATCACCTCCTGCGACCGGCTCGTCGTCGAGGGCAGCGTCGAGGCGAACCTCGCCAATTGCCGCGACATCGACATCGCCGAGAGCGGCCTCTTCAAGGGCTCGGCCTCGATCGAGGAGGCAGAGATCCGCGGCCGTTTCGAGGGCACGCTGACGGTGCGCAAGCGCCTCCTCATCAAATCGACGGGGAAGGTCGTCGGCACCATCCGCTACGGCCAGATCGAGATCGAATGCGGCGGCCAGATCTCGGGCGACGTGCAGATGATGCAGTCGGCCGAGATGGTGACGCCGACGCCGATCGCGCAGCGCGCCTGAGTTTTCGGGTTCGTTGGGGCCGTCCCGCTTCGCCTCCGGGCGCGGCGGGCGGAAGCGGGCCATCGGCCCGCAGGCAGGGGAGGCGACGCGCGATGCAGCAGGGCAGCCTGCCGCATTGCGCGGCGCCGATTCGTATCGCTTGGCGCTGATGGTTCATAAGCGCCCAATGCCTTGCGCGAAGATCAGCTTGTGACCCGGCGCGGACGTCGGAGAATGAGCGCGGTCGCCGCGAGAATTCCTACCATGGTCAGAAACATAGTCAGAGCGGAGGGCTCGGGTACCGCTGCCGGTTCGATCTGCAGCGTGAAGCTGTCGGAGTTGGAGCCGTTGTTCCACGACCACGTATAGGAGCCGGGCGTAAGGCCGAGCGTGGTGAAGGTCTCGTTGTCGTATGTCGCCGTGTTCGACAACGCCGTCCCATGGACATAGCCATGCGGCAGAAACAGCACATTCCCGAGAGCCACTCCGACGAGATCCCCACTGGCGCTATCGGCACTTCTGTAAAAGCCGGCTCCGAAATTAGTTGGTCCGGTGAAATAGGGTGAAAGCTCGTGCCAATCGTCAACATTCCCCGTAGCACCGGTCAGAATAGCGCCGATGTCTGCTTCGACATAACTGCTGACGTTATTATGGCTCGACTCGATCCCGATGCCCCACATCTCGATCGAACCGCTGCCCGTGACGACGACATTGGGTCCGCTTTGGACGACGGTCTCGACGAAGGAGGCTTGCGCCGTCCCGGCGGTCAGCAAGACTGCGAGTAGGCCAACAACGGCGGCATAGCCTGAATGCAACGAACTCCTGCGCATTTCTAGCATCTCCTCTCTCGGCCGGCAGGAGAGAGGCTGACGGGAGCCGCGCGGCGCCGCTATGCATCTTCCGCAGGATAGTGCAGAATCCGCAGAGATCGCCCCGACCGGCGGCCATCCAATGGGGGACGGAGGCGCCATCATGGACGTGCACCCGGAGAACGGCATTCTCGCGCGCGGCACGCTGCCCGAGAGCCTCGTCCGGGCGCTCCGATGGCTCGATGCCCGGCCCGACGAGCCGGTCGCGCTCGAGACGCTGGCCGCCATCGCGGGCGTGCGCCCGCGTACGCTCGAGGCCCATTTCAAGCGCCATCTCGGCACGACGCCGCTCGGCTGGGTGCGGCGCATGCGGCTTGCCCGCGCCCGCCAGCAACTGCTCGCGGCCGGCAGCGAGGCGAGCGTCACCTCTATCGCGCTCGCCAACGGCTTCAGCCAGTTCGGCCGCTTTGCCGCGCAGTATCGCCGGCAGTTCGGCGAGCTGCCGTCACAGACGGCGAAGGCGTCCCGCGCGCCGCCTCCCGGGGGCACGGACGAGCGCCTCGACGAGGCGGGGCGGCTATGCTGGCGGGCGCTCTCTACGGCCTTCATGGTGGGACCTGACGCCTGTGGCGCGGCGCTCGACGATGCCGAGCGGGCGCAGGAGCTGGCACCTGCCGACGCGCTGCCCAAGGCCATCGCCGCCTGGTGCTGGAGCCAGCGCGCGGCGCACAATTTCGGCGGCGCGCCGCAGCTCGACCGCGCGCGGGCGCAAGGCCTCGCCCAGGAGGCGGCGCGGCTCGCACCCCACGATGCGCTCGTTCTCGGCCTCGCCAGCGGCGCTCTCACCTTGACCGGGCGGCTCGGCGAGGCCGACCGACTCATCGAACGCTCGCTCGCCATCGATCCATGGTCGCCCTGGGGCTGGGCGCGGCGCGGTTGGCTCTCGGCCTATGCGGGCGACGATGAAGGCGCGCTGAGAGAACTGCAGATCACGCTGCGGCTAATGCCATTCGAACCGCTGCGCCACCTCATGGTGATCGGTATCGGCTGCGTGCATTTCAACGCCGGCCGTTACGAGCGCGCCGCGCGCTGGATCGCCGACGGGGTCTCCGCGGTCCCGCAGTCGTTCTGGGCGGAGCGCGTGCTGGTCGCCGCCGCGGCCCATGCCGGGGCGCGAGCCGAGGCCCGCCGGGCGGCGCGCGCGCTCCTCGGCAAGGACGCGCGCCTCACCGTTTCCGCCGCTCGCGAGGCATGGCCCTTCACGCCGGGCTTCATGGACCGGCTCGGCGACGGGCTCGCGATTGCCGGCGTACCGCGGGATTGATCGATCGGCGCTTTGCCCGCGGTCTCGGCGACCGTCAGGCTCGTCCAAACAGTCCCTTGGCGCGATGGACCGGGTTCCGGTTTTTCGCGCCTGACCATTACAGATGGCCGCGGCGCGGCGCGGTTCTCGTCGCTTAAGTCTGGACGGCGCGGCGGCGCCGTGGCGCGGGCAGGTGCTCCGCTTCGATGACCGTCGTCTTGGCGGGATAGCGGCAGAGGTCGCGGACGATGCAGGCGGGGCAGTCGGGCCGCCGGGCCTTGCAGACATAACGGCCGTGCAGGATGAGCCAGTGATGCGCGTGGCGCCGATAGGGCGCCGGCACGCGCCGTTCGAGTTGCTGCTCGACGGCGAGCGGCGTCGGCCCGGGAGCGAGGCCCGTGCGGTTGCCGACACGAAAGATATGGGTGTCGACCGCGATCGTCTCGGCGCCGAAGGCGACGTTCATGACGACGTTCGCCGTCTTGCGCCCGACCCCCGGCAAGGCTTCGAGCGCCTCGCGGCTGCGCGGCACTTCGCCGCCATGCTCTTCGACCAGAATGCGGGACAGCTTGATGATATTGCGCGCCTTCATCCGGTAAAGGCCGATCGTGCGGATGTAATGGGCGAGGCGCTCCTCGCCGAGAGCCAGCATTTTCTGTGGCGTGTCGGCGACGGCGAAGAGCGCCGGCGTCGCCTTGTTGACGCCGGCATCCGTCGCCTGCGCCGAGAGCACGACGGCGACGAGGAGCGTGAAGGGGTTCTCTTCGGTGAAGCGCAGCTCCGTCGTCGGATCCGGCAGGGCCTCGGCGAGCCGGCGAAAGAGCTCGGCGACCTCTTCTTTCGTCATCCTCCCGCGCCGGGCCACCATCGCCGCCTCTTCCGTCAATCTCGAGCGCAAGGATCGCCGCCGCCTTACGCAGTCCTGCCAACCCGGACGCTTGCCGCTCGCGCCGCGACCAGAACGAGCGGCCGTCTTCCGGCGTTTGCCTCGGGGGCGGCGCGGATATGGCGATGCAACCCTTCGTTTCGCGGCGGAGTGTGCCGTATGCGGTAAGCGCCGGCAATGCGCCGCGCCGCCGCGCGTCTTTACGGCCGCCGCCAGCGGCGCCTATTCTCTTGCGATGAGCGAGGGCGCTCCATCATCGCGCGGCGCGCCGACCGAGGCCGAGGCGCCGGGGATCTTCCTCGACGCGGTCCTGACGCCGCATCGCAGCTTGCCGCCCGCCGGCTTCGTCGCCGTCATGGCGGTGCTGGGAGGCGTCAGCTTCTGCGCCGGCATGGCCTTCGTCCTGCACGGGGCGTGGCCCGTCACCGGCTTCTTCGGCCTCGATGTGGCGCTCGTCTATATCGCCTTCCGCGCCAATTACCGCAGCGCCCGGCGGCAGGAGCGTGTTCGTCTCTCGCAAGAGGCGCTGACGGTCGAGCGCATCGAGGTGCGCGGCGAGCGCCGGCGCTGGAGCTTCCAGCCCTCCTGGCTGCGCATCGTCTTCGAGGAGACGGATGAGGACACGAACCGGCTGCTCGTCACCTCGCATGGCCGGTCCTTGGCCCTCGCGACATTTCTCGGCGCCGGCGAGCGCCGGCGCTTTGCCGCCCGCCTCACCGAGGCGATGGCGCGCTGGCGGGCGGCACTGTCGCCGCGATAAGCCGCCTCAGCGCAGCCCCAGCACGTCCTTCATGTCGTAGAGGCCGGGGGGCTTGGCCACGAGCCAGCGCGCGGCATGGACGGCGCCGCGGGCGAAGACCTGCCGGCTCGTCGCCCGGTGGCCGAGCTCGAGGCGCTCGCCTGCGGTGGCGAAGATGACCGTGTGCTCTCCGGCGACGTCGCCGCCGCGCAGCGTGGCAAAGCCGATGTCGCCGGAGCGCCGTGGTCCGGTGTGCCCATCGCGGACGCGCTGCGCCACGCTGTCGAGCGCGACGCCGCGCCCGGCGGCCGCCGCTTTCCCGAGCGCGAGGGCGGTGCCGGAAGGGGCGTCGACCTTGTGGCGATGGTGCATCTCCAGCACCTCGATGTCGTAATCGGGGCCGAGGCGCCGCGCCGCGCTCTCGACGAGATCGAGGAGGAGCGTGACGGCGAGGCTCATATTGGCCGCCCAGACGATCGGCGCCCGCCGCGCCGCCTGCGCCACGGCGGCGCCTTGAGCCGGATCGAGCCCGGTCGTGCCGATGACGAGGGCGCGGCCTTGCTCGGCGGCGAGGGCGGCATGGGCGACGGTCGCCGCCGGCACGGTGAAGTCGATGACGACGTCGCTGGCGGCAAAAAGCGCCGCGCGGTCGCTGCCCGCCGCAATGCCGAGTGGCGGCAGGCCGGCCAGCTCGCCGAGGTCGCGGCCCACCATATCGCTCCCCGGCGCCTCGGCGCCGCCGGCGACGGCGCAGCCCGGCGTTGCCGCGATTTCGGCGATCAGCATCCGCCCCATGCGCCCGCCGCAGCCGAGGATACCCATCCGCGTCGCGCTCATCCGTTCCTCCCGGTCTCTGGCGCGACCCTAGGCGGAGGCCGGCGGCGGTGACAAGCGCCAATCGGATCGGGAAGGCGCCGGGACTGCATCCTGCCTCGCCTTTGCCGCATTTCCGCGCTGAAAGGTGCCCGGCGCTCGCGCTGCGCGCGACGCATCTCACCGGGGAGGATCATGCGCCAGCTCGCCATCTGGGACCTCGCGACGCGCCTCTTCCACTGGCTGTTGGTCGCCTCCGTCGGTCTCGGCTATCTCGTGAGCTCGGGCCGGCCGACGGGCGCCGTTTTCCTCGTCCATGTCTCCTGCGGCTATCTCGTCCTCCTGCTGCTGCTCTTCCGCCTCGTTTGGGGCTTTGTCGGCGGCGAGCACGCGCGCTTCGCCGATTTCGTCCGCGGACCACGCGCCGGGCTCGATTACCTCAAAGCCTTGGCCGCCGGCCGCGCCCCGCGCTATCTCGGCCATAACCCGGCCGGCGCCGCGGTCATCCTCCTCATGCTGGCGCTGCTCGCGCTCATCGTCGTGACGGGGCTTCTCGCCGAGGGCGTGACCGGCGGCGCGGGGCCGCTCAGCCCGCTCGTGCCGCTCGCCGCGGCGAAGTCGGTCGGGAGCATCCACAAGCTGCTCGGCAACGCCATCATCGTCCTCGCCGGCCTCCATGTCGTCGGCGTCCTCGGCGAGAGCCTGCTGCACCGCGAGAACCTCGTCGCCGCGATGATCACCGGCCGCAAGCGGGCGGAGAGCGCGGCCGAGCGGAACGCGCGGCCGGCGCCGGCCTGGCGCGCCATCGGCCTCGTCCTGGTGCTGGGGCTGCTCGCTGCTGTCATGGTCCTGTCGACGCGGCTGCCGCCGGCACGGCCGGGAACGCCGGCGGCAGCGATCGCCGCCGGCGCGGCGCCCGTCCAACGGTGAGGCGGAGGAGCCGCCTTTCAGACCCCGGCCTTTTCCTCTACACACTCGGCGCATGGCTTTGCTTCGCTCGGTCGCCACGGTCGGCGGCTACACGCTTCTGAGCCGCGTTCTCGGCTTCGTCCGCGACATTCTGACCGCGGCCTTCCTCGGCGCCGGCCCCGTCGCCGATGCGTTCTTCATCGCGCAGCGCCTCCCCAACATGTTTCGCTCGCTCTTCGCCGAGGGCGCCTTCAGCGCCGCCTTCGTGCCGCTCTTCGCCGGCCGGATCGCCACCGAGGGGAGAGACTCCGCGCGGCTCTTCGCCGAGGATGCTCTTGCTGTCCTGCTCGCCGCGCTGCTGCTCTTCGTCCTGCTCGGCGAGGCGGCGATGCCGTGGTTCATTCAGATCATCGCGCCGGGCTTTGCCGCCGAGCCCGGCAAATACGCGCTCACGGTCGAGCTGACGCGCATCACCTTTCCCTATCTTCTCTTCATCTCGCTGGTGTCGCTGCAAGGCGGGGTGTTGAATTCGATCGAGCGCTTCGCGGCGACGGCGGCGACCTCGATTCTGCTCAACCTCTTCCTCATCACGGCGCTAGCGCTCTCGCGCCTCTGGCCGCAATGGACGGCGCATGGGCAGGCCTGGGGCATCGCCGCCGCCGGCTTTGCGCAGTTCCTTTGGCTCATGATCTCCTGCGCCCGCGCCGGCATGGCGCTCCGCCTGCCCTGGCCGCGCCTCACCGCGGAGGTGCGGCGCCTCATCCGCATCATGCTGCCGGGCGTCTTCGGCGCCGGCGTCACGCAGATCAACCTTCTCGTCTCGACCGCGATCGCCTCGCTGCTGCCGAGCGGCGCCGTCTCCTATCTCTACTACGCCGACCGCCTCAACCAATTGCCGCTCGGGGTCGTCGGCATCGCCGTCGGCACGGCGATCCTCCCCTCCCTGTCGCGGCAGATCCGGACCGACGAGGCGGGCGCCGCGAGGCACACCCAGAACCGCGGCATCGAGCTCGCCCTGCTGCTGACCCTGCCGGCGGCGGTCGCCCTCGCCGTCGCCGCGCGCCCCATCCTCGCCATCTTCGAGCGCGGCCATTTCGACGCCGCGGCGGCGGCGGCGACGGCGCCGGCCCTCGCCGCCTACGCGGCGGGGCTTCCCGCCTTCGTTCTCGTCAAGGTGCTGGTGCCCGCCTTCTTCGCCCGCCACGACACGGCGACGCCGGTCAAGATCGGCATCCTCGCAATGGGGGCCAATATCGCGCTGACGGCGGGCGCGGCCCTCCTCCTCGCCGCGCCCGAGGCGCATATCGGCGTCGCGCTCGCGACCTCGGCGGCGGGGTGGGTGAACGCGCTCACCATGGCGGCGATTCTGCGCCGGCGCGGGCATTTGGCGCTCGACGCGCGGGCGCGGCGTTGCCTGCCGCGCATCCTGCTCGCCGCCCTCGGCATGGGCGCGGTGCTGCTCGTCGCCGAGCGCCTGCTGGCGCCGGCGCTCGAAGGCGGCGCCGTCCTGCGCCTTGGCGCTCTCGTCATGCTCGTCGGCATCGGCCTTGCCGCCTATGGCGTCCTGGCGCTCGCGGCGGGCGCCGCCGATTGGCGCGACGTGCGGCGGCGCCTCCGCCGGCAAGCGGCTTGACCCGCGCCGCGGCGAGCGGCCATAACACCGCGCCTTCCCCAATCACCTGACCCGGCGCGCATGAACCGCATCTTCTCGGGCATTCAGCCCACCGGCAATCTGCATCTCGGCAATTATCTCGGCGCCATCCGCAACTGGGTCGCGCTGCAGCGCGAATACGACTGCATCTTCTGCATCGTCGATCTCCACGCGCTGACCCTGCCGCAGGACCCGAAGGAGCTGCGGGCGCAGACGCGCGAGGTGACCGCCGCCTATATCGCCGCCGGCATCGATCCCGAAGCCTGCATCATCTTCAACCAGAGCGCCGTCGCCGCCCATACCGAGCTCGCCTGGCTGCTCGGCTGCCTCACGCCCTTGGGCTGGCTCAACCGCATGACGCAGTTCAAGGAGAAGGCGGGCAAGCAGCGCGACAATGCCGGGCTCGGCCTCTACGCCTACCCCGTGCTGATGGCGGCCGATATTCTCCTCTACAAGGCGACGCATGTCCCGGTCGGCGAGGACCAGAAGCAGCATCTGGAGCTCGCGCGCGACATCGCCGGCGCCTTCAACCGCCGCTATGGAATCGACTTTTTTCCATTGCCCGAGCCGCAGATTTTCGGCGCCGCGACGCGGGTCATGAGCCTGCGCGATGGCGCCAAGAAGATGTCGAAATCCGACACTTCGGACTATTCGCGCATCAACATGACCGATGACGCCGACACGGTGGCGCTCAAGATCCGCAAGGCGAAGACCGATCCTCATCCGCTGCCGGAGAGCGAGGCCGGGCTCGAAGGCAGGGCCGAGGCGGCGAACCTCCTCGGCATCTATGCGGCGCTGAGCGACGCCAGCCTCGCCGAGGCGGTGCGCCGCTTTGCCGGCCGCAATTTCTCCGAATTCAAGGAGGAGCTGGCCGCGCTCGCGGTCGGCATTCTCGGCCGCATCGGCGGCGAGATGCGCCGGCTCGTCGCCGATCCCGGCTATATCGACGGCATCCTCCGCCGCGGCGCCGAGCGGGCGCGCGCCATCGCCCTCCCCAACCTGCGCGAGGTGCAGGACATCACCGGCTTGCTGCGGGCGTGAGCGACGGGCAGCATGGCCGGCAGTGTGG
>JAJPHB010000126.1 GCA_021325525.1 Alphaproteobacteria bacterium
GGACCCGGCGATCTCTTCATCGCGCTCGCCGGGCCGAAATTCGACGGTCACGATTTCGTCGCGGCCGCGCTCGCCAGAGGCGCGGCGGCCGCCCTCGTCTCGCGCATTCCCGCGGATGTCCCGGAAGGCGCGCCGCTGCTGCTCGTCGCCGATACGATGAAGGCGCTCGAGGATCTCGGCCGCGCCGCGCGCCGGCGGAGCGCCGCGGCAATCGTCGGCGTCACTGGCAGCGTCGGCAAGACCGGCACGAAGGAGGCGCTGCGCCGCGCCTTCGAACGCCAGGGCGCGAGCTTTGCGTCCGCCGGCAGCCTCAACAATCAATGGGGCGTGCCGCTGTCGCTCGCGCGCATGCCGCGCGAGACCGTCTATGGCGTCTTCGAGCTGGGCATGAACCATCCCGGCGAGATCGACGCGCTGACGCGGATCGTGCGGCCCAACGTCGCCGTCATCACCACGGTCGAGCCGGCGCATCTGGGATTCTTCCCGTCGGTTGAGGCGATCGCCGATGCCAAGGCGGAGATCTTTGCCGGCGTCGAGCCGCAAGGCGCCGCCGTGCTCAACCGCGACAACCCGCATTTCGCCCGCCTCGCCGCCGCGGCGCGCGCGCACGGCATCAACCGCGTGATCGCCTTCGGCAATCATCCCGAGGCGTCGGTCCGGCTCATCGACATCCATCTCTATGCGACGGCAAGCGCCGTGACCGCCTCGGTGATGGGCGAGATCATCGATTACTGCATCGCCATTCCGGGCCAGCACTGGGTGATGAACAGCCTCGCCGTGCTCGGCGCCGTGAAGGCGGCCGGCGGCGATGTCGGCGCGGCCGCCGCCGCGATGTCGTCGCTCCAGCCGCTCGAAGGCCGCGGCCGCCGCCACAAGCTCGCCGTGACGGGCGGCACCGCCGAGCTCATCGACGAGAGCTACAATGCGAGCCCGGCCTCGATGCGCGCGGCCTTCGCCGTCATCGGCGCGGCGGAGCCCCCAAAGGGCGGACGGCGCATCGCGGTGCTCGGCGACATGCTCGAGCTCGGCGAGGAATCGCGCCGCCTCCACACCGAGCTCGCGGAGCCGCTGATCGCCTCGGGCGTCAATCTCGTCTTCACTGTCGGACGCGACATGCGCGGACTCCACGACGCGCTGCCGAAGCGCCTGCGCGGCGCTCATGCGGCGACCTCGACCGAGATGGCGGAAATCGTGATCCGCCGGCTGCGCCCCGGCGACATCGTCACGGTGAAGGGCTCATTCGGCAGCCATATGGCCGAGGTGGTGAAGCGGCTCCTGGCCGGCTCGCCGGCAGTCTGTCCGGTCAAATAGGCCGCGGCATGCTCTATCACCTGCTCTTTCCGCTCGCCGATCAGTTCGGTCCCTTCAACCTCTTCCGCTATCTGACCTTTCGCTCGGGCGGCGCGATGGTCACCGGACTCTTCATCAGCTTCGCCATGGGACCGGGCGTGATCGGCTGGCTCAGAGCGCGGCAGGCCGAGGGCCAGCCCATCCGGCTCGACGGGCCCGAGGGCCATCTCCTGCGCAAGAAGGGCACGCCCACCATGGGCGGGTTCCTGATCCTCTTGGCGCTCACCATCTCGACGCTGCTCTGGGCGGATCTGAGCAACGGCTATGTGTGGGTGACGCTCTTCGTCACCGCGGCCTTCGGCTTCATCGGCTTCTTCGACGACTACAAGAAGCTGACGAAGCGCTCCTCCTCGGGCCTGTCCGGGCGCCGCAAGCTTCTCGCCGAATTCGTCGTCGCCGGCATTGCCGCGATCGCCATCGTCATGCTGACGCGCGATCAGAGCATCCGCACCGCGCTTACGGTCCCCTTCTTCAAGAATGTGGTGATCGAGCTCGGCTGGTTCTTCGTGCCGCTCGCCATTCTCGTCGTCACCGGCGCATCGAATGCCGTGAACCTGACCGACGGGCTCGACGGGCTCGCGATCGTCCCGGCGATGATCGTCGCCGGGTGCTTCGCGCTCATCGCCTATCTCGCGGGCAATCTCATCTTCGCCAACTACCTCCAGATCCACCACGTCCAGGGCGCAGGCGAGCTCGCCGTGTTCTGTGCGGCGATGGTTGGCGCGGGGCTAGGATTCCTGTGGTTCAACGCACCGCCCGCCATGGTCTTCATGGGCGATACCGGGTCGCTGTCGATCGGCGGCGCGCTCGGCATCATCAGCGTCGTCACCAAGCACGAGCTGGTGCTCGCGATCATCGGCGGGCTCTTCGTGCTCGAGACGGTCTCCGTCATCGTGCAGGTCGTGAGCTTCAAGCTCACGGGCAAACGCGTCTCCCGGATGGCGCCGCTCCACCATCACTTCGAGAAGAAGGGCTGGCAGGAGCCGACCATCGTCATCCGCTTCTGGATCATCGCCTCGATCCTGGCGATCGCCGGCCTCTCCACCTTGAAATTGCGGTAGAGGAGGGATGATCGAGGTGACGGCATTCCGAGGCGAACAGGTGGCGGTGCTCGGACTGGCGCGTTCCGGCCTCGTCGCGGCGCAAGCGCTTCAGCGGGGCGGCGCCCGCGTCCTGGCTTGGGACGACGCGGCGGAAAAACGCGGCGCGGCCCAGAGCGCCGGCCTGCCGATCGTCGATCTCGCACAAAGCGATTTCCACGGGATCCGCGCGCTCATCCTCTCGCCCGGCATTCCCCATACCCATCCCGCACCCCATCCCATCGCCGCGCGGGCGCGGGCGGCCGGCGCCGAGATCATCGGCGATATCGAGCTTCTGGCGCGGAGCCGCCGCGAGGCGCGCTATGTCGGGATCACCGGCACCAACGGCAAATCGACGACGACCTCGCTGATCGGCCACATCCTGCGACAGGCCGGGCGGAAGGTCGCGGTGGGCGGCAATCTCGGCACGCCCGCGCTGGCACTCGATCCCCTGGCGGGCGACGGCTGCTACGTCCTCGAGATGAGCTCCTACCAGCTCGAGCTCACGCCGAGCCTCGCCTTCGCCGTCGCGGTCCTGCTCAACATCACGCCGGACCATCTCGACCGTCACGGTGGCATGGACGGCTATATTGCCGCCAAGACCCGCATCTTCGCCCATCAGGACGCGACGAGCGTAGCGGTGATCGGCATCGATGACGCGGCGAGCCGGAGCGTCGCCGACAGGCTGCGCATCCAAGGCGGGCCGCGGCTCGTGCCGATTTCCGTCGAGTCGCGCGCTCGGGGCGGCGTCTATGTCGAGCATGGCGCGCTCGTCGATGACATCGATGGA
>JAJPHB010000154.1 GCA_021325525.1 Alphaproteobacteria bacterium
CCCGAAAGCGCAACGAAAACGGAGAACGCTGCTATGACGACGATCGACAATGAAAAGCTTGGCGCCTTGGTGGGAAAGATGCTCGGAGATCTCGGAGGCGCATTCAGCGTGCCGACGGTCCGCATCGGCTTCCGCCTCGGCCTGTTCGACGCGCTTCATCGCCACGGTCCGCTGGCTGTTTCAGATCTTGCGGCGCGGACCGGGCTGGCGCAACGCTACGTGCGTGAATGGGCATTTGCGCAGGCGGCGAATGGCTACATTGCCTACGATGCCGACAGCGAGCGGTTCAGCCTGAGCCCAGAGCAGGCGATGGTTTTCGCGGTCAAGGACAGCCCCGTCTACCTCGAAGGCGCCTTCGATCTCGGGGCGGCCATGATCGAGGGCCAGCCGAAGGTCGAGGCGGCGTTCCGCACGGGCAAGGGCGTCGCCTGGGGCGAGAGCTGCGGCTGCCTCTTCTGCGCTGTCGGCGCGTTCTTCCGTCCCGGCTACGTCAACAGCATTGTCCAAGCCTGGCTGCCGGCGCTTGATGGGGTTCTGCCGAAGCTGCAGCTCGGCGCCAAGGTCGCCGATATCGGCTGCGGCGTCGGTTTCTCGACGCTTCTCATGGCGGAAGCTTTCCCGGCCAGCTCATTCGTCGGTTACGATTTCCACGCGCCCTCGATCGAAGAGGCCAACGCCCATGCCAAGGCTCATGGCCTTGCGCACCGCGTTCGCTTCGAGACGGTGCCGGCCAAGGAGATCGCTGACCGCGACTTCGATCTCGTGACCATGTTCGATTGCCTTCACGATATGGGAGACCCGCGCGGCTGCGCCAAGCATGTGCGCAAGCTGCTGAGGCCGAACGGGTCCTGGATGATCGTCGAGCCCATCGCCGCCGATCGCGCCGCCGACAATGTGGGGAGCCCGGTAAGCCGCCTCTACTACAATGCCTCGACCATGATCTGCGTTCCGACCTCGTTGGCGCAGGAGGTCGGTGAAGCCCTTGGTGCACAGGCCGGCGAAACAAAGCTGACGGAGCTCCTCACTGCGGCGGGCTTCACCCGCGTCCGCCGTGCCGCCGAGGGACCGTTCAACATGGTGCTCGAGGCTCGGCCGTAGGCGCGCGCCTGCGCCCGGGTGCGGAGTCGGCGTTGCGCAGCATGCCTCCCCGGCCAAGAGGCAGATGCGGCCGCGGCGGCTCCGCTCGGCCGCTGAGCGCCGCCCCGCATGCGCCTCATTCGAAGTAACCGGCGCGGGCGACGGCGCCGATCAGGTTCATGATGAGGCGGCCGGCGGTAATGCAGGAGATGCGGTTCACGTCGGCGCGCGGCGTGATCTCGACGATGTCCATGCCGAGCACGCGGCCCTTGCGCACGAGGCCGTGGATGAGCTTGCGCGCCTGGTGATAGGTGACCCCGCCCGGAGCCGGCCCGTAGACCGCGGGCATGACCGACGGATCGAGGCCATCCGCGTCGATCGTGAGATAGTAGCGCGCGCCATCAGGAATGCGCGCCAATACCGCATCCATGCCGACATCGTGGAGCTCGTGGGCGGTGACGAGATGGGCGCCATAGGCGAGCGCGGCATCGACTTCCTCCTGCCGCGCGCTGCCCTGCGCCCGCAGGCCAATCTGGAAGATTTCGCCGATATGCTCCATCTCCGAGGCGCGCCGGATGGGGCTCGAATAGCCTTCGGTGACGCCGTTCACCTCGTCGCGCCAATCGAGATGGGCATCAATGTGGACGAGCGTGATCGGACCGCGCCCGGAGAAGGCGCGCAGCACCGGGATGGGCACGCCGTGGTCGCCGCCGATGGTGATCGGAATGGCGCCGGCGGCGAGGATCTTGCGAACCGCGGCTTCGGCCCGCCGGTAATGGGCGCCGAGGTCGCGCGCATCGCCCGGAACGTCGCCGCAATCGACGATCTTGAGGTCGCGGCCGGCGAGCAGGGGACCACCGAGATCGAAATCGTAGCGCTCGAGCGCGCGGCAGAAGCGGTCGGTCGCTTGGCGCACCGCGGTCGGGGCATTGGTCTGGTCGTTGGTCACCTCGTCGATCGAGTAGGGATCGCCGTAAGGGATGCCGAGGATCGCGAAATGCGCCTCGAGCTTGTCGAGGTCGGTGACGACGGGCGCATAGAGGAAGCTCTGATGGCCGCGGCGGGGCGGCACGGTCAGGGGGGATGACATGCGGGATCTCCTCCTGTGGCGGATCGGCCGAAGAACGCGCTGCCCACAGGCTGCGCCGATCGCACCCGTCACCGCAAGCCCAGCTCGCGCAGCACCTCCTCGGAGTGCTCGCCGAGGAGCGGCGCCGGCCGCGTCGGCAGCACGCCCGAGCCGAGAAAGCGGACCGGCTGCGGCACCACCGGAACGGAGCCGGCGGTCGGGTGGACGACGGAGCGGATGAGGCCGCGCGCCTTCACATGCGCGCTCGCCACGACTTGATCGATGGCGAGGATCGGCGAGGCCGGCACCTCGGCCCGCTCGAGCGTCTCGACCGCCTCGGCGACGGTGCGTTGCGAGGTCCAGCCTTCGAGAATCGCCTTCAGCGCCGGCTCGTTGCGCTTGCGCTCGATGTCGGTGGCAAAGCGCGGATCGTCGGCGAGCTCCGGCATGCCGATCGCGGCGGCAAGGCGGGCAAAGAGGGCATCGTTTGCGACGGCGATGATGAAATGGCCGTCGGCCGCCACGAAGCTGTCGAGCGGCGCGCTGATCGGATGCGCATTGCCGATCCGCTGCGGCACCTCGCCGGTGAAGAGGTATTGCGAGAGCGCGGTGACCATGATCGCGAACAGCGAATCGACCATGGCGATATCGAGGTGCTGGCCGCGCCCGTCGCGCTCGCGGCCGTGAAGGGCGGCGAGAATGGCCCAGGTCGCCTGGAGCCCGGCGACGAGGTCGCCGACCGACTCGCCGACGCGGTTCGGCTCTGAGCCTGCGGGTCCATTGATGCTCATGATGCCGCTCATCGCCTGGGCGATGATGTCGTAGGCCGGCCGGTGCGCCCATGGCCCCTCTTGCCCGAAGCCCGAGATGCTGGCGTAGACGAGGCGTGGATTGAGGGCGCTCAGCGTCGCGTAATCGATGCCGAGGCGAGGCGCGACGCCGGGCTTGAAGTTCTCGACGACGATATCGGCGCGTGCGGCGAGCGCCTGCGCCGCCCGCCTCCCCGGCTCGCTCTTGAGGTCGAGGGTCACCGAGCGCTTGCCGCGATTGATCAGCAGGAAATAGGCGCTCTCGCCGCCGCTGCGCGGAGCGAAATGCCGCGCATCGTCGCCCTGGAGCCCTTCCACCTTGATGACGTCGGCGCCGACATCGGCCAGGAGCGCCGTACAGAAAGGTCCCGCCAGCATGCGCGAGAAATCGAGGACGCGGATCCCGGCGAGCGGCGGCGGCAAGCTGTCCATCACGAAAGCCCTTCGAGGCGCGGCGATGCCGGCGTCCGTTCCGGTTCGCCGAAGAGATCGCGGGCGAAAGCGAGGCGCTCGAGACCCGGCGCTTCCGCCATCGCGGCCGGCTCCTCAGCCCGCGGCATCGAGCGTCGCCGGCCGCAATCCCTCCCGCCGCGCCGTGGCAATGGCTTCGGGATAGCCGGCATCGGCGTGCCTGAGGACCGCCACCGCCGAATCATTGGCGAGGACCCGCCGCAATCGGCGCTCCGCTGCGGGCGTGCCGTCGCAGACGAGGGCGAGCCCGGCATGCTGCGAGTACCCGATGCCGACGCCACCGCCGTGATGGATCGAGACCCAGGTGGCGCCCGAGGCGCAGCCGACGAGCGCGTTGAGGAGCGGCCAGTCGGCGACGGCGTCGGAGCCGTCGCGCATGCCCTCGCTCTCGCGATTGGGGCTCGCGACCGAGCCTGAGCTGATGTGGTCGCGCGTCACGACAATGGGCGCCGCAACCTCGCCCTTCGCGACCATTTCATTGAGCGCGAGGCCGGCAGCGACGCGGTCCTGCAAGCCCATCCAGTAGCTGCGCGCCGGCAAGCCCTGGAAGCGGATGCGGGTTTCCGCCATATCGATCCAGCGGGCGAAGCTGGGATCGGCGACGACCTCTTTGAGCCGCCGGCCCGATTTGATGATGTCCTGCGGATGACCGGAGAGCGCGATCCAGCGGAACTGCGTTCGGCCGCGGCAGAATTGCGGGCGGATATAGGCGGCGATGAAGCCGGGGAAGGCGAAGGCGCCCTCGACGCCGGCGTCCTTCGCCATCTGCCGCAGATTGTTCCCGTAATCGAAGACCGGGACGCCGCGTTCGCGGAAGGCGAGCATGGCGCGCACCTGCCGCGCCATCGTTTGCTTCGCCGCACGGATCACTGCTTCCGGCTCCGTCTCGCGCCGGCGCTCCCATTCGCCGAGGGTCCAGCCGGCCGGCAGATAGCCGTAAAGCGGATCATGCGCCGCGGTCTGGTCGGTCACGAGATCGGGCAGAATGCCGCGCGCAAGAATCTCTTCATAAACTTCCGCGGCATTGCCCCGCAAGGCGACCGAGATCGCCTCGCCGCGCTTTGCCGCCTCGACGATGAGCGCCAGCGCCTCATCGAGGCTCGCCGTCTGGCGATCGAGGTAGCCGCCTTCGATCCGGCGTTCGATCCGCTCGCTGCGGCACTCGACGGCGAGCACCGAGCAGCCGGCGATGACCCCGGCGAGCGGCTGGGCGCCGCCCATGCCGCCGAGACCGGCGGTAAGCAGCCATCTGCCGCGAAGGTCCCCGCCATAGTGCTGGCGGCCGGCCTCGACGAACGTCTCGAATGTGCCGCCGATGATCCCCTGGCTGCCGATATAGGTCCAGGAGCCGGCCGTCATCTGGCCGAACATCATCAGACCCTTGCGCTCGAGCTCGTCGAAATGCTCGGCCGTCGCCCATTTGGCGACGAGATTGGAATTGGCGATGAGCACGCGCGGCGCATCGGGGTGCGTGCGGACGACGCCGACCGGCTTGCCGGATTGGATGAGAAGCGTCTCGTCCTCGCCGAGCGTCTTCAGCGTCGCGACGATGCGGTCGAAGCACTCCCAATTGCGCGCGGCGCGCCCGCGCCCGCCATACACGACGAGGTCCTCCGGCCGCTCGGCAATCTCCGGATCGAGGTTGTTCATGAGCATCCGGAGCGGACCCTCGGTCTGCCAGCTCCTGGCGTTGAGGCAGGCGCCGCGCGGGGCGCGGACGACGCGGCGATTATCGCGGCGGGAGGACACTGAAGCTCCTCGGCAGCTTCGGGCATGTCGGCCGCGGACGGGCTCGACGATGGCAGCCTAGGCGACTGCAAGGACTAATAGAACTAACAAATTCCGATAGGGAGGATAAGCTGGACATATGCAAGGGGGGGGCGCGTGTTCCGGAAATCCCGTCGAGCCGGCGCTCGACCATGAGACGAGACAATCCATGGACCCGTTCTGCACCGAAGACGATCTTGCGGTCGCCGAGACGATCCGGCGCTTTGCCGCTCAGGAGATCGCGCCGCGCGCCGAGGCCCTCGACGAGGGCGAGCATTTCGCCGGCGAGCACCGCGCCGCCCTCGCCGCCATCGGGCTCATGGGGCTCAACCTGCCGGAGCGCTGGGGCGGAGCCGGTGCCACGGCGGTCGCGCTCTACCTCGCCGTCGAGGCTCTCGCCGCCGCCTGCGCCTCGACGACCTCGATGCTCACCGCCCACTATCTCGCGACCGACGCCATTCTGATCGCCGGCGACGACGCGCAGCGCGCCCGCTGGCTGCCGGAGGCCGCCGCGGGACGCACGCTCGGCGCCTTCGCCCTGACCGAGCCGCAGGCGGGCTCGAACCCGGCCGACATGACGATGCGGGCGGAACGATCGGGTGACGCCTACCGGCTGACCGGGGTCAAGCACTTCATCTCGAATGCGGCGCATGCCGACTTCATCATCGTCTTCGCCTTGACCGACCCGACCGCCGGTGCGCGCGGGATCAGCGCCTTCGTCGTCGACCGCCGCGGCGAAGGGGTGCATATCGGCGCGCATGAGCCGACCTCCGGGCTGCGCGGCGGGCATGTCTTCGAAATCGCCTTCGAGGGCTGCCTCGTGCCTGCCGAAAACCGGCTGGGAGCCGAGGGCTCCGGCTTTCGCACCGCGATGAAAGTGCTCGACAACGGCAGAGTCGAAATCGCCGCCACCAGCACCGGCATCGCTCGCGCCGCGCTCGACGCCGCGCTCGCCTGGGCAAAGGAGCGCCGCATTGACGGGGCGCCGATCGCCCGGTTCCAAGGTCTGCAATGGATGCTCGCCGACATGGCGACCGACCTCGAAGCGGCACGCCTCCTCGGGCTCCGGGCCGCCAGCCTGCGCGCCCAAGGCGTCCGCTTCTCGCGCGAAGCCTCGATGGCCAAGCTCTACGCCTCCGAGATGGCGGGCCGCGTCACCGACAAGGCGCTGCAGATCCATGGCGGCTACGGCTATTCGCGCCACCTGCCGCTGGAGCGCCTCGTCCGCGACGTGCGGATCATGCGGATTTACGAAGGGTCGTCCGAGGTCCAGCGCAACATCATCGCCCGCGCTCTGCTGGCGTGACTCCGCGCAGCCGAGGGCGGACCCTCAAGAAGGATCGAAGCCTCCGCAGGCACGGGCGCACGGCTCGGCCGGAATCACCGGGGGCACGCGAGCCAGCTCGGCGAGCGGCAAGTGGCAGGCGATGCTGTGGCCGGGGCGTGGTTCGAGAAGGGGTGGCTCCATGGTCTCGCAAATGGCGCCGAGCTTGCGCGGGCACCGGCTGTGGAATGGGCAGCCGGCCCGCTCGGCGGCGGCCGGAGCGCTGTCGCCACGCAGCCGCACGCGCTGGCGTCGCTGCGCGCCCGGGATCGGCGTCGGCGCCGCCGAGAGCAGCGCCTCGGTGTATGGGTGGTAGGGCGGCGCCAAGACCGCCTCGGCCGTCCCCATCTCGCAGATCCGCCCCGAATACATCACCGCGATCCGGTCGGCGATATGGGCGACGACGGAGAGGTCATGCGAGATGAAGAGATAGGAGACGCCCAGCTCGTCCCGGATATCGCCGAGGAGGTTGAGGATCGTTGCCTGCACCGAGACATCGAGGGCGGAGACCGGCTCGTCGCAGACGATGAAGCGAGGCCCGGTCGCGAGCGCCCGCGCGATTCCGACGCGCTGTTTCTCTCCGCCGCTCAGCTGATGCGGATAGCGGTCGTAATAGGCGGGGGGCAAGCCGACGCGGTCGAGAAGGCGCTCGACGCGCGCGCGCAAATCGGGAACCCTCCCGTCGGCATGGAGCACGACCGCGCGGCCGATCGCCTCGCCGACCCGGCGACGCGGGTTGAGCGAGGAATCGGGGTTCTGGAAAATGATCTGCGCCCGCTTGCGCAGGCCGGCCAGGGCCTTCTGCGGCAGCGCGGTGATATCGGCGCCGTCGAAGAGAATGCGGCCGGACGACGGTTCGACGAGGCGCAGCATGATCCGCCCCAGGGTCGATTTGCCGCTTCCGCTCTCGCCGACGAGGCCGACCACCTCGCCGCGGCCGACCGCGAGGGAAAGCCTGTCGACGGCGCGAACGATCTCGCTGCGGAGCCGCGGCCAGGGCAGGACGCCTAATCTGCGGCTCCAGGCGAGCCCGCCGCCGGCGCGGCCGCGCTGATAGAGCTTCGAGAGCGTTTGCGCCGCGACGAGCGGCGCGGAACCCTGCGCCGGTAGCGGGTGGGTCGCCGCCCGCGGCGGCCCGGGTGCCGGCCAGGCGCCCAGCGCGCCGCTCTTCCAGCAGCGCACGGCGCGGCTGCCGGCAAGTTCGAGAAGCGGCTGCGTCTCGGCGCGGCAGCGCTCCTCGACGAAGGGGCAGCGCGGCGCGAAGATGCAGCCGGCGGGCGGATCGGTGAGGTCTGGAAAGCGGCCGGGAATGGGCGCGATCCGCCGCCCGCGCTCGCCGAGCGACAAGCGCGGCAGTGAGGCGAGAAGGCCTTTCGTATAGGGATGGGCAGGGCTGCCCAGCACCTCCTCCCGGCTGCCGAGCTCGACGACGCGGCCGGCGTAAAGAACGCAGACCCGGTCGGCAATCCGGTTCACGACGCCGAGGTTATGGGTAATGAACAGCATGCCGAGCCGGCGGTCGCGACGCAGCCCGTCGAGGAGGTCGAGAATCTGCGCCTCGACAGTCACGTCGAGCGCCGTCGTCGGCTCGTCGAGGACGAGGAGCCGGGGACCGGCGATGACGGCCGCGGCAATCAGTACCCGCTGCTGCATTCCGCCCGAGAGCTGGTGCGGGTAGGCGGTGACGAGCGCGGCGGGATTGGCGAGCCCGACTTCGCCGAGCGCCGCGATCGCGCGCGCGAGCGCCGCCGAGCGCCTCAGGTCGCGTCCATAGACGAGCGGCTCGGCGACCTGCTCGCCGATGGTGAGGCTGGGGTTGAGCGAGGTGAACGGGTCCTGGAAGACCATGCCGATGGCGCGTCCCCGCAATTCGCGCCGCGCCTTGGCGTCGAGCCCGGTCAGCTCACGGCCCTCGAAGCGGATCGAGCCCGACAGCATCGCCTCCCGGCCGAGCAGCCCCATGATCGCGAGCGCGACGGAGCTTTTTCCGGAGCCCGATTCGCCGACGACCGCCACAGCCTCCCCTGCCTCGACCGCAAGGCTCACCCCATCCAGCGCCTGCAGCGCGCCGCGCGGCGTCTCATAGGTGAGGCTGAGATCCGAGATGGCGAGGAGCGGCTCCGCCATCAGGAGCTTCCCGGGCGTGCCGCGGCGCCGGCCACGGTCACTGCCGGTGCGCCCGGACCATGCGCGGGTCGAGCGCCTCGCGCAGGCCGTCGCCGAGAAGATTGATGCCGATCACCGTCAGGCACATGGCAAGGCCGGGAGCGAGGGCGACCCAAGGCGCGCTGTTGACGAGCGGCCGCGCCCCGCTGATCATCAAGCCCCAGTCCGAGCTCGGCGGCTGCGCGCCCATGCCGAGAAAGCTGAGCGAGGCGCCAAGCAGAATGGCGAAGGTGACTTTGAGGCTCGCCTCCACCGCGATCGGCGGCCAAGCATTGGGCAGGATCTCGGAGAACAGGATGTAAGCGGCCCCCTCGCCACGCGCATGGGCCGCGACAATGAATTCCTCGCTGACGAGGTTGAGAGTGACGCTGCGGGTCAGCCGCACCATCGACGGCACATAGACGAGGCCGACGGCGAGCACCGCCTTCCAGAAGCTCGGCGTTCCGACGGCGAGGACGAGAAGCCCGAGCAGGATCGGCGGGAACGACATGATGACGTCCATCACGCGCATGATCGCTTCGTCGACGCGGCCGCGGCGGTAGCCGGCGAGAAGGCCGAGCGGCACGCCGAGGGCGAGGCAGAGAGCGGTCGCGCCGAACCCCATGATCAGCGACAGGCGCCCGCCGATGAGGACGCGGCTCAGCACGTCGCGGCCGAACTCGTCGGTGCCGAACCAATGGGCGGCGCTCGGCGGCTGGAGCCGCGCCAGGATGTTCATCTCGTCGTAGGGATAGGGTGCGATCGCCGGCGCCAGGGCGATGAGGATGACGACCGCTGCGATGATGGCGCCGCCCCAAAGCAGCGCGGCCGGCAGCCGCCGCGCGGGCCGGCGGCGGCGCGGCGCGGCCGGGGCGCGATCAAGCGCTGGCGCGGCCATAGCGGATCTTCGGGTTGAAATAGGCATAGAGGAGATCGGCAATCAGATTGGCGAGGCAGTAGATCGCCGCGATGACGAGGATGCTCGCCTGGATCAGCGGCAGATCATGGTGCTGGATGGCGAAGATGAGCAGCCGGCCGATGCCCGGATAGGCGAATACCGCCTCGACCACGACGACGCCGCCGATCAGCCAGCCGACGTCGATGGCGAGGACCGTGATCGTCGGCAGCAGCGCGTTGCGCAGGGCGTGGCGGAGGAGGACGACGCGCTCGGGCAGGCCCTTGGCGCGGGCATTGCGGACATACTGACTGCGCAGCGTCTCGATCATGCTCGACCGGGTGAGGCGCGAGACATGGGCGATGAGGGTGAAGGTGAGCGTCGCCGCCGGCAGCACGAGATGCGAAATCCAGGGCCCCAACCCCTCTCCCCAAGCCGCCGCTCCGCCGGAGGGCAGCCAGTCGAGATAGCGGGCGAAGACGAGAATGAGGACGATGCCCCAGAAGAACTCCGGCACCGAGATGCCGACATAGGTGAAGATCGAGGCGCAATGGTCGAGGATGCCGCCGTGGCGGATCGCGGCGAGAATGCCGAGCCCGATCCCGACCAAGACGACGAAGACGAAGGACAGCGCCGCGAGGAGCGCCGAGTTGCCGAGCGCGTGGAAGAGCACGGGAGCGACCGGCCGTTCCATGACGAGCGAGACTCCGAGATCGCCCCCGAGAATGCCCGAGGCCCAGCGCCAATACTGGACGAGCAGCGGCTGGTCGAGGCCGAGCCTGTGCGCGACGGCGGCGACGGTCTCGGGCGAGGCGAACTGTCCGGCGATCACCTGGGCGACGTTGCCGGGCAGGATCTGGGTGATGAGAAAGATCAGGACCGACATCACCGCCAGGATGGCGGCGATCGCGAGCAGCCGTTTCAAGACATAGAAGGCCATCGGATCTCGACCGGGCGGCGGGTCGCGGAGCCGGCGCCGGGCCGACTCCGCTTCCGCCCCTGCCCCGTCCTACTGGATCGCCACCTCCCTCAGATCGAGCCACAGCATCGGGCTCGAATGGAAGCCGGTGACGTTCTTGCGGTAGGCGTTGACGTGATTCTGGACATAGGCGATGACGCCCGGCGGGTCTTCGAGCGCCAGCACCTGGAACTGCTTATAGAGCTTGGCCTGCTCGTCCTCGGAGCGGGCGCCGCGGGCGGCGTCCAGCAGCTTGTCCATCTCCGGGTTCTTGTAGTGCCAGAGCGTCGTGTTCCACGACCCGCTGCTGTCGAAGAACGGATATGTCGAGGTGTCGATCGTCGGGCGGCTGAAGAAGCCGTCGGTGAAGAACGTCGCCTTGCCTTCGATGTCGGAGATGAACTTGTCCCAAGGGACCTCCTGGATCGCGACCTTGATGCCGAGCGGCTTCAGCATCTCGCGGGCGCCGAGCCCGAGGCGCTCGCGGGTCGGCCGGCCGGCCGGCACGTAGAGCGTGATGTCGAAGCCGTCGGCGTAACCCGCCTCGGCGAGCAGCTTCTTCGCTCCGGCAATATCGGGCGCACCGATCTTGATGTCATCGTCGTAGAAGGGGCTGCTCGGCGGGATCATGGTGTGGGTCGGCGTCCCGTTGCCGAAGAGCGCGAGCTGCACCATCGCCTTCTTGTCGATCGCCATCTCGACCGCCTTGCGCACGCGTGTGTCGGTAAAAGGCTTCTGGCTGCAATTCATGATCAGCCCGTCCCAGGTCGAGGTCGGAACGGAATCGACGACGAGCTCGGGATTCTTCTTCACCTCGGCGATGGATTCGAGGGGCAGGTTCCAGAGGAGGTCGACCTCGCCCGTCTCCAGCGCCGAAACCGCGGCGGCGCCTTCCGGCATGATGCGGAGGACGACCTTGTCGAGCTTCGGAACGCCCGGCACGTAATAATGCGGGTTCTTGACGAGCACCACGGAATTGCCGGGCTCGTATGATTCGAACATGAAGGGCCCGCTGCCGACCGGGTGGGTGGTGAGCGTCGCGAGCGCGTCGCGCGGGACGATGCGCGCCTGGCGATCGCCGAAGATATCGGCGAATCCGGCATAGGGGATCTTCAGCTCGAAGCGCACGGTGCTGGGGTCCACCGCGTCCATCTTGTCGATGATCTGGAAATTGGCCCGGTTCGGCGAGCCGGTCGCCGGATCGAGGATGCGCTGGACCGTCTTGATGACGTCCTCGGCATCGACCGTGCGCCCGTTGTGGAATTTGGCATCCTTGCGCAGGTAGAAGGTCCAGGTCTTCTGGTCGGCGCTTGCCGTCCAGCGCTCGGCGAGGTCGGGCTGGGCGCGTCCCTGGTCGTCGAGGCGGGTGAGCCCGCTATAGACGAGGATGTCGACGATGTACTCCTCCCCGATCTTCGCCTTCGCCGGATCGAGCGTGTTCAAGTTGGATTGGACGGCGACGCGGAGGGTTCCCGCCGCGAGGGCCGGGCCGGCGAATATCAGCAGCGCTCCGGCGAACAGCGCGACGGCGGAAATGACGATCTTTCGCATTCTTGCCCTCCCTCCTTTGCGACGAATGAGCGCTCTTCGTTTCGATGCCGCTTCGCCGTCCGATTTTGTGCAACCCGAGATTATCCATAATCACGAATTTGCTCGCTCCTTCGGTTTCTTTGAGCGAGCCGCTCGATTTCTACTCATGATCTTGGTGAAGAACGGAAGATTCCTCACCTGTCCGACCGACTTGTCAAGAGTCGGCCGCAGCGGGCTCATCATCCGCGGATCGCGGGATCCTGGCTTGTTCCTGCGCTGGTCACCGACGCCGGAAAGGAAGGTTCGCGTCTGCCCATGACAGGTTCGGTGCCGTCCCCTGTACGGCACGTCCTCTCCTCGAGGCTGGACGCGTGCGGCCGGATCACTCCGCGGCCTTGGAGGGAGCGGTCTCGCGGGCGTCCTTGTCATAAGCGAATTGAATGCCCGCGGTGCCGCCCGTCTCGATGCAGATGTTGACGAAGGCTGGCACCGTCTCCCTGCGTGCCCAGTCGCGCTGCAGTTCGCAGAGGA
>JAJPHB010000149.1 GCA_021325525.1 Alphaproteobacteria bacterium
CATCAATCGCCGCTCTATCCCGGCACCGGCGGGCGCGAGGAGCGCGGCGTCGGCAACATCGTCAACGTGCCGCTGCAGCCGATGTCGGGCTCGGCCCAGTTCCGAGCCGCCTTCGAGGACATCATCCTGCCGGCGCTCGAGGCGTTTCGGCCGGAGTTCCTCTTCATCTCCGCCGGCTTCGACGCACACCGCCGCGATCCGCTGGCGCAGCTCGAACTCGGCGAGGAGGATTTCGCCTGGGTGACCCGCCGCCTTGCCGAATGCGCCCGGCGTCACTGCGCCGGCCGCCTCGTCTCGGCGCTCGAAGGCGGCTACGATCTCGCCGCGCTCGGCGCCAGCGCCGCCGCGCATCTGCGCACTCTGATGGCGGCGTGAGACGGATAGGCCGGCCGCGATTCTCTCCAAGGTTGCCCGGCCCCGCTCGGGCGCATAAACTCGCGCCGCTTCGCTGAGCCCAGCCCTCCGTCAAATCGAGAGATCATGCCGCAGCCCGCCTTGCCACCCGATATCGCCGCCATGAGCTTCGAGGAGGCGCTCGCCGAGCTGGAGCAGATCGTCAAGCGGCTGGAGGAAGGCAAGGGCAAGCTCGACGACGCCATCGCCTCCTACGAGCGCGGCGCGCAGCTCAAGCAGCATTGCGAGGCCAAGCTGAACGAAGCGCAGTCCCGCGTCGACAAGATCGTCGGCGGCCCCGAAGGGACGCTCGCGACGGAGCCGACGAAACTTGACTGATCAGACATTCGGCGCGACCGGCGCCTTCCCCGAGGCGCTGGCGCAGGCGGCGGGCCTGACGGACGAGCTTCTCGGCAAGCTGCTCGCCGTCCCCCCCGGACCCGAGGCGCGGGTCGTCGCGGCGATGCGCTATTCGGCGCTGGCGCCGGGAAAACGGCTGCGGCCTTTCCTCGTCCTCGCCAGCGCGCAGCTCTTCGCGGTGGCGCAGCGGAGCGCCTTGCAGGTGGCGGCCGCGATCGAGATGGTGCACGCCTATTCGCTCATCCATGACGATCTGCCGGCGATGGACGACAGCGATTTGCGGCGCGGCCGGCCCACCTGCCACAAGCAGTTCGACGAGGCGACGGCGGTGCTGGCAGGCGACGGGCTCTTGACCTACGCCTTCGAAGTGCTGGCGCATCCCGACACGCATGGCGATCCCATGGTGCGCTGCGAGCTCGTGACGGCGCTGGCGCAAGCGGCGGGGACGCAGGGAATGGTCGGCGGGCAGATGATCGATCTGCTGGCCGAAAGCGACCGCTCGCTCGATATCGGCGCCATCACCCGCCTGCAGCGCCTCAAGACCGGGGCGCTCATCGCCTTCTCCTGCGAGGCCGGCGCCATTCTCGGCAAGGCGGCGCCGGAGCTTCGGGCGGCGCTGCGCGGCTACGCGCACGACCTCGGACTCGCCTTCCAGATCGCCGACGACCTCCTAGACGTTGAGGGCTCGGCGGCGGAGACCGGCAAGCCGATCGGCGGCGATGCCGCGGCGGGAAAGGCGACTTTCGTCTCAATCCTCGGTGTCGAGCGCGCGCGCTCGCAAGCCAAGGTGTTGGTCCAGCAGGCAGTGGCCCATCTTGATTTGTTCGAGAAAAAGGCGGAACTTTTACGACAGGCTGCGCAGTTCGTTGTCAATCGCCGCGCCTAGGGAGCCGGAATTGGATCGTCAGGACGAAAATCGCCGTTCCAATCGGACGCCGTTGCTCGACCGCGTCACGATCCCCGCCGATCTGCGCGAGTTGCCCGAGGACGATCTGCGCCAGCTTGCCGATGAGCTGCGCACCGAGCTGATCGACGCCGTGTCGGTCACGGGAGGCCATTTGGGCGCCGGGCTCGGCGTCGTCGAGCTGACGGTCGCGCTCCACTACGTCTTCGACACCCCGCATGACCGCCTCATCTGGGATGTCGGGCATCAAGCCTACCCGCACAAGATCCTGACCGGCCGGCGCGACCGCATCAGGACGCTGCGCATGGGCGGCGGCCTTTCCGGCTTCACGCGCCGGGCCGAGAGCGAATACGACCCGTTCGGCGCCGCGCACAGCTCGACCTCGATCTCGGCCGGGCTCGGCATGGCGGTGGCGCGCGACCTGAAGGGCGATGAGCCACGCAACGTCATCTGCGTCATCGGCGACGGCGCGATGAGCGCCGGCATGGCTTACGAGGCGATGAACAATGCCGGCTCGATGAAGAGCCGGCTCATCGTCATCCTCAACGACAACGACATGTCGATCGCGCCGCCCGTCGGCGCGATGAGCGCCTATCTCTCGCGTCTCCTTTCCTCGAAATCCTTCCTCTCGCTGCGCCAGATCGCGAAGGAGATGGCGAAGCACTTCCCGAAGCCCTTCGGCGATGCGGCGCGCCGCGCCGAGGAATATGCGCGCGGCTTCGTCACCGGCGGCACGCTCTTCGAGGAGCTCGGCTTCTACTATGTCGGCCCGATCGACGGGCACAATCTCGACCATCTGCTGCCCGTCCTGAAGAATGTCCGCGACAGCGAGGAGGGCGGCCCCGTCCTCATCCATGTCGTGACCAAGAAGGGCCACGGCTATCCGCCGGCCGAGAAATCCGCCGACAAGTACCATGGCGTCGTCAAGTTCGACGTCGTGACCGGCGCGCAATCGAAGCCGAAATCGGTGGCGCCCGCTTACCAGAACGTCTTCGCCAAGGCGCTCATCGAAGAGGCGAAACACGACGACCGCATCGTCGCCATCACCGCGGCGATGCCGTCGGGCACCGGGCTCAACCTCTTCGCCCAGCAATTCCCCGAGCGCTGCTTCGATGTCGGCATCGCCGAGCAGCATGCCGTCACCTTCGCGGCGGGCCTCGCCTGCGAGGGCATGCGGCCCTTCTGCGCCATCTACTCGACCTTCCTGCAGCGCGCCTACGACCAGGTCGTGCACGACGTCGCCATCCAGCGCCTGCCGGTGCGCTTCGCCATGGACCGCGCCGGCCTCGTCGGCGCCGACGGCGCGACCCATGCCGGCTCCTTCGACCTCGCCTATCTCGGCTGCCTGCCGGGCTTCGTCATCATGGCCGCCGCCGATGAGGCCGAGCTCGTGCACATGGTGGCGACCTGCACGGCCATCGACGACCGTCCCTCGGCGGTGCGCTACCCGCGCGGCGAAGGCACCGGCGTTCCCCTCCCCGAGCGCGGCACGCCTTTGCCGATCGGCAAGGGCCGCATCATCCGCGAGGGCACGACGGTTGCGCTGCTGAGCCTCGGCACGCGGCTCCAGGAATGCCTCAAGGCGGCGAGCGAGCTGGCGGGATACGGGCTCTCGACGACCGTCGCCGATGCGCGCTTCGCCAAGCCGCTCGATACCGAGCTCGTCGAGCGCTTGGCGCGCGAGCACGAGGTGCTGATCACGATCGAGGAGGCGGCGATCGGCGGCTTCGGCAGCCATGTGCTGCACCATCTCGCCCATCGCGGCATGCTCGACCACGGCCTCAAAGTGCGGCCCATGGTGCTGCCCGACCGCTTCATCGACCACAACACGCCGCAGGCGCAATACGAAGAGGCCGGGCTCAACGCCCGCCATATCGTGGCGATGGCGATTGCGGCGCTGGGCCGCAAGGTCAATCTCTCCGCCCGCGCGTAGCCTTCCCTGGCGCCTGCCGCGTCGCGGACGGCAGGGTCGCAGACCTTGCGCGCGGCCGCCGCCGCGCCTTAATTGCCTGACATCATGCCGGCAAAGCAGCGACTGGACCTCCTGCTCGTCGAGCGCGGGCTCGCCGAAAGCCGGGCCAAGGCGCAGGCCCTGGCGCTGGCGGGGCTTGTCTGGAGCGGCGGCCGCCGCCTCGACAAGCCCGGGCAATTGCTGGCGGCGGACGCGCCGCTCGAATGCCGCGGCAAGGCCCATCCCTGGGTCTCGCGCGGCGGCATCAAGCTGGCGCACGGCCTCCAGCACTTCGCGATCGACCCCACGGCAAAGGTCGCGCTCGACATCGGCGCCTCGACCGGCGGCTTCACGGACGTCCTGCTGCAAGGCGGAGCGCGGCGCGTCTATGCCGTCGATGTCGGGCACGGCCAGTTCGACTGGCGCCTGCGCCAGGACCCGCGCGTCGTGCTGCGCGAGCGCTGCAATGCCCGGCACCTCACCGTGGCGGACGTCCCCGAGCCGCTCGACCTCATCGTCTGCGACGCGAGCTTCATCAGCTTGAAGACGGTGCTGCCGGCGCCGCTCGCCCTCGCCGCGCCGGATGCCGCCCTCGTCGCCCTCGTCAAGCCGCAATTCGAGGTCGGCAAGGGCCGCGTCGGCAAGGGCGGCGTCGTGCGCGACCCGGCGCTGCATCGGGAAGTCTGCGACGCGATCGCGGCCTGGCTCGCGGCGCGTCCGGGCTGGACCGTGCTCGGCATCGCCGAGAGCCCGATCCGGGGCCCCGAGGGGAATGCCGAGTTCCTCCTCGGCGCCCGCTTCGCGCCGTGAGGAGGGTGGCGGCGCGACGGGCGCCCGGCCGCGCGATCGAGCTGGAGATCGCCGCGATCGGCGCCCGCGGCGATGGCATCGCCTACCATGACGGCGGGCCGATCTATATCCCCTTCGCCGCGCCGGGAGACCGCGTTCTCGCGCGGCTCGGTCCCGCACGCGGCGACGGACGGATCGGCCATATCCAATCCATCCTTGCCGGCGGGCCCGGCCGCACCCCGCCGCACTGCCGCCATTTCGGCCGCTGCGGCGGCTGCGCGCTTCAGCATTTGGGCGGTGCGCATTATGCGGAGGCAAAACGCGCCCTGCTGGTGCGGGCGCTGGAGCGGCACGGGTTGGGCGACGCCCCGATTGCGCCGCTGCGACTGCTTCCCCCCGGCACCCGCCGGCGAGCGCGCCTCTCCCTTCTTCGACCCATAGCGGCGTCGGCGCCGGCTCGGATCGGCTTCGCCGAGCGCGCCAGCCACGCCATCGTCGATCTTGCCGAATGCCCCGTGCTTGGACCGCCGCTGCTCGCCCTCGTCTCGCCCTTGCGCCGGCTGGTGGCGGAGATCCTGGCCCCAGGCGAGGCCGGGCACGCCACCCTTCAAGGGAGCGAAGGCGGGATCGATGTGCTGCTCGACCTGCCGCGCCCGCCCGGCTTGCAGCAATGCGAAACCCTCGCCGCCTTCGCCGAAGCCGCGGATCTGGCTCGCCTCTGCTGGCGCGCCGCCGGCAGCGCGGCAATCCTCCCCATCGCGCAGCGACGCGCGGTTCGGATGAATTTTTCGGGCGTCGCCGTCGACATCCCGCCCGACGCTTTCCTGCAGGCGACAAGCGAAGCCGAGGCGGCGCTGCGACAATCCGTGCTCGATGCGCTGCGCAATGCGCGCCGCATCGCCGATCTCTTCGCCGGGCTCGGCACCTTCAGCTTTGCTCTCGCGACGCAGGCGCAAATCCGTGCCGTCGAGGGCTGGCGTCCGGCGGTGCTCGCCTTGCGTCAGGCGGCGCGGCGCGCCGGCCTCGAAGGACGCGTCGTCGCGGAAGAGCGCGACCTCGAGGCAAGTCCGCTCGGCGCCGCGGAGCTCGACGCTTGCGATGCCGTCGTCTTCGACCCGCCGCGCAGCGGCGCCAAGGCCCAGGCGGCGGCCTTGGCGCGCTCGCGCGTACCGCGGATCGCCGCCGTGTCCTGCAACCCCGCGACTTTCGCGCGCGATGCCCGGGCGCTCGTCGACGGCGGCTACCGCTTGCGCCAGGTGGAGCCGATCGACCAGTTCGTCTGGTCGCCGCACCTCGAACTCGTCGCGCGCTTCGATCGCTGAGTCAGTCGGCGAGGCTCGCGGCGGCGCCGCCGTCCTCCGCGGCCCGTCCAGCCTCGGCAGCGCCGACCGTCGTCTTCAGCGGGATCTCCTTCAGGGAGAGGACGCTCATCAGCGTCAGCAGCGCGATCCCGGCGGCGACGAGGAAGACGCTGTGAAAGGCGCTCGCCATCGCGCCGGCGACGGCGGGGCGGAGAGCGGCGGGCGCCAGCGCCTGCGCCGCGTCACCGGCATGCAGCAGGCGAATTCCCGGATCGGCGCCAAGCGCCGCATGGTCCGGCAGCGCACCGATGAGCGAATTGAGGCGGGCGATGAGCACGGCGCCGAAGAGGGCGACACCGAAGGAGCCGCCCATCGAGCGGAAGAACGAGATCGAGGAGGTCGCGGTGCCGAGATCGCGGATTTCGACCGCGTTCTGGACGACCACCATCATGACCGGCATGACGAGCCCGATGCCGGAGCCGGCGAGCGCCATTGCCACGCCGGTCAGCCAGAGCGGGGTCGTCTCGGTCGTCGCCGCCAGCATCAGCATCCCGCCGCCGGTGACGGCGACGCCGAGCAGCGGAAAGATCTTGTAGCGTCCGGTCGCCGCGACGAGCCGGCCCGTGGTGATGGCCGCGACGACCGATGTCGCCGTGAGCGGGATCAGCATCAATCCGGCATCATCGGGCGCGAGCCCATAGACGAGCTGCAGGAAGAGCGGCATAAAGACGATGCCGCCGAGCATTCCGGTCGCGGTCAGCAGGTTGATGAGATTGGCGGTGACGAAGACGCGGTTCACAAAGAGGCGCGGCGGCAGAATCGGCTCTCTGGCACGCAGCTCCTGGCCGACGCAGGCGGCGAAGAGGAGGGCGGCGGCCGCGGCCAACCCCTTGATCACGGCGGAGTCCCACGGCACCTCGTTGCCGCCCATGGTCGTCACCAGCAGGACGCAGCAAACGGCGGCGACGATCAGCACGGCGCCCGGATAATCGATCTGATGCCGCAGGCGCTTCGGCGCGAGGCGCCGCAGCGTCAGCTCCGAGAGGACGAGGGCGCCGATGCCGATCGGCAGGTTGATCCAGAATACCCAGCGCCAGGTCAGATGCTGGACGAAGAGACCGCCGAGAACCGGGCCGATGACGCTCGCGACGGCGAAGACGGCGGCGATGTAAGCCTGGTAGCGCCCCCGCTCGCGCGGCGAGACGATGTCGGCGATCGTCGCATGCGCCATCGCGATGAGCCCGCCGCCGCCCAACCCCTGCAGCCCGCGAAAGGCGATGAGCTGCCCCATGCTCGCGGCGAGGGCGCAGAGCACGGATGTCGCGAGGAAGATGGTGATCGCGGCCTGCAGCATGATCTTGCGGCCATAGAGATCGGAGAGCTTGCCGTAGATCGGCGTCGCCGCGGTCGAGGTGAGGAGATAGGCCGAGACGACCCAGGAGAGATGCGCCTCGCCATCGAGATCGGAGGCGATGCGCGGCAGCGCCGTCGCGACGATCGTCTGATCGAGCGCCGACAGGAACATGCCGAGCATGAGCCCGACGATGATGATGACGGTCTCGCGATAGGTGAAGCGGGCGGCACCCGATGGCGGGCGGACAGAGCATGCGTCGCCGCCGCGCCTTGCCTCTCCAAAACCTGGCTGCTGCATCGCACCGTCAGAATGGGCGGCCGCCTCGCGGCGGAGTAGCGCCAAAATCCGCGCCGCAGGGTCGAGCCTGGCGCATAGCCGCAGGAAGCTGCTCCCCCGACTGTGCCGCCCCTCCCTTCGCGTCGAGGCGACGGGATCAGGCCCGAGCGTGATCGGCGAGCACCAGCGCGATGACCGTCGTCACCCGGCGGCCGGTCGGAATGTGCAGGAATTCGTTCGGGCCATGGGCGTTCGAATGCGGCCCGAGCACGCCCGTCACGACGAATTGCGCTTGCGGAAACTTCTCGCCCAGCATCGCCATGAACGGGATGCTGCCGCCTTCGCCCATATAGGCGGGCGGCGCCGCGAAGGCGGCCTCGGAGGCGCGGGCGAGCGAGCGTTCGAGCCAGGGAGCGAGGGCCGGCGCATTCCAGCCGGTCGCGCCTTCGCGGGCGTGGAAGCGGATCTCGGCGCCGTAAGGCGGATCCCGCTCGAGGAGCTGCTGCACGAAAGCGGTCGCCCGCTCCCCGTCGAGAGTGGGCGGGAGGCGGAGGCTGAGCTTGGCGCTCACCTCGGGCAGCAGCACATTGCCGGCGTTCTGCGGCACCGGGAGACCGTCGATGCCGGTCACCGCGAGCTGCGGGCGCCAGGTCCGGTTCAGCACCAGCTCGACGAGGTCATCGGTCATGGGTGTCGTGGCGCCGGCGAAGGGGAATTTGGAATGGACGGCCGGGCCCAGCGCCGCCGCCGCCGTCCGCGCCTGGGCAATGCGCTCGGGCGGGACCTGGACATGGAGCTCCGAGGGAAGAATGGCGCCCGTCGCCTCGTCTTCGAGGCGCGAGAGCAGGCGCCGCAGAATGCGAAAGCTCGACGGGACGATGCCGGAGGCGTCGCCCGAATGAACGCCCTCCTCCAGCACGCGGATCGTCAGCGTGCCGCCGCACATGCCGCGCAGCGAGGTGGTGAGCCACAGCCGCTCGTAGTCGCCGCATCCCGAATCGAGGCAGATGACGAGCGAGGGGCTGCCGATGCGGCCGGCGAGATGCTCGACGTAGTGCGGCAGATCCGTGCTCCCCGATTCCTCGCAGGCCTCGATGAGGACGACCGCGCGCGCATGCGGTACCGCCTGCTCACGCAGCGCCAGAATCGCGGTGAGCGCGCCGAAGAGGGCATAACCGTCATCGGCGCCGCCGCGGCCATAGAGCTTGTCGCCTTCGATGACCGGGACCCACGGCCCCTTGCCCGCGCTCCAGCCAGTCATCTCCGGCTGCTTGTCGAGATGGCCGTAGAGGAGAACGCAATCGCCCTTCCTGCCCCCCGTCGCCGGAAGGTCGATGAGGATCACGGGCGTGCGCCCCGGCAGGCGCACGATGTCGAGCTGCGCGCCGGGCACTTCCGCGATCTTCTCGCGCGCCCAGCCGGCGAAGAGCGTCACCGCCGCTTCCATATGGCCGTGCGCCGCCCAATCCGGGTCGAAGGCCGGCGACTTGTTCGGAATGCGGATGTATTCGACGAGCCGAGGGACCACCTCCTCGGCCCAGCACCGGTCCACGAACCGCGTCAGCTTCGCGACATCCATCCTCGGCCCTCGCCGTCCTTCCGATCGCAACGAGTGTGGCGCGCCGAAGCCGTCCGGTCGAGATGTTCCTTCAGGCGAGGTCGACGGCGTGACGCTTCAGATCGGCGAGCGAGCAATATTCGAGCGCCCCTTCATGGGTCGCCCGCAGCACGACCCGCGGCGCATGGCCGGCCGCGAGCGCTTCCTGCCAGCGCGGGGCGCAGAGGCACCAGCGGTCGCCGGGCACGAGCCCAGGAAAGCCGTATTCGGGAACGGGCGTCGAGAGGTCGTTCCCGCGCGACTTCGAGAATTCGAGAAACTCCGCCGTCATCACGGCGCAGACCGTGTGGCTGCCGACATCTTCGGCGCCGGTGTCGCAGCAGCCATTCCGGAAGAATCCGGTCATCGGCTTGTGGCTGCAGAGCGCGAGCCGCTCGCCGAGGACGTTCCGCGAGGGTCGCGCTCCGCCGCCCCCGCCGCCACCCTGATCCCGCGGCATCGCCACCTCCGACCCCCGACAGCCTCGATTCGGCGGAGAGAGTCGCACAGCCGCGGCGCGGCGACAATCGCGTCTCGGCTGTACTGTACCCCCACGCTTGACGACGGCCCGAGTGGCTCCTCATCTTCCGCCCATGGAGAAGCCGCCGCGCCGCCCGCCGGAAGCGACCCAGCGCGCCAAAGACGAGGCGGCGGCCCGCCGCGAGCGCCTTGCCGCTGCCTTGCGCGACAACCTGCGCAAGCGCAAGCAGCAGATGCGGGAGCGAAGCGCGGGTGAGAGCGGACGCAAAGGGTCGCTCTCGCCCGAAAGAGAGGAGTGAAAATGGCGCGCCCGTCGCAAAGCGTTTACCAATTTCGCCACAATTTGCCTGTAGCCCTGGTTTGATGAAGCGCGGCATCTTCGACCGAGGCTGGAGAGCCTCGCGCGGCGCGCCTTCGGGAGAACCTCATGGACAAAATCCGCATCCGCGGGAACAGGCCGCTCGCCGGCACCATCGCCATCGGCGGCGCCAAGAACGCGGCGCTGCCCCTCATGACGGCGAGCCTCTTGACCGAGGAGACGCTCACACTCTGCAACATTCCCTATCTCGGCGACATCTCGACCTTGGCGAACCTGCTCGTGCAGCACGGCGTCTCCATCAAATGGAAGGGTTATCGGCCGAATGGCGGCCAGGACGGGCGCGCCGTCGAGCTCACAGCCGACGACATCACCTCGACGACAGCGCCCTATGATCTCGTCCGCAGGATGCGCGCCTCGGTGCTGGTGCTGGGGCCGCTCCTCGCGCGTTGCGGCAAGGCGCGGGTGTCGCTGCCGGGCGGCTGCGCCATCGGCACGCGGCCCGTCGATCTCCACCTCAAAGGGCTGGAGCGGCTCGGAGCGGAGATCGAGCTGACGCAAGGCTATATCGACGCGCGCGCGCCGAAGGGGCTGAAAGGCGCCGAGATCGCCTTCCCGACCGTCTCCGTCGGCGCCACCGAGAATCTTCTGATGGCCGCGAGCCTCGCCGAGGGCGAAACCGTGCTCGTCAACGCCGCGCGCGAGCCCGAGGTCGCCGACCTCGCGCGCTGCCTCGTCGCCATGGGCGCCGAGATCGAGGGCATCGGCACCGACCGCGTCACCATCCGCGGCAAGCCGCGCCTCCACGGCGCCAAGCACCGGATCATTCCCGACCGGATCGAGACCGGAACCTACCTCATGGCGGCGGCGATCACGGGAGGCGATGTCGAGCTCGTCGGCGCCGATTACGAGCCGATCGCGACGGTGGCGCGGACCCTCGAAGGGGCCGGCGTCGAGGTCTCGCAGACCGAGGCCGGGCTGCGCGTGCGCCGGCACAATGGTCGCCTCACCGGCGTCGACGTCATGACCGAGCCTTTCCCGGGATTCCCGACCGATCTCCAGGCGCAGATGATGGCGCTGATGACGACGGCCGAGGGCGCGGCGATGATCACCGAGACGATCTTCGAGAACCGCTTCATGCACGTCCCCGAGCTCTGCCGGATGGGCGCCAATATCAATGTCCATGGCGCCTCGGCGATGGTGCGCGGCGTCCGCCAGCTCACCGGCGCCCCGGTGATGGCGACCGATCTGCGCGCCTCGGTCTCGCTCGTCCTCGCCGGGCTGGCGGCGGAAGGCGAGACCGTCATCAACCGCGTCTATCATCTCGACCGCGGCTATGAGCGGGTCGAGGAGAAGCTGGCGGCCTGCGGCGCCGACATCGAAAGGCTGGGCGACGGCTCCTGACGGGAAGCGGCGGGATGAGGACGGAATGGCCGATCCGCTGAAGCTGCGCGCCGAGGACGAGGAAGACCTCGCGGTCATCTCGGCGATTCTCCAGGACGCGCTCGTCGCCGTCGGCGATCTCGCCTTCCTCGCCGAGGAGAGCCGCTTCGTCCTCGTCGCCAACCGCTTCCGCTGGGAGATGAAGCCGGGCGACGGCGGCAAGCGCTTCGAGCGCACCCTCGCCGGCCTTGCCGTCGAGGGGGTGCGCGGCGTCAAGCTGCGCGGTTTCGACCGCCGCGACCCCGATCGCATCCTCGAAATCCTGGCGATCCGCCGCGAGGACGGTGCCATCATCATCGACTTCTCGCGCGCCGCCAGCCTCCGCCTCGAAACCGACCGGATTCATTGCCGGATCGAGGATCTCGGCGAACCCTGGCCGACGCCCTGGCGCCCGCGCCATCCGCTCGAGGCGGGATAGCGGCGCGCCCCGCCTTTCCTCGCCGGAAGCGGCGGTGTATACCCCCGCCGGGCTTTGAGCTCGCCGCTCGCCCCTCCCACTCCCCGCTCGCGAGGGGAGGGCGGGCCCGCGTAGCGGGAGGGTGAGGGGGCGGCTCCGACAAAGCCCTTGCGGGAAGGTGGAGAACTGTCCGTTGCCGAGCAACGAGAAGCTGGTGCTGGCGCTGCCCAAGGGGCGCATCCTCGGCGAGGTCGTGCCGCTGCTGCGGCGTGCCGGCATCGTCGCCGAGCCGGGGTTCGCCGAAGAGGAGGCGCGGCAGCTCCGCTTCGCCACGAGCCATGCCGGGCTCGACCTCATCCGCGTGCGCAGCTTCGATGTCGCGACCTTCGTCGCCTTCGGCGCGGCGCATCTCGGCGTCGCCGGCAACGACATTCTGATGGAGTTCGACTATCCCGAGATCTACGCGCCGCTCGATCTCGGCATCGGGCGCTGCCGCCTCGCCGTCGCCGCGCCGGCGGAAGACGCGACGCGCGAGGACCCGGCCCGCTGGAGCCATGTCCGCGTCGCCACCAAATATCCCGACATCACGCGTCGGCATTTCGCCGCGCGCGGAGTCCAGGCGGAATGCATCAAGCTCAATGGAGCGATGGAGCTCGCCCCCGCCCTCGGCCTCTGCCGCTACATCGTCGATCTGGTGCAGACCGGCTCGACTCTGCGGGCCAACGGCCTCGTCGAGATCGAGCCTGTTGCCGAGGTGAGCGCCCGCCTCATCGTCAACCGCGCCGCCCTCAAGACCCGGCCCGAAGAGGTCAGCTCCTGGATCGAGCGCTTCCGCGAGGTGGCGAATGCCGCGTAGGCTCGCCACGTCGGATCCGGGCTTCGCCGAAGCCTTCGCCGCTCTCCTCGCGGCAAAACGCGAGGCCGCGGCCGATGTCGATTCCGCCGCAGCGGCGATCATCGAGCAGGTGCGCGCCCGCGGCGATGCCGCTCTCATCGACTGCACGAAGCGCTTCGATCGCCTCGATGTGACCGCGGCCGGATTGCGCGTGCCGGCGGAGGAGATCGCGGCGGCCGCGCGCTCCTGCGATGCCGCGACGCTCGCGGCGCTGCGCCTCGCGGCCGATCGCATCGAGGCCTATCACCGGCGGCAATTGCCGCAGGATTTCGATTTCACCGATGCCGCCGGGGTGCGGCTCGGCAGCCGCTGGACGGCGATCGCGGCGGTCGGCCTCTACGTGCCGGGCGGCCTTGCCGCCTATCCCTCGTCGGTGCTGATGAACGCCATACCGGCCAAGGTCGCCGGCGTCGAGCGGCTTGTCATGACGGTGCCGGCGCCGGAGGGCCAGCTCAACCCGCTCGTGCTCGCCGCCGCCGCGCTTGCCGGCATCGACGAGGTCTACCGGATCGGCGGAGCGCAGGCGATCGCCGCCCTTGCTTACGGCACGCCGACGATCGCGCCCGTCCTCAAGATCGTCGGTCCCGGCAATGCCTATGTCGCGGCGGCGAAGCGCCGCGTCTTCGGCACGGTCGGCATCGACATGATCGCCGGCCCGTCGGAGATCCTCGTCCTCGCCGATCGCGACAACGACCCCGCCTGGATCGCCGCCGACCTCTTGAGCCAGGCCGAGCACGATGCGGCGGCGCAGGCAATCCTCGTCACCGATGACGCCGGCTTCGCCGCCGCCGTTCTCGCGGCCGTGACGGCGCATCTGGCGCGCCTGCCCCGCGCCGCCATCGCCGGCGCAAGCTGGGAGGAGCACGGAGCCGTCATTCTCGTCCGCGACTGGGACGAGGCGCTGCCGCTCATCGACCGCATCGCGCCCGAGCATCTGGAGCTCGCGGTCGCCGATGCCGAGACCCTCGCCGCGCGCGTGCGCAATGCCGGCGCGGTCTTCCTCGGCCGCCACACGCCCGAGGCGATCGGCGATTACGTCGCCGGCACCAACCACGTGCTGCCGACGGCGCGCAGCGCCCGCTTCTCCTCCGGGCTCGGCGTCATCGACTTCATGAAGCGGACATCGCTCGTGCGCTGCGATCAGGCGGCGCTCGCCGCCATCGGCCCGGCGGCGGTGCGGCTCGCCGAGGCCGAGGGCTTCGGCGCGCATGCCCTCTCGGTCGCGATCCGCCTCGACCGCTCCTGAGCGCGGGACGCGATGCCGGCGAAGCAGCGCATCGCCAAGATCACGCTCGACGAGAAATCAGTCGTGCGCCGCAACGCCGATATCGAGCACGAGAGGCAGGTGGCGATCTTCGATCTGCTCGAGGAGAACAGCTTCGAGCCGATTTCGGGGCAGCCCGGCCCGTTCCACCTCCGCCTCAGCCTCGAAGACAATCGCCTCGTCCTCGACCTGCGCAGCCTCGACGACGAGCCGCTGGAGCGCATCCTGCTGCCGCTCGCGCCTTTCCGCGGCATCATCAAGGACTATTTCCTCGTCTGCGAGAGCTACTTCACCGCCATCAAGCGCGCCTCGCCCATGCAGATCGAAGCCATCGACATGGGGCGGCGCGGGCTCCACAACGAGGGCTCCGAGCTTCTGCGCGACAGCCTTGCCGAAAAGGTGGCGCTCGACCTCAATACCGCGCGCCGCCTCTTCACGCTGCTCTGCGTCCTTCATATCAGGGGTTGAACGGCGGTGGGCGCGACAGCGGGCGGGCATGGGCGGCCGCCATCCAGCGTGCTCTTTGCCTGCACTCACAACGCCATCCGCTCGCCCATGGCGGAGGCGATCCTGAAGCACCACCACGGCAAGCGCCTTTATGTCGATTCCGTCGGAATCCGCGTCGCCGAGCTCGACCCTTTCGCCGTCGTCGTCATGGACGAGATCGGGATCGACATCCGCCGCCATCGCGCGAAGAGCTTCGAGGATCTCGAAGACACCTCCTTCGACCTCGTTGTCTCGCTGTCGCCGGAAGCGCAGCACAGCGCCGTCGAGCTGACGCGGACCATGGACTGCGTCGTCGAGTTCTGGCCGGTGCTCGACCCGAGCGTCGTCGAGGGGAGCCGCGAGATCCGGCTCGACGCCTATCGCGCCGTCCGCGACCATTTGATGCGGCGCATACTCGAGCGCTTCCCGCCGCAACCGGCAGGGCATTTTTGAGCGAGGCCCGCCCACGCCCTTGCGAAATTGCTTGACCGCCACTGGCGCCGCAACGATGTATTGGGGCGATTTCGTAGGTTCGCAGGCGATCAATCAAAGAATCGGGGGCAATCGACGGGCGGATATGGCGAAAGAGGATCTCATAGAATTCTCCGGCACGGTCACTGAACTGCTGCCCAACGCGATGTTCCGCGTCAAGCTCGACAACAATCACGAAGTGCTGGCGCACACCTCCGGCAAGATGCGCAAGAACCGCATCCGCGTGCTCGCCGGCGACCGCGTCAATGTCGAGATGACGCCTTACGACCTCACCAAAGGCCGTATCACCTTCCGCTTCAAATAGCGCCGGGCGCGGCATCAGCGCCGATGGCACCGCCTCCCCCGCCGCCGCGCCTTGTCCTCGCTTCCGCCTCGCCGCGCCGTCTCGAATTGCTGCGCCAGATCGGCCTCGTCCCCGACGCCGTCGATCCCGCCGATCTCGACGAGGCGGCGCAGCGGCAGGAGCTGCCGGCGCAGCATGCGCGGCGCCTTGCCGCCGAGAAGGCGCGCGCCGTCGCGGCGCGGCACCCGGGCGCCTTCATCCTCGCCGCCGATACGGTGGTCGCTTGCGGCCGCCGCATCTTGCCGAAGGCCGAGGACGCCGCGACGGCGCGGCGCTGTCTCGCCTTGCTGTCGGGCCGGCGGCACCGCGTCCATGGCGGGATCGCCCTCGTGACCCCGGCGGGCGCGCTCGCCCAGCGCCTCGTCCAGACGGTCGTCGCCTTCAAGCGCCTCACCCTCGAGGAGATCGAGGATTATCTCCGCTGCGAGGAGTGGCGCGGCAAGGCGGGGGGCTATGCGATCCAGGGGCGGGCGGCGGTCTTCGCGCGCTGGATCAGCGGCTCCTATTCCAATATCGTCGGTCTGCCGCTCTTCGAGACCGCGGCGCTCCTTGCCGGCCGCGGCTTCCGCAGCGAGGCGTGAGCCGGACCCTCCTCATCTCGGTCTCCCCCGGCGAGGTGCGGGGCGCGCTCGTTGCCGAGGGCCGCCTCGTCGAGCTCCGCGTCGAGCGCCTCGGGCAAGGCAGCCGGATCGGCGAAATCCATCTGGGCCGCGTGCTGCGCCTCCTGCCAGCGCTCCCCGCCGCGCTCGTCGATCTCGGCCTCGACCGCCCCGCTTTCCTCAGCGAAGAGGATGCGCGCGACGCCGCGACGCCGGAGACGGCAGCGCGCGGCATCGCGGCCTGGCTCCAGGAGGGGCGGACGCTCCTCGTGCAGGTGAAGCGCGATGCCCAGGGCGAGAAGGCGGCCGGGCTCACGCTGCGCCTGCGCCTTTCGGGACGCCTCCTCGCCCTGACGCCGACGCGCCCGCGGCTCAGCTATCCGCGCGGCTGCCCGGCCGAGGAGCAGGCCCGTCTCGCCGGCCTCGTCCAAGGCGCGCTGCCGCCCGAGGAGGGCGTCGCCTTCGGCCGCGCTGCGATCGGCGCCGCCGACGAGGCCGTGCGCGCGGAGCTCGCGCGTCTGCGCGGGCAATGGGCGCGGATTCGTGAAACCGCGGCGCGCGCCTCCCCCCCGGCGCTCGTCGCCGAAGCGATGAGCCCCCTCGCCCGCCTGCTCGACGCTGTCGCCGAGGATCCGCCCGACCGCTACGTCATCGACGACCGCGCCGGCTTTGCCGAGGCGCGATCCTGGCTCGCCCGCATCGGGCCCGAGCTCGCGGCGCGTCTCGAACTCGATCAGGGAAGCGGCGAGCTCTTCGACCGTCATGGAGTCGGCGAGGCGGTCGAGGCGGCGACGGCGCCCCGCGTTTCGCTCCCCGGCGGCCGCGGCGCGCTCCGCATCGAGGAGACCGCGGCCATGACCGTCATCGATGTCGATTCGAGCCAGGCCGGCGCCGACCGCGGCTCGAGCCGGCAGGCCATCCTGGAGGTGAACCGGGCGGCCGCCGCGGAAGCGGCGCGGCAGATTCGTCTCCGCAACCTCTCCGGCGCCATCGTCATCGACTTCATCTCGATGCCCCGCCGCGCCGACCGCGAGGCCGTGGCCGCCGCGCTTGCAGACGCTCTCGCCGGCGATCCCGCCGCGCCGCAGCTCCTCGGCTGGACGCGGCTCGGCCACATCGAGCTGGCGCGGCGCCGGCGCCATCCGCCGCTCGCCGAGATTCTGGGCGAGCGCCTGCCCGGCGGCGGCTGGCGGCAAAGCGCGCTGACGACGGCGCTGGCGGCGCTGCGCGCGGCGAGGCGGCAAGCCGAAGCGGCGCCCGGCCGCGGTGTCGCGATGGAGCTCCATCCCGAGGTCGCGGCGGCGCTCAACGGCCCTGCCGCCGCGGGGCGGCGCACGCTCGAGGCGCGGCTGCCGCGGCCGCTCCAGATCCGCGCGGATCCCGCGCTGCCGCGCGACGGCTTCGCCATTCGGCCAGCCGATCCTATCTAAGGCACATGAATGCGCGCGAGACACCCGAGACCGAGGCCCCCCGCCCGCGCCCCTGCCCCATCTGCGGCAAGCCAGCGCAGCCGCGGCACCGTCCCTTCTGCTCGCCCCGCTGCGCCGAGATCGATCTCGGCCGCTGGCTGAAAGGCGTCTATCACATTCCGGCCGAGGAGCCGGCGGAGGAGGCCGCGCCGCGCGGCGAGGATGAAGAATGAGACGGCCGATTTTCGCCGCGATCCCGCAGGGCGGAGCCGGCGCGGCGCTGGACAGGTCCGCGGCTTTTGTCTATAACCCGCCGCCCGCCCGATGCGGTACGCCCAGGTAGCTCAGTTGGTAGAGCAGCGGACTGAAAATCCGCGTGTCGGTGGTTCAATTCCGCCCCTGGGCACCAAAATCCTTA
>JAJPHB010000010.1 GCA_021325525.1 Alphaproteobacteria bacterium
GCCGGCCATCAGCGGATAGTCCTCGGGCGGCAGGCAAGCGAGGGTGAAGGTCGAACGCCCGGAGCGGAGCGTCATCGCGGCCTTGTCGCCGCTCGCCTCGAACTCGATCTGCGCGCCCTCGCGCAGCTTGCGGACGATGTCGTAAAGCGTATGCGCCGGCACGGTCGTCGCGCCGTCGCGCGCGACCTGGGCCGCGGTCGCCTCGACGATCTCGATATCCATGTCGGTGGCCGAGAGCGCGAGCCTGCCGGCCGATGCGCGGAGCATGACGTTCGACAGGATGGGGATCGTGTTGCGCCGTTCGACGACGCTCTGCACATGGCCCAAGGCTTTGAGCAGCGCGGCGCGTTCGATTGTGATTTTCATGGCAGCAGCAAATTCTTGCTCGTAGTGGCGGACCGCTCGTCATCCGCCGCATCGGTCGATATCGGCGGGAGACCCCGGCACGCCGGCCCCGGAACGGGCCACGGCGGACGGAACGACCTTATAGCACATGTCCGGGAAGCGGACAGCTCTTAGCTTCCGGGGTAGACCGCGTGGGCCGTTGCCGCTAGTCGTGGCTTCCTGAGGCGCCGGCGGAGAACTGGGTTCATGCTTGTCGCGGCGAGTCTTACCGACCGAAGAAGCAACCGGTGACCATCCGCCTCGACACCGATGTACTCGCCTGGTTCAAGGAACTGCCCCCCGCGGCGGCTATCAGACCGAAATTAGTCGGGTTCTGCGGCGATATGTGACGACCATGGAACGTCGACAGGGGTCGTGAAGGGCTGACCTCGTCTCGCTCTGCTCGGCGATACGAGGGAGCGCCTTCCTCACGCTCACGCAAAATCGCGCAGCCACCGCCAGCCGCCGATAGCTACGTCTCCAGCATTCGCCGCAGCAGCTCGACATCCTCGGCGAGCGCCCGGTCGGTGGCGCGCAGCTCCTCGATCTTGCGGACCGCGTGCATGACGGTGGTGTGGTCGCGGCCGCCGAATTTGCGCCCGATCTCCGGGAGCGAGCGCGGCGTCAGCTGCTTGCAGAGGAACATCGCGACCTGCCGCGGCCTCGCCACCGCCCGGGCGCGGCGCGCCGAATGCATGTCGGAGAGGCGGATGTTGTAGTGCTCGGCGACGCGCTTCTGGATCTCGTCGATGGTGATGCGGCGGTCATTGGCGCGCAGCAGGTCGTGCAGCACCTCTTGCGCGCTTTCGAGGGTGATGGCGCGGCCGACGAGCTGCGCATGCGCGAGAATGCGATTCAGCGCGCCTTCGAGCTCGCGCACATTCGAGGTGATCTTGTGGGCGAGGAATTCGAGCACCTTCGGCGGCACCGGCAGCTTGCGCTGCTCGGCCTTCGCCTGCAGGATGCCGAGGCGCAGCTCGTAGGTCGTCGGGTGGATGTCGGCGACGAGGCCCCAGCCGAGGCGGGAGCGCATGCGCTCCTCCATGCCTTCGAGATCGGAGGGCGACTTGTCGGCCGAGATGACGATCTGGCGGTTCTGGTCGACGAGGGCGTTGAAGGTGTGGAAGAACTCCTCCTGCGTCGAATCCTTGCCGCTGATGAACTGCACGTCGTCGATCATCAGGAGGTCGACCGAGCGGAACTGCTCCTTGAACGCCATGGTGTCCTTGAAGCGCAGCGCCCGGACGAACTGGTACATGAATTTCTCGGCGCTCAAATAGATGACCTTGCGCGCCGGCGCCTGGGTGCGGATCTGCCAGGCGATCGCGTGCATCAGATGCGTCTTGCCGAGGCCGACGCCGCCATAGAGGAAAAGCGGATTGAATGGGACCGTCCGCGTCGCCGCGGCGCAGGATTCGGCGACGCGCCTGGCCGCCGCATGGGCGAGCTCGTTGGGCTTGCCGACGACGAAATTCTCGAAGGTGAAGCGCGGATCGAGCGGGGCGCTGATGTCGCCCTTGTCATCGCCCGCCTCGGCCGCGAGCGCCGCCGTGGGCTCGGCGCCCCCGCGCGGGCGCGCGGGGGCGATGCTGGCGCGCGCGGCCGGAACCGCGGCGCTGCTGCCGGGAGCGACGACCACCTCGATGGCGGAGATCGCCGGGTTCTCGCCGCTCCACAAGGAGCGGATTCGATCGGCGTAATGCGCCGCCACCCAGTCGCGCAGGAAGCGCGTCGGAACGCCGATGCGCACCCGTCCCTCCGCGACTTCGAACAGCGTCATCGCGCGCAGCCACGATCGGAAGGCGGCTTCGCCGAACTCGTCGCGCAGGCGCGCGCGCACGCGCGCCCACTGCGCCTGGATGTCGCCGTCTGCCCCGTTCGACTCCGGATCGCCCTTCTCTCGCCGCGCGATCGTCTCTTCGCTCTTGGCCTGCAAAGCCCGCCCCCCAATCGAAGAAGACAAACCCCCCTGCCACCGACAAATAAATCGGTGCCCCTTATCTTACCTCCACAATATTGGTAACCCTTCGATAACTAGCAGGCGGCGTTGCGTTATTTTTTTTCTCGAATTTCCCTGCTGCCGCCCACAGCCCTCCACCGCGCCCGTTCAGGCTTATTATTTGGTTTCGCAAGTCGCCATCGGTGCGCCATAAAATTGACTCTATCTACGTTGGGTCGCGCTGGCAACGTGATCGAAAAGGGAACGGAACAGATTCTTGGCGCCGCGGCGCCCGCCTCACAGCGCCTTGATGCGCCCGCTGAGGCGCGACAATTTGCGCGCCGCCGTATTCTTGTGGACGACGCCCTTGCCGACCCCCCGATGCAGCTCCGGCTGAGCCGCGGCAAAGGCCGCCTGCGCCGCCTCCTTGTTGCCGCTCGCGATCGCCGCTTCCACCTTTTTGATGAAGGTGCGCAGGCGCGAGACGCGCGCCCTGTTTACCGCCGTCCGGCGCTCCGTCTGGCGGATGCGCTTCTCGGCGGATTTGTGATTGGCCATTGCCGATCCTTGCTGCTTCGCTTGTCGCGTGGAAGCGCGGGTTATAGCGATGGCGCGCGCGCGGCGTCAAGAGAAGCTGCGCAAGGCTGCCACGAATTCCGTCGCGCCCTCACCGCGCCCAGCGCACCTGCGTCAGATCGTTCGCCTGCACCGGCTCGTTCGTCCACAGCCCTTGCAGATTCTTGTTCCAGACGCCGAGCTTCGGCAGCTGAAAGAGAAAGGCGTTGACGCAATCCTCGGCGAGAAGGCGCTGCGCTTCCTTGTAGAGCGCGTCGCGGCCGGCGGCGTCGGGCACGGTCGGGATCTTGTCGATGATCGCGTTGAACTTCGGGTTCTGGTAGTTGAAGTAGTATTCGGGACGCGAATAGATGTCGATGTCGAGCGGTTCGGTGTGGCTGATGATCGTGAGATCGTAATCCTTGTTCGTGAACACATTGGCGAGCCATTGCGGAAACTGGATCGGCTCGATCGCGATCTTGATGCCGACGGCCTGCAGCTCCTGCGCAATGATTTCGCCGCTGCGCCGCGCATAGCTCGTAGGCGGCAGCTTCAGCGTGGCGCCGAAGCCGTCTGGATAGCCGGCCTCGGCGAGCAGCGCCTTCGCCTTGGCGGGATCGTAGGGATACATGCCCGTCAGATCGACATAGGCCGGGCTCAGCGTCGAGAAATGGCTGCCGATCGGCACGCCATAGCCGAACTCGGCGCCGGCGATCACCGCCTTGCGGTCGATCGCATGAGCGATGGCGCGGCGCACGCGGATGTCGGTGAAGGGCTTGCGGCCGTTGTTGATGGCGAGGATCGTCTTGCCTTCGGTGAGGCCGATCTTCACGGTGAAGCGCGGATCGGCCTGGAACTGCGGCAGGTTCTCGGGCGGTACGCCGTTCGGAAAGGCGTCGACATCGCCCGAGAGCAGCGATGCGACGATCGCCGCCGGATCGTTGATGAAGCGGAAGACAGCGGTCTCGATTCCGGTCGTGTCCGGCGTGCGGTAGCCTTTGAAGCGCGCGAGCTCGATGCGGTCGCCCTTGATCCAGCGCATGAATTTGAACGGCCCCGTGCCGACCGGGTCGGTCTTCGCCGCGGCGGCGGTCTGCGGCGAGAACATCACCGCCTCGCCCTGCGCGAGCTGCCAGGGGAGAAGATAGTCGAGCTTCGCCAGATGGACGACGACGGTCTGCGGATCCGGCGTCTCGACGGCGGTCACGTTGGAATAGAGCTGGCGCTTCAGCACATTCACCGATTGCGGCGTGGCGTTGCGCTCGAGATTGAACTTGACGGTCTCGGCGGTGAAGGGCGCGCCGTCCTGGAATGTGACGCCGGGCTGCAGCTTGAAGGTGTAGGCGAGGCCGTCGGGCGCGACCGTCCAGCTCGTCGCCAGCAGCGGCTCGACGGCGCCCTTCTCGTCGATCCGGGTCAGGCCCTCCATGACATTGGCATAGAGGATCTCCTTGATGGCCGCGGCCGGGCTCTGCGTCGGGTCGAGATGCGGCGGCTCCAGCACCATGCCGAGAACGACTCGGTCCTTCTGCGCGGCCGCCGCCGGCAGCGCTGGCGCGAGCGCGAGAAGGAGAATAGCCAGCAAGCGGGCAAAGCGCCTCATCTCGATCGTCCCCCGGGGGTCAAGCGTGCCGCGGAGGATAAGGAGAAGGCGCGCTGCCAGCAATTGCCCCCGCGCTCACTCGCCGGCATGAAGCTCGCGCCAAGACGGAAACTCGCCGAGACGCTCGGCGGCGAAGACGCCGCGCGCGACCGCGCGCGCGAGGCAATCGGCAGCAACGGCGCCCAGCCTCGCAAGCGCCATGGCGCGCGGCTCAGCAAGGACCTCCCGTCCGGTCGCCAGCGCGAAGATCGTATCGCCGTCGAAAGGCGTGTGCGCCGGACGAATGGCGCGCGCCAGACCGTCCTGCGCCATGATGGCAACACGCCGCGCCTCCGGCTGCCCGAGCGCCGCGTTGGTGGCGATGATTGCGATGGTGGTGTTGGCCCCGAGTAGCCCCCCGGGCGGCGCGGCGGCGATCGCCGCCGGCAGCTGCGGATCGAGGGGGGCGCGCGAATGCGGCGGCGGCTTGCCGCCGAACTCGCCGCCTTGCTCCAGCGCCCAGGCCCAGAAGCAGCCGGAGTCGGGCATGACGACACTGCCCCAGGAATTCACCGCGACGAGCGCGCCGACGCACAGCCGCTCCTCGATCACCGCCGAGGCGCTACCAAGCCCGCCCTTGAGCGCGCCCGCCTTGGCGCCGTAACCGGCCCCGCTGTTGCCGAGCACGAAAGACGCGGCGCCCGAGGGCGCTTCGGCCGCCGCGAGCGCCGCCTTCCCGAGCGCCCGATAGGGCGGCTCCTCGCCCCAACTCTTGTCGCCGCCGTTCAGGAGATCGAAGAGGATCGCCGACGGCACCACCGGCACGCGCGCCTCGCGGACGGGAAAGCCGATGCCGCGCGCGCCGAGCGCCGCCGCCACCGCGCCGGCGGCATCGAGCCCGAAGGCGGAGCCGCCGCTCAGCACGACGGCGTGGATGCGGTCGACGAGGCAGGAGGCATCGAGGGCGTCGGTTTCGCGCGTGCCGGGGGCGCCGCCGCGGACATCGACGGCGGCGACGGCCGGCGACTCGGGCAAGACGACGGTGACGCCCGTCCAGGCCCGCGCGTCGGCGGCGTTGCCGACGCGGATGCCTTCGACGTCGGTGATGAGGTTGCGCGGGCCCGGCGAAATCATGTCGCCAGCTTGGCAGCGCCGCCAGGCGCCGGCAAGCGCGGCTCAGCGCTCCTCCGCCAGGCGCGACCAGTGCTCCATGCCCGGCTCTTGCAGCAGAGCCTGCGCCGCCGCGAGGTGGGGTCCCGCCGCCGGCCACTGCCCGCCCCGGCGATAGGCGCGGGCGAGGCCGAGATGGCAGCGCAAAGCGGTCACCTTCATCTCGCAGCTTTCGGCAAGCGACAGCGCGGCGAGGAAGCTGTCGACCGCCGCCTCGCGCTCGGCGGCGCCGCCGCGCGAGCCCGCTTCGCCCCTGATGCGCAGCGCCTCCGCCTCGTTGCCCTTCTCCTTGTATTGGCGCGCCAGCTCGATCGCGGCTTCGGCATGCCGCTTCCCTTCCTCGCTCCGCCCGGCGGCGAGCGACGCCTCGGCGAGCCACGCCACCTCGTTGGCGTGGCTGACCATGATGCCGATCGCGCGCGTCTGGCGAATGGCCTGCCCCAGGAGGTCCAGCCCCTCTTCGCAGCGCCCGACCGCGGCATAGGCGTAGCCGAGGCTCGAGGCGATATTGGTGAACCAGGCGGAGAATCCCCAGTCCCGGCACAATTCGAGGCTGCGCTCGAGAATCGGGATGGCGGCGGCGAAATCGGCGCGGTGCAGCAGCAGGAAGCCATGGCTGTACTGGGCGACGGTGAGGCAGAGCGGCTGGTCGGTCGCCGCCGCCACCTTCAGCATGTCCTCGGCGAGCGGGGCGGCTTCGGCGAAGCGGCCGCGCCGCGCCACCGCCCAGACGAGCCAGGCGCGGAAGAACACCGCGGCCGGCCCCGGCAGGCCGAAGCGCAGATGGAGTCCGTCCGCGGGAATGGCGCGGACCTGCTCCGCCATGATCTCGGCGGAGCGCCGATAATTGCCGAGCGCGTAATGCGCCTGGCCGATATAGGCGTTGATGAGCACGCGCAGATCGTCATCGCCGATCTCGTGCGTCAGCTCGAGCGCGCGCTCGCCGGCCTCGAGCGCCTCGTCGGGATTGCCGAGCAGCGACAGGTCGCGGGCGATATAGGCCGAGATCCAGGCGAGCCGCCCGCGATCGGCAAGGGTGCCGGCGAGCCGCTCGGCCTCGCGCAGATGCTCGAGGTCGCGGTTGATCTTGCCGAGCGGGAAGAGCGCGTTGCGAAGCTCGAAGCGCGTGTCGATCGCGGCGGCGAGCCGGTCCTCGCGCGGAGCGAGCTTCGCGAAGGCGGCGAGCGACTGCTCGAAATGCGCGACCGCCTCGCGATAGGCCGATTGCGCCGCCGCCTTCTGCCCGGCGCGACGGGCATAGCCCGCCGCCTTCTCCCAGATCTCGCCGCGGAAGGCGTGGTAAGCGAGCGTCTCGAGGTGCTCGGAGATGCGCCCGGCATAGAGCGCCTCGATCGCCTCGCCGATGCGCGCATGCAGTTCGCGCCGCCGGCTCTGCAGCAGGCTCTCATAGGCCACCTCCTGCGTCAGGGTGTGGCCGAAGGAGTATTGCAGCTCGGGATAGAGGCTGCTCTCGAAGATGAGGCGGGCCTCCTTGAGCCGGGCGAGGCGGCCATGCAGCGTCTCCTGCTCCTCTTCCTTCACGAGCTGGCGCAGCAAGGTAAGCGGGAACTTGCTGCCGATCGCGGCCGCCGCCTGCAGCAGCCGCTTGTCCGCTGGCGCGAGGCGATCGATGCGCGCGCCGAGAACGGCGCGAACCGAGGCCGGCACCTGCGGCTTCGAGAATCCTTCGGCGAGGCGAAAGGCCCCCGGTTTGCCCTCCAGCAGCCTGGCCTCGGCGAGCGCGCGGACGCTCTCCTCGAGGAAGAACGGATTGCCTTCCGTCCGCTCGACGAGCTCCGTCTGCAAGTTCCGGACGGTCTCGTCGTCGCCGAGCAGCAGGCGCGCCAAATGCCGCGCCATGTCGCGCGTCAGCGGCTCGATCTCGAGAGCGGTGACCGGAGCGCCTTCGGGCCAGCCCGGGTGGTAGCCTGGCCGGTAATTGACGAGCAGCAGGATCGGCTGCGCCGCCAGCGCCGCCACGAGCGCCTCGAGCAGCATCTGCGTCTCGCTGTCGATCCAGTGCAGGTCCTCGACGACGACGATGAGCGGCGAGCGCTGGCTGAGGCGGCACAAGAGCTGGACGACCGCCTTGCCGATCGTCTCGCGGCGGCGCAGCGGATCCATGGCGCGCCAGGCCGGGTCGTCGACCTCGATCCCGAGCAAGGCAAGGATCGCGGAGGAAGCGTGCTCGGCCGCGGCGCCGAGGGCGCGGAGCTTGTCGCCCACCTTGCGGCCGATCGCCGCCGCGTCGTCCTGATCGCCGAGCTCGAAGCAGGTCTTGAGCAGGGTGATGATGGGCAGGTAGGGGATGTCGCGTCCATAGGAAACCCCGCCCGCTTCCAGCATCAGCCAACCGCCGGTGGCGGGCGAGCGCACGAACTCCCAGACGAGGCGCGACTTACCGATGCCGGCCTCGCCGACGAGCGCCGCAACCTGGCCATGCCCCGCCGCGGCGCGGTGAAGGCAAAGCCGCAGCGCCTCATGCTCGCGCTCGCGTCCGAGAAAAGGGGTGAGGCCCTGCGCCGCAGCGGCGTGGACGCGGCTTTGCGCCGCGCGGGCGCCGACGAGCTCGAACACCTCGACCGGGCTGAGAAGGCCCTTGATGACGGTGTGCCCGTTGGTGTTCGCGGCGACAAGGCCGCCCGCCAGGCGGATCGTCTCGCTGGAGCAGAGCGTGGCGCCCGGCCGCGCCAACTGCTGCAGCCGGGCGCCGAGATGGATCATCTCGCCGACCGCGTTGTAGCCCTTGCTGAGATCGGAGGTGATCGTCCGCACCAGCACCTCGCCGGAGCTGATGCCGATATGCGCTTGGACCGGCATGCCGGCGCGCTGTGCCATGCCCTCGGCCCGGGCGAGATTTTCGTGCAGGTGAAGCGCCGCGTAGCAGGCGCGAACCGCGTGGTCCTCGTGATAGAGCGGCGCGCCGAAGAGCGCCATGATGCCGTCGCCCTGGATCTGGTTGACGGTGCCGCCATAGATGTGGACCGAATCCATCATCGCCTCGATCACCGGGTCGAGCAGCTCGCGCGCCTCCTCGGGATCGCGCCCGGCGATGAGCTTCGTCGAGTTGGTGATGTCGGCGAACAGCACCGTCACCTGCTTGCGCTCGCTCTCCAGCGCGGCGCCCGGGAATTCGGGCGCGCCGGCAAGCGGCAGTCCGTTGCCATGGGAAAGCGAGGCGAGCGCCAGATTTGCGCCGCAAGTGTCGCAGAAATACGAGTCCCCCTGCGCGCCATCGCCCGGCCGGCCCGCGGTGCCGAGCTTCCTGCCGCAGCCGCGGCAGAAGGACGCCTCCGCGCGGTTATCCGTATGGCAATGCGGGCACTGCATGCGCCTTCAGCGGCGGCCCCGGCGCAACGGCCAGTTCGCCCCGCCTTTCATTGCCGGCGCCGCGCCGCGCGGCCAGGCGCGGCATAGCTGGCCCGCGAGCGCGCCGCCTTGGCCCTAGCCATGGCGCCGATCCCTTCCTCCATCGAAATCATCGGCGTCAGCTCGACCGTCTTCACCCCGTCCTCGGCCGCAACCGCCATCGAGAAGGTGCGCGCCGCGACATTGTCCGGCATCGCCAGAATGGTCAGGATGTCGTGCTCGCCGAAGGGCACGAATTTATGGACGACGATGTGCCGCTCGCCGGCTCCGGCGAAATGCTCGTCATCGAAGAAATGGTAGTTGGCGAGCGACCCGCCAAGCTGCTTGATGAGCCGGCGCACCTTGTCGAGGCGGTCATCAAGGCTCTTCGTCTTCTCGACCAGCTCCTTCCACGCCGCCGCCGTATAAGACAGGCGGACCAGGTAGTATTGCATCGGACGCGCCCCCCTCGCTGTTGCATTCGGGGGCGATGCTACGTCTTCGGGGCGCCCAGCACCACTGCGATCATCGCCTTCCGCTCCACCCGCGCACGGGATATATCGTCGCCATGATGCAGCCGTGGCGAGAACAGAGGATGGCAGCGAGGACCAAAGGCGGCAGATGGCGGCGAGCACCCGCGCTGGCGGGCGCGCTGCTGGCGACAGTCCCCAGCATCCCTATCGCCGTCGCCGCGGTTCCGCCGCCGGTCGAGGCGGCAAACGGCATGGTCGTCTCGGCGCAGCGCCTCGCCTCGCAAGTCGGCGTCGACATCCTGAAGCAGGGAGGCAACGCCGTCGACGCGGCGGTCGCCATCGGCTACGCCCTCGCGGTCGTGCATCCGTGCTGCGGCAATCTCGGCGGCGGCGGCTTCATGACGATCCGCCTCGCCGATGGCCGCGAGACCTTCCTCAACTTCCGCGAGAAGGCGCCGCTCGCCGCCACGGAGACCATGTATCTCGACGCCAAGGGCGACGTCGTTCCCGGCCGCAGCACGCGGGGCTACCTCGCGGTCGCGGTGCCGGGCACGCCCCTCGGTTTCGAGACGGCGCTCCGGAAATACGGCACGATGCCGCGCGCGGCGGTAATGGCGCCGGCGATCGCGCTGGCGCGCGATGGTTTCGTCCTCGGCCAGGGCGACGCCGATATCCTCGAAGTCGGGGCCAAGGCCTTCGCGGCCGAGCCGAATGTCGCCGCCATTTTCCTCGACCACGGCCGACCGTATCGGGCGGGCGAGCGCCTCGTTCAGGCGGATCTCGCGGCGACGCTGGAGCGCATCGCCAGGGATGGGCCCGACGCCTTCTATCGCGGCCCCATCGCGGCGGCGATCGTCAAGGCGAGCCAAGAGCATGGCGGCATTCTGACGGCCGCGGACTTCGCCACATACACCGTCGAGGAGGAGGCGCCGGTCCGCTGCGCCTATCGCGGCTACACCATCGTCTCGGCGCCGCCGCCGAGCTCGGGCGGGACGACGCTCTGCGAGATCCTCGGCGTCCTCGAACCTTATGATCTCGGCGCGCTCGGCTTCCATTCGGCGGCAGGCGTCCATCTCATGGTCGAGGCGATGCGCCATGCCTATTTCGACCGCAACAGCGCCCTCGGCGATCCCGATTTCGTCGCCAACCCCGTGGCGCGCCTGCTCTCGCCCGCGCACGCGGCAGCGATCCGCGCCGCCATCGAGGAGGCTCGGGCGACGCCGTCGAGCGAGCTGCGGCCCGGCGCGCCGCCGTATGAGGGCACGGAGACGACGCATTATTCTGTTGTCGACAAGGAAGGCAATGCCGTCGCCGTCACCTACACGATCAACGCCTATTTCGGCGCCAAGGTGATCGCCGGAGACACCGGCTTCTTCCTCAATGACGAGATGGACGATTTCACGGCGAAGCCCGGCGTCCCCAACATGTTCGGCCTCGTCCAAGGCAAGGCGAACGCGATCCGGCCGGGCAAGCGGCCTTTGAGCTCGATGGCGCCGACGATCATCGAGAAGGACGGGCGCGCCTTCATGGTCGTCGGCAGCCCGGGCGGCGCCCGCATCATCACGATCACGCTGGAGACGATTCTCAACGTCCTCGACCACGGCATGAACATCGCCGAGGCGGTCGATGCGCCGCGCATTCACCATCAATGGCTGCCCGACATCGTCGATGCCGAGCCGCTGGCGCTGTCGCCGGACACGGCGCAACGACTGTTGGAGATGGGATACCGGATCGAGGTTCAGAGACCGTGGGGCTCGGCCGCGGCGATTCTTGTCGGTCCGCCCGAACCCGCCGCGGCCGCGGCACCGGCGGCGGGCGGCGACGACAGCGTTCATGGCGGCGCCCCCATGCCTGGTGCGCTTTACGGCGCCAGCGATCCCCGCCAGCCCGCCGGCGCCGCGATCGGCTATTGAACGCAGGGGCCTCGATCGCCCGCATCACGAAAGCGTCGGGCGGAGTGGACGCCGCCGCATCGCACTCTTACATGAAGCCTGCTGAGAAAGAGGTACATGAAGCCTGCTGAGAAGAGGCTTCTGGCTGCAAGGGAGAGGATCATGGAAAAGGCGACGTTCGGAGCCGGCTGCTTCTGGGGCGTCGAGGCCGAGTTCCGCAAGCTGCCCGGCGTCGTCGAGACCGCCGTCGGCTACAGCGGCGGCACCACCGCCAATCCCAGCTACGAGGATGTGTGCAGCGACGAGACCGGCCATGCCGAGGTCGTCGAGGTCACCTTCGACCCGGCGAAAATCGGCTACGAGCAGCTTCTCGACGTCTTCTGGAACGCGCATGATCCGACGACGCTCAACCGCCAGGGACCGGATATCGGCTCGCAATACCGCTCGGCGATCTTCACCCATTCGCCCGAGCAGGAGGCGGCGGCGCGGGCTTCCAAGGCTCGGCTCGAAGCCTCGGGCCGCTTCCGCCGGCCCATCGTCACCGAGATCGTCCCCGCCGGCCCGTTCTGGCGCGCCGAGGAATACCACCAGCAATATCTCGAAAAGCGCGGCCTCGCCGCCTGCCACGTCGGAATGAGGTGAGTCTTCGCAGCTTCCGCTGCCGTCTCGGCAAACGGATGTTTCACCACGAAGGCACGAAGGCACGAAGGACGAGCCTGCGACGGCGCGGAGCGCCAAAAAAGCCTTCGTGTCTTCGTGCTATGGCGGTTCAACCGTTTTCCTCCCCGCCCCGACCGCCGCTCCGCCGAGCGGTATAGCCCGCCCCTCCGCCTTCGGCTAAGACAGCGCCATGAGCGATGATCCCAAGGCGCGGCCGGTCATCACCTTGCTGCCCGGGCGCCAGCGGCGCGCCGAGAGCGGCCACCCCTGGATCTATTCCAACGAGGTCGCGATGGACGAGGCGGCGAAGGCCTTGCCGCCCGGCAGCCTCGTCACGGTGCGGAAGGCCGACGGCAAGGCCCTCGGCGTTGCAACCTTCAACCCGCACCCGCTGGTGAGCGCCCGCCTCCTCTCGCGCGATGCCACCCACCGCATCGACGCCGGCTTCTTCCTGCGCGTCCTGCGGCGCGCGCTCCATTTGCGCGAGCGCCTCTTCGCCGCCCCCTTCTACCGCCTCGCCCATGCCGAGGCGGACGGGCTCCCCGGCCTCGTCATCGACCGCTTCGGCGAGGCGCTCGTCTGCCAATTCAACACCGCCGGCATGGCAGGGCTCGAAGCCGAGATTCTGGCGGCGCTCGACGAGCTCTTGGCGCCGCAGACCGTGCTGTTGCGCAACGACAGCCCGGCCCGGCTCGCGGAGGGGATCGAGACGGAAGTGCGGCTCGCGAAGGGCGCGCTCGAAGGCCCGGTCGAGCTCGTCGAGAATGGCGCCCGCTTTCTCGCCGACCTTCGCGCCGGCCAGAAGACCGGCTGGTTCTACGACCAGCGCGACAACCGGCGCTTCATGGCCGGCCTTGCCCGCGGCGGCCGCCTTCTCGACCTTTACACTTTCGCCGGCGGCTTTGCGATCGCGGCGGCCGTCGCCGGCGCGCAGGAGGTGCTGGCCATCGACCGCTCCGAGGCGGCGCTCGCGCTCGCCGAGGCGGCGGCGGCGCGGAACGGCGTTGCGGGGCGCTGCACCTTCCGGCGCGGGGAGGCTTTCGCCGAGATGGAGCGGCTGCGCGAGGCGGGCGAGAAATTCGCGGCGGTGATCGCCGATCCGCCCGCCTTCGTCAAATCGCGGAAGGACCTGCCGGCAGGGCTGCGCGGCTACCGCAAGCTCGCGCGCCTCGCGGCGCCCCTCGTCGCCAAGGGCGGCTTCCTCTTCCTCGCCTCGTGCTCGCACAATGCCGACCTCGCGAGCTTCGCCGAGGCGGTCTCGCGCGGGATCGCCGAAGCCGACCGCACGGCGCGCATCCTGCGGACGGCCGGCGCCGATGCCGATCACCCCGTTCATCCGGCCCTGGCCGAAAGCGCCTATTTGAAAGCGCAGGTTTTCATGCTCGACTGAGCGCCGCCCGCCAAGCGGGCCGATGTCGGAGAGGAAGGTAGAGATGGCAGATCGCGACGCGGAGCTCGGTATTCCGCCGCATGGCGGGCCGGTGCAGGTCTTCTACCAGAAGAAGGGCGCGCGGCGCCGCCCGACAGTGGCGCGCGCCGAGGGCATCTATATGTGGGACACGGCGGGGCGGCGCTACATCGACGCCTCCTCGGGGCCCGTCGTCAGCAATATCGGCCACGGCAATCCGCGCGTCATCGAAGCGATGCTGGCGCAGGCGAAGAAGGTCGCCTTCGCGAGCCGCGCCGTCTTCGAGAACGCGCCCAATATCGCCCTCGCCGACCTTCTGACGGGCCTCGCGGGACCCGGGCTCGAACGCGCCTTCTTCGTCTCCGGCGGGTCGGAGGCGACGGAATCGGCCCTGAAGCTCGCCCGGCAATATGCCGTCGCGCGGGGCGAGACGAAGCGCTGGAAGGTGATCGCCCGCGACCCCGGCTATCATGGCGGCACGATGGGCGCCCTTTCGGTGACGGGCGATCCCGAATCCGAGCGCATCTTCGGCGCCGTCGGCCGCATCATGCCGAAGGTGCCCGCCCCCTTCACCTATCGCCTGCCCGCCAACCACGACGCCGACAGCTACGCCCGGCACTGCGCCGCCGCGCTGGCCGAGACAATCGAGCGCGAGGGGCCGGAAACGGTGCTCGCCTTCATCATGGAGCCGGTCGGCGGCCTTGCCACCGGCGCCCTCGTCGCGCCCGACCATTACTACGGCGCGGTGCGCGAGATCTGCGACCGCTACGGCGTCCTCCTCATCTATGACGAGGTGATGAGTGGCGCCGGCCGCACCGGCACCTTCCTCGCCGCCGACCACTGGCCGGCGGGGCGGCCCGATCTCGTCACCCTCGCCAAGGGCATCGCCGCGGGCTACACGCCGATGGGCGCTCTCCTCGCCCCCGCCGCCATGGTGGAGACGGTGGCGGAGAGCGGCGGCTTCATGCATGGCCACACCTATGCCGCCAACCCGCTCTCTTGCGCGGTCGGCCACGCCGTCGTCAGCGAGATGATCGAGAAGAAGCTGATGGCGAATGCCGAGCGGATGGGAAACGTGCTGCGCCGCGGCCTCGAAGCCTTGAAGACCGATCACCCCATCCTCGGCGACGTGCGCGGCAAGGGGCTCCTGATGGCGATCGAGATCGTCGCCGACCGGGAGACGAAAGCGATCCTGCCGGCCGAGCGGCAGGCGGTCTACCGCATCCTCGAACTCGGCATCGAGCGCGGCCTCCTCCTCTATACGCGGCGGACGGCGAACGGGAAGTATGGCGAATGGCTCATGGTATCGCCGCCGCTCATCGTCACCGAGGCGGAGATCGAGGAGATCGTCCACCTCATCGGCGAGACGCTCGGCGCCTATGAGAAGGAGCTCGGGTCCGGGCGCTGACCAAGCTCCCTAATCAAGCGTTCGGTGGGAGCAACAGTTCAGCGCAGAGGGCGCGGAGGACGCGCCGTGGTCGCCATGTGAATTCGATCGCGACGCGATTGGACTCCTCTCACCCCCAGCGTCCTTGGCGCAACCACAGCGCCCCCTGCGCTGAACTTCGTCTTCTGCCGGCGCCGGGCACTTCCCGCGCTACGCCCGCCGGCCGACCCCCGCCGCCACCGCCTTCCGCCGCGGCGCGCGGCGCCGTCGCGGCGATTGCGGCGCTGCTTCCCGGGGTGCCGCGGGAAGCGTGAGGCGGAAGATGGTGCCGGCGGCGGTGCTCTCGACCAGCACGATGTCGCCGCCATGCGCCCGCATCAGCTCGCGCGCGATGGCAAGGCCGAGCCCGGTGCCGCCGACCCGCGCCGAGCCGGTGAAGGGCTGGAAGAGGTGGTCGCGCGCCTTGGGCGGCAGGCCCGGCCCGTCATCGGCGACGTCGATCCAGACCTGCCCATCGGCCTCGGTGGCCGCGACCGTCACGCGATGGGCGCCGACTTCGAAAGCGTTCCGGCACAGGTTGAAGAGGACGCGGTAGAGCTGGTCGCGGTCGGCGATGACGGTGAGGCCGGGCGCGACCTCGCTCTTGACGCGCGGATTGCCCTCCGCGCTCCCTTCGCCGCCGCTCTGCGGCACCCATTGCGCCATGGCCACGTCGTCGACCAGCTCGGCCAAGGCGAAGCGCTGGCGGACGAGTTCGGGTGGCTTCTCGCGGGTGAAGTCGAGGGTGCGCGTGCAGAGTCCGACGGCGCGGTCGATGGCGGCGAGCAGGGTCGGGGCGACGCGCCGCACCTCGGGCGCGGCGCTCTCGGCGAGCCCGTCCGAGACGAGCCGCGCCGTCGACAGGATGCCGCGCAAATCGTGGTTGATCTTGGTGACGGCGGTGCCGAGCGCGGCAAGGCGCGCGCGCTGGCGCAATGCTTCGCGCACCGTCTCCTGCATGTCGGCGAGCTCGTGCTCGGCGACGCCGATCTCGTCATTGCGGCCGCTCGGCACGAGCACCGGTCCCGCGCTCTCGGGATCTGCGCGAAACGCGGTGATCGCCGCCGTGATGCGCCGCATCGGCCGCACGAGGAGCCATTGCAGGCTGAGGTAGACGAGCGCCGCGGTCATCAGCGAGATGAAGAGCGAGAGTTCGAGAATGCGGATGCCGAAGGCCCACATCTCGTGCCGCATCGGCGATTCGTAGAGCAGCACCTCGACGACCGAATTCGCGTCATGGGGCGCGATCCCGAGCACGCGCAGCACGCGGTCGCCCCCGCCGAACAGAGTGACGAAAGCCTGACGGATCGCGGGAAAGAAGCTGACCTCGCGCAGATCGACCGTGGCATCGACGGCGGGCGGCATCTCGCTGTCGATCATCAGCGTGACGTTGCTGTTTTTGTGGAGAACGACGCCGAGCGCGCCGACGCGGGCGAGGAGCTGATCGGCGAGAGGCTGGCTGACGACATTGTCCGGCGTCGCCTCGAGCGCAAGGACGGCGAGGCGCCCAGCCGCGATGCGGTCCTCGAGATAGCTGATGCGGAAGCGCCCGACCGAGGGCGCGAAGATCAGCACCTCGCTCAACATCACGAAAAAGGCCGTCAGCACCAGGAGCCGCGCCGAAAGGCTCCGCATGACGGTCGGCAGGGGAAGGCGCATGAGGCGAGCATAGCACAAGCCTGTCGCCGGCGCCCTTCCGCCGGCTTCACGATCTCGTGCCGCCGCCGCCCGGCCAAAGACGGCAAGCGCCGCGGCGGGCCGCGTCAGCCGACTACGGGCAATTCCTCATAGGTGTGGAAGGGCGGCGGCGAGGGCAGGTGCCATTCGAGCGTCGTCGCCCCCTCGCCCCAGGGATTGGCGGCGGCGCGGCGCCCGGCGAGCAGGGTATGGAGCACGATGAAGACGAACCACAGCGTCGAGGCGAAGCTGATGAAGGCGCCGATCGAGGAGACGAAATTCCAGCCGGCGAAGGCGTCGGGACAGTCGGCGATGCGCCGCGGCATGCCGGCGAGGCCGAGGAAGTGCATCGGGAAGAAGGTCAGGTTGACGCCGATGAAGGTCGTCCAGAAATGGATCTTCCCGAAAGTCTCGTTGTAGGTCCGCCCCGACATCTTGCC
>JAJPHB010000017.1 GCA_021325525.1 Alphaproteobacteria bacterium
AAGCTCTGCAATACGACGCAATAGCGCTCGGTCAGCTTCAGCAACGTCGCGATCTGATCCGGGGTACCGTCGGCATCGATTGCGAAGCGAAGACGGATGGCGCGAAAGCCGACGGGGGCGTCCTTGGCGACACCGAGCGTCCCGCGAAAATCGAGATCGCCCTCGGCGCTCACCGTGCCGCGGCGCAGCGGCAGGTCGAGCGCGGTCGCGACCGCCTTCAAGGTCACGCCGGCACACGCGACCAACGCTTCGAGCAGCATGTCTCCCGAACAGGCGCTGAGCCCGTCGCCGCCGGTTGCCGGATGCAGCCCCGCCTCGACGAGGGCGCGTCCGGTCGCGACCTTGCAGGTGAGGCTGTCGGCTCCGATCTCGCCGGCGGCGCGCAAGGTGATCGTCGCCGCCTCAGGGTGCTCGCGGTAGCGCGCCTTCAGTGGCGCCTGCAGCGCACGCAAATCCTCGCCCTTCATCGCTCTCTCCGGCTGTAGCCGAGCCCGGCACCATGACCGAAGAGCGCCCGCGCTTCAAGAGAGCGGTCCCGGACGACCCCCGGAGCCGAGCTCGCCCGGGGGAGAGCCGATTATTCGAAGAGGGCGTCGATGTCGTTCTGATTGATCGCCGCCCCGTTCGCAGCGGCACCATTGAGCGGCGCCATGCGGGTCGGGGCCTGCCCCGGCGGCGGGCTGACGGCTGTCGGCGCCGCCATGGAAGGCGATGTCTTCGTGGTCGCGAGCACCGGCGGCGCGGCATCTCCGCGCTGGTCTTCGGGCTTGTCCGGCGACGCCAGCCCGTTCAGCTCCGCAAGCAGGGCATCGACATCGTCCTGGCTGACCCCTTCGAGCGAGGGGCCGTTGAGGAGGTGGGCATCGGGGCGCGTGTCGACATCCTCCGAAACGGTCTTCAGGCTGTCGATCCCCCAGATCTCGATCATCGAATTGACGCGCTTCTCGAGGTAGCGCAGGGTGTTGACGACCTTCGTCGTGCGCTGCCCCGTGATGTCCTGGAACGAGCACGCCGTCAGGATCTCGGTCGCCTGCGCCTCGAGCTCCTCGCGGATGGGCGCGATCTCGTCGGTTTTCGGCAGGCGCTGCGTCAGCGCCGCGATGCGCTCGGCTGCATTGAGGATGTCGGAGGTGGCGCGCTCGGTCGCGGTGACGATGGCGTCCAGCTCCCCTGTCGCCGCCATGATCCGATTGTTGCCGGAATCGTCGGGACGAAGCGCCGCGATCTCGGCCCGCGTCTGCTGGATATAGACGCTCATCTCCTGCAGCTCCTGCCGCAGGATGTGAATGTGCGTCGGGCTGTACTTCTCGGGCGCGGTTCCCTTCACCGAAGCGACGAGGCTGCGCATCAGGCGCTTCACCTCTTCGGCGGCGATCGCCCGCGCCCGCTGGTCGCGCATGCGCAGGAAGGCGCGGCCGCGCGCATTGGCGGCGAGGGCGTCCTCGATCACCGAATATTCGTCCTCGCTGAGGCGGAGCAGCTTGGTCATCGGCGTGGCCTCGGATCGGAATGCATCGGGCCTGGCGCGCATCACAGCGGGCCGAGGACGCTCTCGATCTTCTTCTTCAGCGTGTCGGCGTTGAAGGGTTTGATGATGTAGTTGCTGACGCCGGCTTGCTTGGCGGCGACGACGTTCTCGGTCTTGCTTTCGGCGGTCACCATGATGAAGGGCATGCTCTTGAGCTTGTTGTCGGCGCGCACCTCCTGCAGGAGCTGCAGGCCCGTCATCGGCTCCATGTTCCAATCGGAGATGACGAGGCCGAAGGGCCGCTCGCGGAGCTTGCCGAGCGCCGTCGCGCCGTCCGCGGCCTCGTCGACATTGTTGAAGCCGATCTGCGCCAGGAGATTGCGGATGATCCGCCGCATCGTCCCGTAATCATCGACGACAAGCACGCTCGAATTCAAATTGGCCACGGTCGTACACTCCCGATCTGCTGAAGGCACGCCAGACTTGGCGCTCGGTTGCGTGCACGCTAGCCTCATATTGTAAAAACATTCTTTAGAGAAATCGCGGTATTACTCGTCGGCCTTCTTCGCGGAGGCAGGGCGGCCGAACCCGGCAATCAACGGGACGGGTCGGCCCGCCGCGGGATAATGCGGGGACGGGGCATGGCGGAACGCGCCGGAGCATCGGCGAGCCGAAGCAAGAGGAAGCCGCTTCCTCTGCTGGCCCGGCTGCGCGCCTGGCTCAGCGAGGCACCGGCCAAGCCCATGCCGGCGCCGTCGGTGCCGCGTCAGGCGCGCATCCGCAAGGAAGCGGCGCAGGAGCCGGCCAGCATTCCGCTGTCGCGGATGACCGTGGCGCAGTGGCTCTGGGGCGACGGCTTCATCATGCCCGGGGATGCCGATTTCGTGCTCGAACTGGTGAAGCCCTTCGGCCTCACCCCGGCGATGAGCATGCTCGACCTCTCGGCCGGGCTCGGCGGGCCGGCGCGCGCCATCGCGCAGGCTTTCGGCACCTATGTGACCGGACTCGAACGCTCGGAGGAGCGGGCCAAGCGCGGCATGGAGATGTCGGTCGCCGCCGACCTCGCCAAGCGTGCCGCCATCGCTCACTATGACCCGGAAACCGTGGAGCTGAGGAAGAACGGCTTCGACTGCATTCTCGGACGCGGCGCGCTCCACACGGTCGTCGACAAGGAGCGCCTGCTTCGCGTCCTCCATGTCGGGCTGAAGCAGAAGGGACAGCTCCTCCTCAACGAATTCACCAGCGACCCCAGCGCCGGCGAGCGTCCCGAGATGGCCGCCTGGGTCGCCCGCGAGAGCTATCCGCCGCGGTTGTGGACGGTGAGCCAGTACACCGACTGCCTCTCCGGACTCGGCTTCGATATCCGCGTCATCGAGGATGTGAGCAACCTCTATCGCAGCATGATCGTTGCCGGCTGGGCGCGCATGCTGCAGGAGGTGGATCTGCGCGCCATGTCGCGCAAGCACCGGATCACCGTCCTCGACGAGGCCGAGCTGTGGATGCACCGCATCGCCGCGCTCGAAAGCGGCGCGCTGCGGGTGTTCAAGATTTACGCGCTCCTCAACAAGCCGGCGCGCTAGTTACGAGTGCCGCGGTCGCGCGCACCGGACGACGCGGGTTCGGCATGCCTGCTCCGCGCCAAGCGCCTTCCCTTGCCGCCCTCGATGTGTATAGTGCGGCGCCACCTTGGACCAAGGAGGCGACATGGAGATCCGGCAGGCACTGACCTTCGACGACGTGCTGCTGGTCCCGGCAGCCTCTTCCGTCATTCCGACCGAGACCGATACGCGGACTCGCCTGACACGTGAGGTCGAGCTCGGCATCCCACTCATCTCCGCGGCCATGGACACCGTCACCGAATCGGCGCTCGCGATCGCCATGGCGCAGGCCGGCGGTCTTGGCGTCATCCATCGCAACATGGCAATCGAGCGCCAGGCCGACGAGGTGCGCAAGGTCAAGAAGTTCGAAGCCGGCATGGTGGTGAACCCCGTCACCATCCATCCCGACGAGACGCTGGCCGACGCCCTCCGCCTCATGGTCGACAACAAAATCTCTGGCATCCCTGTGGTCGAGCGGGGCAACGGCCGTCTCGTCGGCATCCTGACCAACCGTGACGTGCGCTTCGCGACCGACCCGGGGCAGCCCGTCGCCGAGCTCATGACCAAGGATGGGCTCGTCACGGTGAGCGAGACGGTGCGGCGCGAGGAGGCGATGCGTCTTCTCCACCAGCATCGCATCGAGAAGCTGCTCGTTGTCGACGAGGCGTATCGCTGCATCGGCCTCATCACGGTCAAGGACATCGAAAAGGCGCAGCGCTTCCCGCATGCCTGCAAGGACGAGCACGGACGCCTCAGGGCGGCGGCCGCCACCGGTACAGGCGAGGACGGCGTCGCCCGCGCGGAGGCCCTCTTCGATGCCGGCTGCGACGTCCTTGTCGTCGACACGGCGCACGGTCATTCCTCGCGCGTCATCGACGCGCTGAAGCGTATCCGCCGCCTCTCCAACTACACGCAGATCGTCGCTGGAAACGTGGCAACGGCGGAAGGCGCGCGCGCCCTCATCGAGGCCGGGGCCGACGCCGTCAAAGTCGGCATCGGCCCGGGCTCGATCTGCACGACCCGCATCGTCGCCGGCGTCGGCGTGCCGCAGCTCACGGCGATCTTCGACTGCGTCGCCGAATGCCGGAAATCGGGGGTACCGGTCATCGCCGATGGCGGCATCAAATTCTCGGGCGACTTGGCGAAGGCGATCGCTGCCGGCGCCGATTGCGCGATGCTTGGCTCGCTTTTCGCCGGCACCGACGAAAGCCCCGGCGAGGTCTTCCTCTACCAGGGCCGCACCTACAAATCCTATCGCGGCATGGGCTCGGTCGGCGCCATGGCCCGCGGCTCCGCCGACCGTTATTTCCAGCAGGAAGTGTCGAGCACTTTGAAGCTGGTGCCGGAAGGCGTCGAAGGCCGCGTCGCGCATAAGGGACCCGTCGCCAACATCGTCCATCAGCTCGTCGGCGGTCTCAGAGCGGCGATGGGCTACACCGGCAGCCGCACCATTGCCGAGATGCAGAGCAAATGCCGATTCGTGCGGATCACCGCCGCGGGGCTGCGCGAGAGCCATGTCCACGATATCGCCATCACGCGCGAGGCGCCGAATTACCGGCAGGAGGGGTGAGAGAGGCTATCAGCCATCAGCTCAGCTGTCAGCTCTCAGCTCTCAGCATCGCACGGGCTGACGGCTGAAAGCTGATGGCTGACAGCTCTCCCCGATGACCCCCGGCGCGCGCATCGAGGCGGCGATTCTGCTTCTCGGCGACATCGAGGCGGGCCGCGGCGCCGCCGACGACATCGTCGGCGACTATTTCCGCCGCCACCGCTTTGCCGGCGCCAAGGACCGCGCCGCCATCTCGGAGCACATCTATGGCGTGCTGCGCCATCGCGCCCAGCTCGATTGGTGGCTGGAGCGGCTGGGCGGCGGCGCGCTCGCGCGCGACGCGCGGCGCCGGCTCCTCGCCGCGCTCGTCCTTGTCGAGGAGTGGCGCCCCGAGGCGGTGGCCCGCGCCTGCGACGGCGACCGCTTCCGCCCGGCGCCGCTCGCCCCGGTCGAGGCGCGGTTTCTCGACGAGCTGGCGCGCCACACGCCCGACCATCCCGAGATGCCGGACTGGGTGCGGTGGAACTACCCGGCCTGGCTCGACGAGCGGCTGCGCGCGCTCTTCGGCAACGAGCTCGTGCGCGAGATGGCGGCGCTCGGCGGCGCCGCGGCGCTCGATCTGCGCGTCAACACGCTCAAAGGCGAGCGGCTCGAGGGGAAGCTCGCCTTGGAGCGCGAGGGCGTGGCATCGGAGGCGACGCGCTATTCGCCGCTCGGCCTTCGCGTCGCGGCGCGCGTCCCGCTCGCCAGCCTCGATGCCTTCCGCTCCGGCCTCGTCGAGGTGCAGGACGAGGGCTCACAGCTCGCGGCTCTCCTCGCCGATGCGCGGCCGGGCATGCGCGTCGTCGATTTCTGCGCCGGCGCCGGCGGCAAGACGCTGGCGCTCGCGGCGCAGATGGGCAATCGCGGCCATATCGTCGCCTGCGATGTCTCAGCTCGGCGGATCGAGCGGGCGACGCAGCGCCTGCGCCGCGCCGGCGCCAGCATCGTCCAGCGCCAGCCGCTCGACAGCGAGCGCGACAAATGGGTAAAGCGCCATGCCGGCAGCTTCGACCGCGTCTTCATCGACGCGCCCTGCACCGGCACCGGCACCTGGCGGCGCAATCCCGATGCGAAATGGCGCCTCGCCCCCACGGATCTTGCCGAGCTGACGCGCCTGCAAGCGCGCATTCTCGACAGCGCCTGCCGCCTCGCCAAGCCCGGCGGCCGCCTCGTCTATGCCACCTGCTCGTTGCTGCGCGAGGAGAACGAGGCGCGGATCGAGGAGTTTCTGTCGGCGCATCCCGACTTCGCCTTGCTGCCGATCGCATCCATCTGGCGCGAGACCGTCGGCGGCAGGATGCCGGCGGCGGGCGACACGCTCCGCCTGACGCCGGCGCGGCACGGCACGGACGGATTCTTCGTCGCCGTGCTGGAGCGGCGTGCGGATGAGCATTAAAGGACCCTCTGCCGCTTGCGGGAGGGAGCAGGCTCTCACCCTTCCCACGCAATTGCCGCAATCCCGCTTCTAGTGTAGCAGGTGCAGATGACCGAGCGCGTCCTCATCCTCGATTTCGGCAGCCAGGTGACGCAGCTGATCGCGCGGCGCGTGCGCGAGAGCGGCGTCTATTGCGAGATCCTCCCCTACAGCATCGGCGAGGAGCGCCTGCGCCAATTCGCGCCCGCCGCCATCATCCTCTCCGGCGGCCCCGCCTCCGTCCATGAAAGGGCGGCGCCGCTCGCCCCGCCTCTCGTTTACGAGCTCGGCGTGCCGGTGCTCGGCATCTGCTACGGCCAGCAGGCGATGTGCGCGCAATTGGGGGGCCGCGTCGCGGCGTCGGAGCAGCGCGAGTTCGGCCGCGCCTTCATCGACGTGACGGGCGAGTGCGCGCTCTTCGAGGGGCTCTGGCCCAAGGGCGCGCGCGAGCAGGTCTGGATGAGCCATGGCGACCGGGTCGAGGCGCTGCCCCCCGGCTTCCGCGCCGTCGCCGTCAGCGAGGGCGCGCCCTTCGCCGTCGTCGCCGACGATCAGCGCCGCTTTTACGGCACGATGTTCCATCCCGAGGTCATCCACACGCCGCAGGGCGCAGCGCTCCTCAAGAACTTCACGCACCGCGTCGCTGGCTGCCGCGGCGACTGGACGATGGCCGCTTTCCGCGCGCAGGAGGTGGAGAGGATCAAGGCGAAGGTCGGCAAGGGGCGGGTCGTCTGCGGCCTCTCAGGCGGCGTCGATTCGGCGGTCGCCGCCGTGCTGCTGCACGAGGCCTTGGGCGAGCAGCTCACCTGCATCTTCGTCGATACCGGTCTGCTGCGCGCCGGCGAGGCGGAGGAGGTGGTGGCGCTCTTCCGCGACCACTACAACATCCCGCTCGTCCACCGCGATGCGAGCCGGCTCTTCCTCGAGAAGCTCGCCGGGGTCGAGGAGCCGGAAGAGAAGCGCAAGATCATCGGCGCTACCTTCATCGATGTCTTCGACGAGGAGGCGCAGAAGGCGGGCGGCGCCGAGTTCCTGGCGCAGGGCACGCTCTATCCCGACGTCATCGAATCGGTGAGCGTCGCCGGCGGCCCCTCCGTCACCATCAAGTCGCACCACAATGTCGGCGGCCTGCCCGAGCGCATGAAGCTGAGGCTCGTCGAGCCGCTGCGCGAGCTCTTCAAGGACGAGGTGCGCGCCTTGGGCCGCGAATTGGGCCTCCCCGAGCGCATGGTGAAGCGGCACCCCTTCCCGGGGCCGGGCCTCGCCATCCGCATGCCGGGCGCCGTCACCGCCGAGAAGCTGGCGATCCTCCGCAAGGCGGACGCGATCTTCCTCGAAGAGATCCGCAACGCCGGACTATACGACGCGATCTGGCAGGCCTTCGCCGTCCTCTTGCCGGTGAAGAGCGTCGGCGTCATGGGCGACTATCGCACCTACGACCACGTCTGCGCGCTCCGCGCCGTCACCTCGACCGACGGCATGACGGCCGACTCCTACCCCTTCCCCCACGACTTCCTCGCCCGCGCCGCGACGCGCATCATCAACGAGGTGAAGGGGATCAACCGCGTCGTCTACGACGTGACGAGCAAGCCGCCGGGGACGATAGAGTGGGAATGATTCAGGGCCCGCCCAGGGTATCCGGCAGTATCCCGCAATTTCTTCCTAACATATTGATATAGATAGAAAAACGTCGATTGACGTTCGGCGTCTATCGGCCCGCTAAGATCGGCGCCGACGGACCGCCTGACGGTGCACGATACCGTTGCCAAGTCCGACTCCTGCCGCTACCGTCACCGTCCAGATGGCCG
>JAJPHB010000142.1 GCA_021325525.1 Alphaproteobacteria bacterium
CCCGTGCGATGGCCGAGGGTCAGGACCGAGAAGAGGACGGCAAGGCCGATCGCCAGCGGAAAGAGCGCCTCGCGCGTGAGGCCGAAGAGAGCCGGGTCGAGCCAAGCCGGTGCCGGCGCGGCGCCGAGGACGCTGTCGAGAATGACCTTCATCGGCAGCGGGACGAGAAGGCCGAGCGGCGCTTCGAGGAGCCCCAGCAGCAGGATCGCCGCGAGATGCGGCCAGAAGCCGTGCGTCTCGCGGAAGGCGCGCAGATAGATGCGGAAGGCGGAGAGGTCGGCGGGTCGGCGCATGCCGGTCGAAACTCAATGTGCGATCGTTGCCAAAGGGTCGCCGAGGTCGATCGGCCCGGTCCGGCGCCCGCAGCAGAACGGGCGAGGGCCGGCTTTTCTTCCGGGACGGCAACGATTTTTCGGCGGGACGAAGCGCCCCCCCGACCATCAGGGCGGAAGGCTGCGGAGCACGGCGCGAACCGGCGCCGCATCGAGGCCGGCGAGCGCCAGCGGCAAGGCGATGAGCTCGTAATCGCCGGGCTCGACCTCATCGAGGACGAGGCCTTCGAGGATGGAAAGGCCGTGCCGCAGCACCGCCTTGTGCGCGTCCATCGTCTTGGAATCCTGCGGGTCGAGCGAGGGCGTGTCGATGCCGATGAGGAGGACGCCTCGCCGCGCCAGAAGCTCGGCCGTCGCCGGCGCCAGCGCCGTGAACGCCGGGTCCCAGCGCTCCCGCGGCGCCCGCTCATAGGTGCGGAGCAGCACGCGGGCGATCGCGGGCGCCAGCGCCGGTTCGACATGGCGCGGCTCGACGAGCGGCCCCGCGCCGCGCGCATCGACCACCCGGCAGGGACCGAGATAGCGCCGCAAATCGAGGCCGCCGACCGGCGCCCCGGCGGCATCGTAGTGGAGCGGCGCGTCGGCGTGGGCGCCCGTATGGGTCGAGAGGGTGACGCGCGAGACATTGACCGGGCAGCCCGGACCCAGATGCCAGGTCCGCACCTCCTCATAAGCGGTATCGCCCGGCCAGACCGGGATGCCCGGCCGCAGCGGCGGCGAGATGTCCCAGAGCGTCATGCGCTCATCTTAAGGGAGAGCGGCAGAGGCGAACCAGCGGGAAGCGGGCGCCGTTTCCTCTCCGGGGGACGGGCACGGCGGCAATGGAGGCGGCGCGGAATGAAGCGGGACGGAAGCGGCAAGGGCAGCTCGCACAGCATGCCGGTCGAGGACGCCGCGGCGGTCGCCGCCGCTCTCGCCTATGTCACCCTGCTCTACCGCGAGCTCAGCGCCGAGAGCGGCTCGCCGACCCTCGGCACGCAGAACCAGCTCGTCGAGTTCATCCTCGCCGACGCCGGGCTGCGGGCGGCGGTGCGGCGCTGGGCCGACGCCCTCGGCATCGACGAGGCGAGCATGGCGCCGCCTCATGCCTTGCCGCGCGATGACGCCTATCGCCGTATCCGCGACCGCCTCCGCCGGCAGCTCGCCGCCGATGCGGTGGCGGGCGGCGGCGCCGGCGACGATGCGCCGCGCGGCGGCGCGGGCTGAGCCGGAGCGGCGCGAGGGGCTTGCGCGGGGCGGCATCGTTGCGCTATCGCCGCTCCGCCCGCACCTTCTCGAAGGAATTCTGCCGATGCCAAGCTTCGATATCGTCTCCCGCCTCGACCTCGCCGAAGTCGACAACGCTCTCGCGGGCCTCGCGCGAGAGATCGCCACGCGCTTCGACTTCAAGGGCAGCAAATGCGCCGTCACGCGCGAGGACGGGACGCTCATCCTCCTTGCCGATGACGAGCTGAAGCTGAAGCAGGTGCACGAGCTCCTCAAAGTCTACTTGACGCGGCGCAAGGTCGACACCGGCGCTCTCGAGTTCAAGCCGCCCGAGAAGGCCTCGGGCAACAGCCTGCGGCAGACGATCCTCCTGAAGCAGGGCATCGACAAGGAGCTCAGCAAGCGCCTCATGCGCGAGATCAAGGACAGCAAGCTCAAAGTGCAGGCGACGATTCAGGGCGACGAGCTGCGCGTCGCCGGCAAGAAGCGCGACGACCTGCAGGCCGCGATCCAGCGCCTGCGCGCGCTCAAGCTCGAGCAGCCGCTGCAATACGTCAACTTCCGCGATTGAGCCAATGAGCGGATGAGGCTTGATCGCGCCATGTCGAGCCGCTAGATAAGGACCTCGCGCCTCGTCCCCTTCGTCTAGAGGCCCAGGACATCGCCCTCTCACGGCGGTAACAGGGGTTCGAATCCCCTAGGGGACGCCATCTCGGAACAGAACTGCGAACTAAACATGGCTGCCTGCCCCGAGCCGGCCTTGACTGGCTGGCGGCAGTCCGGCTTGCTCGCGCCAAGGCGGTCGTGGTTCAGCTTGCCTTGCGCGGCAGTACAAGCGGCAGGTCCAGCTCCACCCGGTCGTGGATCACCTTGGGCGTGATCCGGCCGCGCTCGCCGCGTTCGAGGCGGACCAGACCGTAGCCTTCCATCGTCCTGAGCGTGCGTGACGGTCCTCACCCTTTCGGATAGAGGTCGAACGAATCTCCAACGGCCGATGACGGCCGTGGTGGACTGGGCGGCCGTGGTTCGTCGGGCGCGTCCTGCATCTGGCGAAGGGCGAGTACGAACGCAGCACCGCCACCCGCGCGCTCGGTCACGCAGGCTGTGCCGCCATGCGCGGCGGCAATGCCGGCCACGATCGCGAGGCCAAGCCCCGCGCCACCATCGCGCGGGGCAGATCCGCGCTCAAAACGGCCAAAGATGCGCTCGCGGTCCTTCACGGCGACGCCGGGCCCCCGGTCCAGCACGGTGATCGCCGCCGGCGACGTGACGGTGATCTCGACGGCGCTTTCGGGCGGCGCGTAAGACAATGCATTCTCGACAAGGTTGGTGACCGCCAGCACGAGTGCCGCATGATTCCCGCGTATGAGCGGCACGGTCGATTCACGCAGCTCGAGATCGACACCGCGCTGCAGGGCGATGGGCATGAGCGCGGTGATCGCCTCCACCGCCACGGCACGCAGGTTCACCCATTGCGTCACATCGAGCGGCAGGCTCTCGAGCCGTGCCATCCGCAGCAATTGCCCGACCAATCTCGCCATCCGATCCGCATCGGACCGGAGCGCGCCGAGGGCAGGATGGTCATCCAATGAATCGAGCCGCGCCGTGAGCACCGCGAGCGGCGTCCGCAACGCATGAGCCGCATCGGCCATGAAGCGGCGCTGCGTCACCAGCGCGTGCTCCAACCGGGTCAAGGCGTCGTTGACCGCCAGCACGAGCGGCGCGATCTCTCTCGGCAACGGGCCGACCGGCAACCTCGCGCCGGGTCGCGTCGGACCGACCAGCGCGGCCGCGGCGGAGGCCTGCCGCAGAGATCGAAGCCCTCGGCGCAAGGTGAGAACGCCCACCAGTATTGTTGCGATACCGATCGGCAAGAGCAGCCAAAGGGACTCAAGAAGGAAGTTTTCGACGAGGCTGTCGAGCAGCACCCCCGTCTGCTCCCGCCCTTGCAAGACGACGATACGCCAGGGTCCGACCCGGGTGTCGAGTCCGACCATGCCATGAACATGATCGGGCATGGCAGGCAGGCGGAAGAAGCCCGCTTCGCTCCGATTGCGCAGAAACGGCGCAAGATGCGCGGCGGCGATGGCATCGGAGGCGGCAGCCAGCCGGTCTCCCTGGAATACCAGGAAGACGTTGTCGCCGTCGGAAGCGCGGAACGGCGCAATGAGGTTCTCGGGCAGCGCGACGCGCCCATCGGCATCCGGGCTCGCCGGCAGCCGGGATGCGATCAGGCGAGCTTGAGTCTGGAGAGCGGAGTCGTCGAGCTCGTGCACGGTTGCGATCGCGCGCCATGCCACCGCGGCCGCAGCCAGCAGAATGCCGACGAGCATGACCGCGGCGAGCCGCCATCCGAGACGGACCGACAGCGACTGGCGAGCCTCTGCCCGGGTGGCCTTCATTCCGTCCCGGCGAGGAGATAGCCGACGCCGCGCACCGTGTGCACGCGCAAGGTGGCGTTCGCTTCGGCCAGCTTGCGCCGTAGCCGGTGCACGAGCACTTCCATCGCGTTCGACCCGAGCTCGGCACCGAAGCTATAGAGATTCTGCTCCAGGATCTCGCGGGGGACGACGTGACGCTGGCGGCGAAGCAGCAGCTCCAGCAACGCCGTCTCGCGCACCGAAAGGCGGATGTCGAGGCCGTCGACGCGCACCTGACGCGTGGTCGTGTCGAGGAGAAGGTTACCAAGGCTCAGCGTCACTCCGAGTACCGCACCCGGCCGCCGGAGCAAGGCACGGATGCGCGCAACGAGCTCCGGCATGTGGAAGGGTTTGACGAGGTAATCATCGGCGCCCGAATCGAGCCCGGCGACACGGTCGTCGGGTCCGTCTCGCGCCGTCAGCACCAGCACGGGAGTATTCGAGCCGCCTGCCCTGAGACGGCGCAGCAACGAGAGCCCATCACCATCCGGCAAGGCAAGATCGAGGACGATGGCGTCGTACCCGGCCAAGGCGAGGTGGTCGTCGGCCTCGGCAAGGTCCGGCACCAGATCGACGGCAAAGCCGGCGCGCTCCAGCGCGTTGCGGATCAGAGCTGACAGCTCGGGCTCGTCCTCGACGAGAAGGAGGCGCATGCGGCTTGTGCTCTCTGCCGAACAAGCTTGACGGGTGCAGCTTACGAGACGCTTACGGTCACGGCGGGCGCCGCGACGATTTCCGTAGTCATGCACATGTAAGCTTCCGTCTTCATCCTCGGCTAACGCGGGCGTTGCGACGACCGCTGATCCAATAATCGATCACGGAGCTTACCGGATGAAGGTCAAACTCGCGTCAGTCTGCCTTTGCGTCGTGCTGGTGTCCGTGCCTCTGATGACAGCCGCCGCGCCCGCGATCCGCGGGATCATGCATGGCTGGCGCGCCGACGCGCGCAGGGTGCACGAAATCTTGAGCGACCGCGTACCGTTCGACGATCGGGTGATCCGTACCACGCTGCAGACCTACATATCGGATGCCGGGGCGATCGAGGCGCAGATCGCCGGCAAGACCGCGGCGGCGCGCGACTTCAAGCAACGATTCATGACCTTCGCGGCCAACGCCCGGACCGCGCTCGCCGATCTCGGGCAGGCTCCAGCACTGAAGAAGGACTTCGCCCGGCTGATGTCCGACTGCCAAGCCTGCCACGATGCCTTCGCCCATTGAGGCACGGAGATGGACAGCATTACGCCGCAGCTTCCCGCGCCCTCACCCAGCCCGTCTTGCTCACCGGCGCACCGCGCACGGTCGCACGTGACGCGGCTGGTTCACCACATTCTGCTCCTCTTGGTTCTGCACCAGCTGATCGGCAGCGAGTTCATGCGCTTTCCGTTTCCCGGGGAGGCGCCGAGCCGGACGTTCAGCCTTCATGAATATCTCGGAATGGCGAACCTCGCCATCGTCGCCGCATTCTGGGTGTGGGCAATCGTTCGTCGCGGCGAGACACGCCTCGGCCGCCTTCTGCCATGGTTCTCGATCGCGAGCCTCACCGAGGTGCTTACTGACTTTTCGGCTCAGCTCCGCCGCCTTGCGCACGGCCGCGCGCCCGATGACGAGAACGGCGCTTTCGCAAGCGCGGTCCACGGGCTCGGTCTGCTGGCGGTCACCGCAATGGCGCTGTCGGGACTCGTCTTTTTCATTGCCGACGGCACGTCCATTGCACGCCTCGCGCTCAGGCTGCACAAGCAGATCGCAAACCTCGTATGGGCCTACCTCTTCATCCATGCCGGCCTAGCGGCGCTGCATCATCTCTTGGGCAGCGATATTTTGTCTCGCATGTTCTGGGTCAGTACGCGTCGCCATGGAGGCCGGCGTCGGTAGCCCCGGCGCCCGCGCAGCCGCCAAAGGCCGGGAATGCCGGACCTTCTCCTCGCCGTTGGAGCGCTTCTGCCGCCGGTTGATTCACGTCAAAGCCCGGATCTGAATTGTCCGAGTAAGAAGCCTTCGGTCGCCTACGACACGAATAACGGTTTCGCGATCATCAAGGTCGGAGGCCATGGAGATTGCAGCAAGGATCGTCCGGCAGTCGCGGCGCCTCGATGCGTTGCCGCTGCTGTGGAGCCGCATCAAAGAGCACCCGCTTTCCCGCCTCGGCCCCGGCCTCATCACCGGCGTCGCCGATGACGATCCGAGCGGCATCGCGACATATTCTCAGGCCGGAGCGCAATTCGGCTTCAACATGTTGTGGACGATGCCGCTCGCATTTCCGTTGATGGCGGCCGTGCAATTGATGTGCGCCCGGATCGGACGCGTGACGGGCAAGGGCCTTGCCGCCAACATCAGGGAGGCGTTCCCGCCCGTCGTGCTCCACGGCGCCGTTCTGTTGCTCCTCATCGCGAATATCCTCAACATCGCCGCCGATATCGCCGCCATGGGCGAGACGGCGGAGCTTGTCACCGGTGTCGACCGCCACATCATGACCGTTGTCTTCGTGATCGGGACAGTGCTGCTTCAAGTCTTCGTCCCCTATCACCGCTATATCTATTACCTCAAATGGCTGACGCTCTCGCTTCTCGCTTACGTCGCGATGCTGTTCACCGTGCACATTCCGTGGGGCGAGGTGGCGGTCCGGACGGTCTGGCCGAAGCTATCCCTCGATGCGGATACCGCCACCGTCGTCATCGGCATCTTCGGCACCACGATCAGCCCATACCTTTTCTTTTGGCAGGCCTCCGAGGAGGTCGAGGACATGCAGAGGCGCGGCGATGTCCTGCCGCTGGCGGCCGATGGAGCTTCGGCGGGGCGGGAGCTTCGCCGCATCGGCTGGGATACGTGGAGCGGCATGTTCTATTCCGATCTCATCGCCTATTTCATCATTCTCGCCACCGCCGTCACGCTCAACGCCGCCGGCATCAGCGACATCGAGACGGCAGCCGAAGCGGCGAGCGCGCTGCGTCCGCTCGGCGGCGATTTCGCCTTCGTCATCTTCGCGCTCGGTATTCTCGGCGTCGGACTCATCGGCGTCCCGGTCCTCGCCGGTTCGGGCTCGTATGCGCTCTGCGAGGCGATGGGCTGGAAGTGGGGCCTCGAACGGCCGCTGTCCGATGCGCGCGCCTTCTACGGCGTCATCGCGGTGAGCGTCATCGCCGCGCTCGTCATTCAATTTTCACCTCTCAATCCGATGAAGGCACTGTTCTGGAGTGCCGTCATCAACGGGATCGTCGCCGTCCCGCTCATGACGGTGATCATGGTCCTGAGCTCTCGAAAATCGGTGATGGGCCGCTATACGGCGCCGTGGCCGATCGCTACCCTGGGCTGGATCGCAACCATCGCCATGGGTGCCGCGGCGCTCGGCATGCTGGTTCTGCAGTAAGCCGCCGTTTGGGGCTCGACCCACGGCATCCATCAGCTATCGCGCACGTAGTTTCCGGGCGCCGGGCAGAGAGCAACAAATCCTGCCGCAGGCGCACCGAAATCCGGCGGCGGGCACGGATCGCGCGAGCGCTCGGCGAGCCAACGCGTCCAGACCGGCCACCAAGAACCTTCCTCGACCGCGACCGTGACGTACCAGGTTTCGGGATCGACATAACGCGCATCGGCGCCTCGCTCGCGGTAGCGGAAGTGGCGGCCGGGATGCCCGGGTTCGCTGACGATCCCGGCATTGTGGCCGCCCGAGGTGAGCAGGAAGGCCAGCGCTGTGTCGGCGAAAAGGTGCAGCTTGTAAACCGATTTCCAGGGCGCGACATGGTCCGCTTCCGTGGCCACTGCGAAGATCGGCACGCGGATGTCGCTGATCGCCACCGGGCGCCCTTCGACGAGAAATCGTCCCTCGGCCAGGTCGTTCTCGATGAAGAGCCGCCGGAGATACTCGGAATGCATGCGATAGGGCATGCGCGTCGCGTCGGCGTTCCATGCCATCAGATCGCTCATCGCTGCGCGCTCGCCTTTGAGGTACTGCCGCACGCCCTGCGACCAGATGAGGTCGTTCGAGCGCAGCAGCTGGAAGGCGCCCGCCATCTGCTTGGTGTCGAGATATCCCTGCTCCCACATGGTGTCCTCGAGAAACGCCACCTGGCTCTCATTGGTGAAGAGGGTGAGCTCTCCCGCCTCCGTGAAGTCGGCCTGGGCCGCCAGCAGGGTCATGGAAGCGAGGCGGTCATCGCCGTCCCGAGCCATGGCGGCGGCGGCAATGGTCAAGAGCGTGCCGCCGAGACAATAGCCGCAGGCATGGACCTTCGCGTTGGGACAGATCGTCGAGACAACGTCGAGCGCGGCCATGACGCCGAGCCGCCGATAGTCGTCCATGCTCGTATCCCGCAGCGCACTCGGCGGGTTTCGCCAGGAGATGCAGAACACGGTGAAGCCGGAGGCGACAAGATGGCGGATCAGCGAATTCCCCGGCGAGAGGTCGAGGATGTAGTATTTCATGATCCATGCCGGCACGATCAGGATCGGCTCCGCCCGCACCGCCTCCGTTGCCGGCGCATATTGGATGAGCTCGATCAGCTCGTTGCGGTAGATGACCGCACCCGGAGTGATGGCGACGTCCCTGCCGACAACGAAGGCGTCGGTGCCGACCGGACGCTTGCCGGCGACCGCCCGCTCCCAATCCTCGACAAAATTGAGGCCGCCGCGAACGAGGTTCTGTCCGCCTTCGCGGAGGGTGAGCTCGAGGAGCTCAGGGTTGGTCGCAAGGAAATTCGACGGCGACACCATGTCGAGGAGCTGCCGGGCGGCAAAGGCCACGATGCGCTCATTGGCGGCGCCGACACCGCGCACACCCGTCGTCGCGTTGTGCCACCATTGCTGCGTCAGGAGGAAGCTCTGGTAGATGAAGTTGAACGGCATCTGCTGCCATTGCGGCGCGGCAAACCGGTGGTCCTGGGCGAGCGGCTCGATGCACGGGGCGCAATCGCTGGTGAGAGAGCGTGAGGCATAAAGCGCAAAGCGGGTCAGCTTGCGCACAGCTTTCTCGACGAGTGCCCCTTGCTTGCCCGGAGCATTGGCGAGGTGATTCGCCCAATCGGCATAGGCGAGCAGCAGCGCCGCCGGCGAGATCGAGAGGGTGAAGCGCGCCTGCCAAGCATGCATCATTCGGTCGAGCGTCTCGGCGCGCGCCGTCTCGATCTCGTTGCCATCGGTGGAATCGCCGGCGATCGGCGGTGTGAGCAGCGGGGCAGGCGCCGATGCGCGTGACCTCAAGGGTGCGGTGGCGCATGGATCGCGAGCGCGGTCGTCGGGCATCAGCGGCACTCGTCAAGTGGGCCTTGACCCTGCATAGCGCGCCATCCCGCTCCCGTCGTTGACACAGGTCAACGGCTCCGCATGGTCTTGGCAGTAGCAATGAGCGCAATGGACGACCAGAATCAGAACGAAGTCATCGCGTTCCTGGGGCGTGCCTCCAGCTATGCGTGCGGATCGGATCGAGTCGAAGTGGTCGCCACCCACGCCTCGCTCGTTTTCCTCGTCGGCGACCGCGCCTACAAGCTGAAGCGCGCCGTGCGCTATTCCTACCTCGACTACACGACGACAGAGCTGCGCCGCCGCGCCTGCGAGACCGAAGTCGCGCTCAACTGCCGCACTGCCCCATCGCTGTATCTCGGGGTCATGCCGGTCACGCGGAGCAGCGAGGGCCGGTTGGCGCTCGGCGGCCGAGGCGAGGCACTCGACTGGGTCGTGGTGATGCGCCGCCTCGCCAAGAGCGATCTTCTCGATCACCTCGCTGCGACGGGCCGTCTGACGCCGCAGCTCGTGATCGAGCTCGCCGGACACATCGTCGATTTCCATGCGCATGCCGAGCATCGCTCCGAAAGCGGCGGTACCGACGCGTTCACCGCTCTTATCGCCGGGAACGATGCCAATCTGCGCAGCGCAGATGCGGCGCTGCCTGCGGCGGCGATCGACAAATTACACGAAGGAGCACGTGCCGCGCTGAGGGCGCTCGATGATCTTCTCGATCGGCGGCGCCGGGACGGATACGTGCGGCGATGCCACGGCGATCTTCATCTCGGCAATATCTGCCTTCTCGAGGGAAAGCCCGTTCTCTTCGACGCCATCGAGTTCAGCGAGGAGATCGCCACCGTCGACCTTCTCTACGACCTCGCCCTCCTGCTGGTGGACCTCGAACACCACGGACTTCCCGCGCTCGCCAATCTGCTCTTCAACCGGTATCTCGACCTCATCGATGCCGGAAACGGCTTGGCCGCCCTGCCCCTCTTTCTTTCAACGCGCGCCGCGATCCGCGCGCATGTGACCGGCACGGCGGTGCGGGTGGAGCCCGATCCGCCACGTCGCGCAAAGCTCCGCCGCACAGCATCCGCCTACCTCGACCTGGCCATTCGGTATCTTGCACCCTCCTCGCCGCGCCTGGTCGCGATCGGCGGCCTCAGCGGCAGCGGCAAATCGACGCTCGCAGCCGCGCTCGCTCCCGGCCTCGGGCGCGCACCCGGCGCTCGGGTGCTGCGCAGCGATGTCGTCCGCAAGCGGCTGTTCGGCGTCGCGCCCGAGGCGCGCCTACCGGCCGCGGCCTACAGCCCCGAGATGACCCGGCGCGTCTATGAGAGCCTCGGTCTGGCGGCGCGGGAGGCGCTGACGGCCGGCCAGAGCGTCGTCGCCGACGCTGTGTTCGCGCAGCCGCAGGAGCGCCTCGACATCGCCGCGATCGCCGCCGCATTGGGCACTCGGTTCCGCGGGCTTTGGCTTGATGCGCCGCCGGCGCTGTTGGCGTCGCGCCTCGCCGCGCGCGGGCTCGACGCCTCCGACGCGACGCCCGCCGTGCTCGAGACGCAGCTCACCTACGATCTCGGCCGCATCGACTGGCCGCAGCTCGACGCGAGCGCGAACAGCACCGAGGTGCTGACCGCGGCACGCCAGGCGCTGGCGGCATGAGCCGCATGGATGCCAAAGGGAAATAAGCCGGCATGGTTGATCTCGATCAAAGGACGCGTCTTCCCCCGCCACACTCCCGGTTCACAAGGAGTTTTCCGCCGTGCGCCCCTCTCTGCTTTTCGCCGTCGCCGCAGTCCTCTTCCTCTTTGCCTCGCCTTCGTTTGCCGCGGGCGACGCCACGATGGGCCGCATCCTCGCGGAACATTGGTGCATCTCTTGCCATGCGCAGACGCGGAGCGAAACGGCGCAGGATAGCGTTCCGTCGCTCCGCTCCGTCGCGCAGAGGCCGGGCCGCACTGCGGACATGTTACGCAGCTGGCTGACGGTTCCGCACGGACAGATGCCGAACCTGTCCTTGACGCGCGGCGAGATCGACGACCTCGTCGCTTACTTGATCACGCTCCAATCGCGCTGATGCCGCCGCTCAGCCGATCGCCGACGAGGCCGTGCGGAAGCGGCGGAGGGCGAGCGCGAGGAACAACCCGCCGATAGCCGCAACCATGAGATATTGCGGCCAGACTACCTCGAATCCGGCGCCGCAAAAGAGGATCGCCTGCGCGAGATCAACGAAATGGGTCGAGGGGGAGAGCTCCATTGCCCAACGCAGCCAGCCTCGGATCAGGCTGCCGCAATGTCCGACGGTCGCCGCTACGAGACTTGCTGGGAGTTGGGCGCGTCCTCCGGTGAGGCGAGGACGAAGCCGGAAGTGGGTTCCACCCAGGCGAGGTGATCATGCACCGCCGTCACGCCCGGGATGTTCTCGGCGGCGACGCGCAGTGCCTCGCGCTGACGGTCGTCCAGAATGGTGCCATGCAGCTCGACGATGCCGTCACGAACGACGACATTGGTCGTGGCGCGTGAGCCCCAGGGCTGTTTGGCCAATTCGGCCATGAGCGTGGCGCGAATGGCGTCGTCCGAAGCCGCCGCTGATTTGTTGTCGTCGGCAGAGAGGACGGTAAGCGCCTGCATGAAGTCGGCGCGGCTGATGATGCCGACCACTTTCCGGCCGTGCAGCACGGGAAGTCGCTTGACCCGCCGCTTCTCCATGAGGCGGACAGCCTCGGCGAGCGGCGTCTCGCCGGTCACGGTCGCGACATCCTGCGTCATGATCTCCTCGACCTTGCGGCCGTGGCTGCGTACGTAATCCTCGGCCAGCCGTCCCGGTCCGAGCAGCAGCTCGAGCCAGCGCGCCCGGCGCCGCTCGGTATGCGTTTCGCTTCGGCGCAGAAAGTCGCCTTCAGTGACAATGCCGACGAGCTCTCCCTTGCCGTCGATTACCGGCAGGCCGCTGATCCCGTCCTGCAGCATGAGGCGGGCGGCCTCGATGACCGTCGTCTCCGGCTTCGCGAAGACGACACGCCGCGTCATGACATCCGCTACTTTCATCGTCCGTGTCCTCATTCGCTGGCTTGTGGCCCTGCGATTGTGCTCCGCAGCGCCCGGGCCGCCTTGAGCCAGATCAATGAGCGGGCGCGAAATTTGCTGCGATCTAAAGGTCGCGCGGTAACGGTGAGCGATCGGCCGGAAGGCATCGGTGAGGCGGAAGTTCGAGGTCTTGCTTGCAGTCGCGATTGCGGCGGTGACAGCCGGCTGCGCCGGCCAGGATCACCGCGGCAGCCAGTCCCGCGGCCGGGCGGTCGCCGAGCAATGGTGCGCCGAGTGCCACCGCATCGCACCGGATCAGCCTAGCGGAATGCGACCCGGCCATATCCTGCCGCCGCCGGTCGCCGCACCGAGCTTCATGACCGTGGCGCATCGGCCTTATGCCGACCGCGCCTATCTGAAAAGCTTCATCTCCGAGCTTCATCCGCCGATGCCGACCTCTCGCCTGTCGCCTGGCGAGCGCGAGGACGTCGTGGCCTACCTGCTGTCGCTTCGCAACACGCCGTAGCGGCGCGGATGCCGTGGCTGCAATGCGTGCTCAGACTGGCCTCGCCGACACCCCCGCCGGCAATGCGCCGCGCCGCATTCTGCCATCCACCATCTACCGCTTCGTGCTCTCAACGAGCGGCCTCCATCAAGTGCTGCTCGTCACCCTGTCCGTCGTCGTGTTTCTCATCGAGGTGGTGCCCCTGGAGCTGCAGCGGCGTATCGTCAACGATCTTGTCAAGAACAGGCCTTACCGCTCCGTCGTCGCGCTCTGCCTTCTCTACGCTGCGATCGCGCTCGGCCACGGCGGAACGAAGCTTGTCCTCAACATCTACCGCGGCTGGGTCGGCGAGCGCGTGACGCGCGCGCTGCGTCTGCGGATCGCCGCGCTGCTCGCCCGGTACGGCCCGCTTGTGCCCACGGTTGAAACCGATGGCGTCGGCATCTCCTTGGTCATTTCGGAAGTCGAGCCGATCGGCGGCTTCGTCGGCGGGAGCATTTCCGAGCCGATCCTGCAAGCCGGCGTCCTTGCGTCGGTGATCGCGTACATAATCCATGTTGAGCCGCTGATGGCGGCCGCGGCGCTGGCGCTCTTCGTGCCTCAGCTCGTCTTTGTGCCGTTGCTGCAGAGCGCGATCAATCGCCGCAGCGCCGCCCGGGTCTGGATGCTCCGTCGCCTGAGCATCGGCCTTGTCGAGCACCGCGATCACGCGCGGGAGCACGCCGGCAAAGGCGGCTCCCTCATCGATCGCGTGTTCCAGCTCGACATGGGGATCTTCCGGTTCAAGTTCTCGATGAATTTTCTGATGAACTTCTGCAATCATTTGCAGATCGTCAGCGCGCTGCTCCTCGGCGGCTGGTTCGTGTTGACAGATCAGCTCGAGATCGGCGGGGTCATCGCCGTTATTTCCGGCATCCACCGCTTGAACGATCCCTGGGGCGACCTCGTCAACTATTTCCGCGATGTCAGCGGCACAGAGGTCAAACTGCGTCTGCTTGAGAGCGCGATCGACTAGCTTGCGAAGGGCCAGTCCATGGCTCTTGAACAAGGCGGCGGCGTCGCTGCCTCGCCGGCATAGTCAGCGGGCCGCGCAGAACGTCGGTCTTGCGCCTCCGATCCGCTACCGCTTCATTCGCGAGCCCCCGGCCGCAGGATCGCGACGGGCATTCCGGTCTGTCGCTCGGCCGCAAGGTGGATCGTGTACCAATCGAGCCAGACCGCGTTCTCGCCGGCCGCCGCCGCCGCGGCGTCGTCGATGTCGAGCGCCTCCGTCGAGCGTCGCTGCCCTGCCGCTTCGATCGCGTCGGCCTCGCCTTGCGCAGGATGGACCTCGACGTAAAGCATTCCGCCGAGCCAGCCGAATTTCACCGGCTGGTCGACGACGGCGACCGGCGTGCCGATCGTGACTTCGGCATAAAGCCAGGCAATGTCCTCGGGATACATGCGTATGCATCCGTGGCTGTCGCGCCGCCCGATACTATAGGGAAGATTGGTCCCGTGAATGGCGTAACCGCGCCAGCCGAGATAAAGCGCGTAATCTCCCATCGGGTTATCGGGGCCCGGGGGAACGCTCGCCGGCAAGTCGGGATTCTCGGCCCGCTCGGAGGCGGTCGGGATCCACGGCGGATGCAGCTGCTTGCGCGTCACCTGGGTTCGGCCGACCGGCGTCTCGGCGCCCTCGCTGCCGATGCCGAGCGGGAAAGCGCGCGGCGCCCCGCCCCTTCGGGGATAATAATAGAGCGCAGCTCCGAGAGGTTGATGACGATGCCTCGATGCGGCGCCTCTGGCAGCACGAACAGGCTGGGCAGGATGACGCTGATATTCGCCCCTGGCAGCCAAGGATCAACGCCCGGATTGGCGGCCAATACTTCGACATAACCGAGATCATGCGCACGAGCGATGTCGAGCAGAGTATCCTCGTGGCGCGTGATCACGGTAGCGAGGCTACCGATGACGGAATCCGGGTGGCTGAGCGGCGCGGCCGCCGCTGGAAGCGCGAGAAGCGCAACGATCGCTGCAAAGGACCTCATTTCTACGCCCATAGGCTGTCCCGCGGCCTCACGCCTTGATGCGCATCAACGCGGTCGGGGCGAGCTTGGCGATCAGGCCCTGAGGCGTCGGCGAGACCTCGCGCGGCAAATCCGGTCCGTCTCGCTCGTTCGAGGCGATTGGTGGCGCGGCTTGATCCACCTCAAGACCTGGTGGAGCGGCGAGGCGTAAAAGGCCTTCAGCAGGATGGAGGCGGGCGGCTCCGATGGCGGGAACCGACACGCTTGCGAGCGTTATTTCATCGATGGCGAGGAATGTCGGCGCCTTGATCCGGCCCCTTATTCGCATGATATCGACCCCGTGGCGACGACTGGAGCGGATACGATGAAGAAGGAGCCGAGAATTTGGATCGTTATCGCCGATGGTTCGCGTGCCCGGATCGTGGCCCCGCACGATCGCGCGTCAGCGTACAAGACGCTGCGCGCCTTCGACTCACCGGAAGCGCGGCGTTCCGCGCATGCGCTCGGAGAAGACCTGCCGGGTCGCGTCCAGGAAAGCGCAGCGAGCGGTCGCCATGCCGTCGAACCGCGCACTGATGCCCATATGCATGCCGAAGCAGCATTCCTCCGTGAACTCGCGACAGCGATCGTCGCTGCGGATCAGCAGGATTCCTTCGATCATTTGCTGCTCGTGGCGCAGCCCCGCGTCGCCGCCGCCCTCGTCGACCAGTTGCCTCATGCCGTGAAGAGCAAGATCACAGGACAGCTGGCGAAGGATCTCACCAAGGTCCCCGATCACCAACTCGCCTCGCACCTCGAGGCAGCCCTTGGACTCTCATGACCGACGACACCCAGCGGGAGAAGTATGGCATGTCGACGAAGCCAACGAAGGCGATCGCGAGCGCTGCGGAGATCCGCAGCATCGTCGGCGACATCGACGACTCGACGGTGATGAGCATCCGCGACACGGGCGCGACCGCCGCGGAGGTGCTCGAAGCCTTCATCTGGGCGAGCTCCGACGATGAGCTCGGCAATACGCCCGGCCATTCGCGCGACGGCCCGGTCGGGCGCGTCTACGACATTCTGCAATCGCTGGAACCCCCCGAAGCTTGAGAGCGACGCGCCGAGTTCGGCCTTTGCGAACCGGCACGGCTTCGCCCTCCACCGATATCGCTTGATGCAAGTCAAAGCCCTTCTTCGCTTGACCAGTATCGTGGGCATGATTTTGGGTGGAGGGTCGGGATGCCATTGACGAGCATTCTCGTTGCGGCGAGCGGCGGCTCGGCGAGCAACGGCGCCATCGAGCTCGCCTGCCGCATTGCCGCCGAGAGCGGCGCTCATCTTGAAAACTTTCATGCCAGGATCGATCCCGTCCAAGTGATGATGTGGGCCGGCGGCGACTTTGCGATAGCGACCTCCGCCGGATGGATCGACCGCATGGAAGCCGATAGCAGCGAGCTTGCGGCGAAGACCAAGACCGCCTTCGACGAAGCGACCAGGCGCCATCGCCTGCCAGTGGGTCGGAAGGAGAACGAGAGGGAAAGTCC
>JAJPHB010000152.1 GCA_021325525.1 Alphaproteobacteria bacterium
CGCTCGGAGAGAAACAGTACAAAACAAGTACGTTCACGAGTTGCGCCCGCCCGGCACTCACCGCGGCGGGCTTTTTGTTGGCCGGGCACGGAGCAAACCCGATGCGCGATCAGATGGAAAATTTATTGGGGAGGCGAAGGTGAAAAAGCAATGTGCACAGGAGGTTCGAGATCTGGCTCTTGCCTCAATCGCCTCGCTGACGAAGATCTTGTCGATTAGCAAGAATGAGTGCAGAGAAGGTAAGTTTCATGAATTGAAGAGATCTGTGGGAAGCGTGATCGGGCATATTCATCTCGACATTTTATCTGAATTGTATTCGAAGCATCCGGAGCTGAACGATCTCAAGTGAGAGAACTCGGCATGGGATTGCCGGTAATTATCACTTTGACGTAGTAAGTTCGATTAGTTGATAATGCGGCGTTGCGAACATCGCGCCCCGAGTCCCCATTTTTCTAGGCGTCCGGACTCGGCTGGGATAGAATCTCGGCAATCCCGCCTTGTGCGGGAGGGTGACGGTTGATGTGCCGTCGGGCGGGGGCTTTAGGCCCCCGTTGCCCATTCAGGGCAGCCACTTAATGCCATAGCCTTCGATCTTGCCGCTCCAGTGACTGCGGCGATATTTCGAGTCGAGCAATAGCTCGACGATGTTGCCGCCGAATCGGTCGGGAGCTTCGCCAGCGTTGTGAAGCGAGCGTACGTACATGGCGCTCGGATGAGCGAACATGTCGGCGACCTGTAGGCCGGTGACGTTGGCCGCCTTGGCTTTGATCTTGAGCTTTTTGCTGGTGAGAAGCCGCTTGATCAGTTGCCGACTCACGTTGTCGGTGCCTTGGTCATAAAGCCGCGCGAAAGCTTTCTCTAGACGCATGTCGGCCTTGCCGCCGCGTGCTTCCGCCATAACGTCGCCCTTCCTGCCGCCGTCGCGCAGGAAGTTGACGTAGCGCTCTACGAGAACCTCAAGGCAGTAGTGATAGGGATGGTATCGCCAGACGGCATAGCGATTCAGATGTTCGAGCTTGTCTATGACGACCGTCACGACGCGGCAATCGAGATCGCCGAGGTAGGTAAGAAGGGCGGCATTGAAACGGGCTTCTGTGTCGGGATCGCGCAACGCGCGGAACGGCCATTTCTTCTCTTTGATCTCCTTTCGGTGAAGGATAACCGGCTCGTCCGGGTGCGAGCCAAAGAAGTCGGCCTTGATCTGCTCAAGCGCGGGATAGGTATTGGCACGGGCGTATTCCAGGCCCATGATGACGCCAGTGAGGCTTAGGTAGCGGTGATTGGGATTGATTGATGCCCCAAGATCCGCGTTGCCGGTTTCGTCAATGTACAGGCGATACATGGGAAACGATCATACACCCAAAAGGCGCATCGAGTCTCAAAGCGCGGGGATAGAGCTACGCCCCGATGGCTGGGAGCGATTCGAGAAAGCCGTAGACGCTGCGGTCCAAAGTGGGCCGAAGCATCGCCCGTCGCCTAAACAGAAAGAATGCCCCGCCAGCAAGGGACGGGTACGCAAGGGTAGATCGCGCGCTTAGCTATTTAGCGGCCCATCCACGCATTCGGGCCGTCATCAATACCGTTGTCATAGTCAAGCTTTGGCGGATTCCAATTTCCGACCTGAAGCTTTGCGCCGCAGTCGTTACAGGAAAGATGATGGATACCGTTCACATGCTCATCCGCGTGGAGGACCGATCTCTTGCCGCGCTCGTAGCAGGTCTGACAAATGTGATGAGGTGGTTCGCCGGCGGCCATCTCTGGCTTCAGAGTGTAGACAAAGACTCCCGGCTCCAGCCGGTCCAGCTTATAGCGCTGCTTCTGAGCTTCCCATGCTTCAAGCTTAGCCACCTTTGTTTCAAGCTCGCGTACGCGCTCAATCATCGCCGCGCGCTCATCGTTCGCCGCAAAAGCGCTATTCTGGGCATCCAAGATCGCGGATTGGAATTCGATCATCTTGCTTTGGAAGGCCGCAGCATCCCGCAGACCTATCATCGCCTGCGCGATGTTCTTAGCCGTATTGAAAGCCGCCAGCGCGGCAGCGATGGCACTCATATCCGCCATGGCTTCATCCCTCAATATGCTTCAACATCGCGCGCCATTGAGCGCGCGTCATCTTAGGCTTGCTCGTTCGCCCGCTGACCAGTCCGCCGATAGGTGAGGCGCTTACCGAGGATGCCTGGCACTGACTTCGCCATGCGCGCCGCGTCATCGACGCCGAGAGCTTGGCGCTCGTTGTAACCGAAGTCGAACTCGGCGAGGTAGCGGTGCAAGTGCTCCTTGCTGACGTGGTGATACGTGCCAACGATCCCGCGCTTGAGGATCGAGAAGTAACCCTCGACCGTGTTGGTGTGCCAGAAGTAGGCGCGGACATATTCCTCGGCTGAGTGGTTGACAGAACCGTGGCCGCCGAACTCGCGCCCGATCGTCGTATAGGCGGGCGCTTCGTCGGTCATGATGTACGACGCGCGGTCAATCTGAGTGACCATGGCATCGCGAAGCGTCTTGCCTGAGACATCGGCGACATGCCGGGAGCGAACCTTGCCGCCGCGCTCGACCAGTGACAGAACGGCCTCTTTCGGTGGAACCTTGTTCTTGCGGTTTTTGGCTTTGCCGCCGACGAAAGTTTCGTCCGCTTCCACGACCTTGTTCTGTCCGCCGAGCGGGCCAGCTTCCGGCATCGTGGCGCGCAAGGACTCGCGGATGCGATGGCACATAAACCATGCGGTTTTGTACGGCAGATCTAACATGCGGCCAATCTGCAACGCGCTCATGCCCTTCTTGGAAGCCATGAGGAGGTGCGTCGCGGCGAGCCACTTGTTGAGGGGAATATGGCTACGCTCATAGAGCGTGCCGACCGTGACCGTGAACGGCTCGCGGCAGGCGTTGCATTGATAGAGGCCGGGGCGGTGCGACTTGCCTTGCATCAACGTGGACTGGTTGATGACACCGCAATGGGGGCACAGGCGACCATTCGCCCAAATCCGTGCTTCGAGCCATTCGCGGGCTTTCTCGGCATCGTGAAAGATCAGATTTGAGAGGTCGGACATGTGCGGCTCCATCGGAATGAAGCCATTACATCATGTTGCCTACTACGTCAAGGTTATAATTGCCGGATTGCCTCTGGCCACAGACATGATCCCGTGCCGTGCATCAGAAGTCGTTCGCATCATCGGCCTGCGGTCTGACGCAAGCCGCGTAACGGGGTTCGTGCCCCGATCGCTGGCGCGAGGCCCCTCACCCAGCTCCGGGTAAGCCCCCGGGCTGTGCCCCGGGGGGCCTCGCCAACCCTGCGCAACCCTCTCCCCCGGAGGGGGAGAGGGAAAGAGGCGCGGTTGTAGGTTCATCTTCCTTTCGTTTTCGCGCTTTCCGTCCACCTGGAATTCGTTTGGTCCCCAAGCCGCTGATGGCTGGCATCCGCGGCGCCGCCGCGCGCCCGGCGCCCGAAAAGGACACTCCCCATGCCCAAAATGTCCGATGCCGACCTCCGGGCGATCCTGGAGGCGAAGATCTACAATTCGCTGGGCTTCCAGGGCGGGCTCCTCTCGCAGGAGCGGCGCCAGGCCGAGCGCTTCTACAAGGGCGAGCTCTTCGGCAACGAGATCGAGGGGCGCAGCCAAGTCGTCTCGCGCGACGTCGCCGAGGCGGTCGACAGCATGATGCCGTCGCTGATGCGCATCTTCGCGAGCGGCGACGAGGTCGTGCGCTTCAATCCCTCGAGGCCCGGCGCCGAGGCCATCGCCGACCAGGCGACGGATTACGTCAACTGGATCTGGATGCAGCAGAACGAGGGCTTCCGCAACTTCCACGCCTGGTTCAAGGACGCGCTGCTGAAGAAGGCCGGCATCATCAAGATCTGGTGGGACGAGAGCGAGGATGTGACGCGTGAGACCTATCAGGGCCTCACCGAGGCCGAGCTCGCCATCCTCGCCGCCGATCCCGGCATCGAGATCATCCAGGATAAGGCATACTCCGACCCGTCGGCGGCGGCACCCTCCCCGCCGGCCGCGACGGGCGCGGCGCCCGCCGCCTCCGCGGCGGCGGCGCCCGGGGTGGGGCCGGGGGCTGCCCCGCCGGGCGCGCCGAAGACGGAGCGCGCGCCCGCCGCCGAGCGGCAACCCCCGGCGCCGCTCTTGCATGATGTCGTCCTCCGCCGCACGACGCGCACGGGACGGGTGCGCATCCGGCCGCTGCCGCCCGAGGAGTTCCTCATCGACCGCCGGGCCGTCGATCTCGACGAGGTGCCCTTCCTCGCCCATCGTCTGAAGCGCACCATCTCGGAGCTCATCGAGGCGGGCTATCCGCGCGAGCAGCTCGCCGTTCTTGAGGATGACGAGGTCGCCGATCTCAGCCTCGAACGGCTGGAGCGCTTCGCCGACGAGGACGAGATGCCGTGGCGCGAGTCGAGCGCGCTCGACCCGTCGATGCGCGAGGTCTGGGTCACCGAATGCTATATCCGCGTCGATTACGACGGCGACGGCGTCGCCGAGCTGCGCAAGGTCACGGTGGCAGGGGCGGGGGCGGCGGTCATCCTCGACAATGACGAGGTCGATGACCATCCCTTCGCGGCGCTCACCCCCATCCCCATGCCGCACAAATTCTTCGGCATGTCGATCGCCGACCAGACGATCGATCTCCAGCTCATCAAGTCGACGCTATGGCGCGGCGCGCTCGATTCGCTCTATCTCAGCAACGCGCCGCAGATGGGCGTGGTCGAGGGGCAGGTCAATCTCGATGACCTTCTGAACCGCCGCCCCGGCGGCATCGTCCGCATCAAGAACCCCTCGGCGCTGGTGCCGATCCAGACGGCGCCGCTCGGCGGCGACGCCTTCACCATGATCGAGTATATCGACACGGTGCGCGAGCAGCGCACCGGCGTCACCCGCTACAATCAGGGGCTCGATCCCGACACGCTCAACAAGACGGCGACCGGGATCAACACCATCCAGAACGCGGCGCAGCAGCGCCTGGAGCTCATCGCCCGCATCTTCGCCGAGACCGGCGTCAAGCGCGCCTTCCGCCGCATCCTCGAACTCGTGGCGAAGCATCAGCAGCAGCCGCAGATCATTCGCCTCCGCGGCGCCTGGGTCGCCATGGACCCGCGCGAATGGACGGACGAGATGGACATGACGGTGAGCGTCGGCCTCGGCACGGGCAACCGCGACCAGCAGGTGGCGCAGATGACGAACCTGCTGCAGATTGACCAGCAGATCGTGCAGATGCAGGGCGGTGTCGAGGGGCCGCTCGTCACGCTTCAGAACATCTATGCGAAGCTGGCGAAGCTCGTCGAGGCGGCGGGGCTTAAATCGGTCGGCAACTTCTACACCGACCCGCGCACCGTGCCGCCGAAGCCGCCGGCGGCCGATCCCCTCCTGCAACAGCAGCAGGCGGCGCTCGAGACCGAGCGGCAGCGCGTCCAGCAGCAGCCGCAGATCGAGGCGGCGAACGCGCAGGTGAAGGCCGCGACCGAGATCCGCAAGGCGCAGATCGCGGCGGCGACGCAGCTCGAAATCGCCCGCATGCGCGCCGGGCTCGACCGTGAGGCGGAGCTGCGCCGGCAGATCTTGGCGGCGCGGGCGCCCGCGAGCAGGGCTGGAAGCGCCGGCATCTACGGAGGCGAGGGGCGATGACGGGCAAGAGCAGCGAGAGCGAGGTCGAGCGTGGCCGGCGGGCGGCGGCGATCCTCGGCGATCCGCTCGTCGCAGAGGCCTTCGCCGCGCTCGAACGCGAATGCGTTGAGGAATGGCGCCGCGCGCCGGCACGCGACGTCGAGGGGCGCGAGCGGCTGTGGCTGATGCTGAAGCTTACGGAGCGCCTGCGCCGGCATTTCGAGAGCCTCGTCCAGAACGGCCGCCTCGCGGCGGAGCGGCTCGCCGAGCGCGAGCGCGAGCGCCGCTTCCGCTTGATGCGGTGAGCGGCGCGCCGGCGCATCTCAATTCCTAGAACTGGAGAACGAGCGATGAGCGATGAACTGACCCCGTCCGAGGCCTTCGACGAGCGCGCCGCCCGCGTCCTGGAGCGCCTCGGCGAGGACGACGATGAGGCGGCAGAGGAGGGCGATGAGGCGGCAGAGGCGGGCGGCGCGTCACACGAAGCGGGCGAAACGCTCGCAGCGGGTTCGGAGGCGGAGAAGGCGGCAGCGGCAAGCGAGAGCGCGGAAGGCGGCGAGGAGATCGCGCCGCCGGTGAGCTGGCCCGCCGAGGAGAAGGAGAGCTTCCGCAAGCTGCCGCGCGCCTTGCAGGCGGTGATCGCCCGCCGGGAAGGCGAGCGCGAGCGCGCGCTCTCGCAGAAGATGCAGCAGGTGGCGCAGCAGGAGCGCGTGCTCGGCCAGCAGCGCCGCGCCTATGCCGAGCGGCTCGATGCGATGCTGGCGCAGGCGGAGCCCGGCAACGCGGCGGCGGCCATCCCCGGCATCGACGAGCTCGCGAAGCTCGCGCGCGATAATCCCGCGGCCTTCGCCCAGCGGATGGCGGCGCTGCAGCAGCGCGGTCAGCACCTGGCGCAGGCCTATGAAGAGCGCCGTCGCCTCGCCGACGAGCACAATCGCGACTATGTCGCCCGCGAGTTCGAGCGGCTCCAGGCGGCGGCGCCGGAATTCCGCGACGCGGCGCAGCGCCAGGCGCTCGTCGCCGAGCTCAGCGCCTATCTCGCCGAGCGCGGCTTCACGCCGGAGGAGCTGGGCGGCGTCGCCGATCACCGCACATACCTCGTCGCGCTCGACGCCATGCGCTACCGCAAGCTGATGAAGGCGCAGAAGGACGCCGCCGCGAAGAAGGTCGTCAGCGCCGGCAAGGTGCAGAAGCCGGGCGCAGCAAGCGATGGCGAGGCGGCGGAGGGCAAGCTCGCGGCGCTGAAGAAGGCAGCGCGCAAGAGCGGCCGGCTCGACGACCGCGCCGCTTACGTGCTGGCGGCCTTGCGCGACCTCTGAACCAAATTCTTCGACCGCACCCTTCGGGCCAGCGGTCCTTCATCCCGAGTGCGATGCGGCTCCCACCCGCGGCGGCAGTACCGGCGGGAGAGCGCGACCCGGCGCCGCCTCGGTTCCCCTTGCGCCGCGTCCGGCGCGGCCAGATCCCCATGACCCTCGAGGACAGCAAGAATGGCAACCATCGCGAATACGTTCCTGACCTTCTCCGCGATCGGCAATCGCGAAGATCTGGTCGACGAGATCTACATGATCTCGCCGACCGACACGCCCTTCCAGGCCAATATCGGCAAGGTGAAGGCGCGCGCCGTGCTGCATGAATGGCAGCCGGACAGCCTCGCCGCCGCGGCGACCAACGCGCAGCTCGAAGGCGACGACATCCAGAATTTCGCCGCGGTCATTCCGACGAGCCGCGTCAACAACCGCTGCCAGATCTCGTACAAGGACGTCATCGTCTCGGGCACGCAGGACGCCGTCTCGAAGGCCGGCCGCAAGAAGGAGATGGTCTACCAGCTCATGAAGCGGACGAAGGAGCTGCGCCGCGACATCGAGTTCACGCTCTGCGGCAACCAGGCGCCCGTCACCGGCAACAGCACGACGCCGCGCCAGCTCCGCCCGCTTTGCGGCTGGTACGCGACGAACACGGCGCGCGGCGCCGGCGGCGCCTCGGGCTCGCCCACCGCGGCCGCCACCGACGGCACGCAGCGCGCCCTTACCGAATCGCTGGTCAAGTCGATGATCCAGGCGGCGTGGACGCAAGGCGGCGAGCCCGACCTCATCATGTCGGGGCCCTTCAACAAGACGGTGATCTCGACCTTCACCGGCAACAACACGCGCATGCAGGACACCACCGACAGGAAGCTGGTGGCGGCGATCGACATCTATGTCAGCGATTTCGGCACGCACAAGGTGGTCGCCAACAAGTTCAGCCGCGACCGCGACCTCCACATCCTGACGACCGACCTCTGGGCGGTCGCGAATCTCCGACCCATGAAGACGGTCGACCTCGCCAAGACGGGCGATGCCGAGAAGGGCATGGTCATCGCCGAATACACGCTCGAAGCCCGCAACGAGGCGGGCTCGGCGATCGTCGCCGATCTGACGACGCAGTAAACGCGATCACGACCGGTCGGGCCGCTCGCCGCCTTCGAGTTGGAAGAGATTCTTCATCGTGAACAAGAGACGAGCTGATTGCATCGGCTCAGAAACTCGCAGCAGGCAGGCGCCCCCTTCGGGCGCCTTTTTCATTGGAGACATCATCATGGCCGATCTCGTGCAGAACGCCGATGCCAGCGTGTCGGTGCGCAATGAACTCGACGGTCTCGATCTCGCGCGCTGGGGCGGGCCGAGCACGCCCTCGCCGCAAGTGCCGCGCTGGGGCGGACGCAAGACGGTGAAGGTGCCGCTCGCCGCAGTCGATACGGGCGGCGGCATCTTCTCCTGGGCGAGCCCGGAGCCCGTCGCCATCCTGGTGGCGAGCGTCCATCTCGACGTGACGACGCCTTCGAGCGGCGCCTGCTCGGTCAGCGTCGGGACGACTTCCGTCTCGGCCACGACCGCCTCGGCCAATCTCATCGATACGCTGTCGGTCGCCGTCGCCGGCACCTTCGACAACGTCACCGACAAGGGCACCAACGGCAAGACGCGCCAGCGCATGGCGCCCGGCACCTGGCTCACCGGCTCGACCGTCTCCGGCGCATCGGCCGGCCTCGCCGGCAACGCCTACATCACCTACCTCGTCGCCTGAGGGGAGGAGAGCCATGCGCTTTGAAGCCATCAGCTATCCCGGCGGCGGCGTCCAGGTCGTCTCCGGCGCCACCTCGGCCACTGTCGCGATCCCGCAGACGACGAGCGGCAAGACGGCGCGCTTCGTCGGCGTCCAGACCGTCGGACAGACCTATGCCTATGTGAAATTCGGGCCGACCAATACCGTGACGGCGACGGCCAACGATTTTCCGGTGACCTCGAACGAGCTTCGCATCTTCGATGTCGGCGGCCAATCCTTCATGGCCTTCATCCAGGAGACGGCCGGCGCCAAGATCAATCTGTGCCCGATCGAGTTCTGAGCCGTGAGCGGCCCTCTCCTCCTCGACCGCCACGACGGCATCGCCGAGTATCTGCACTATGACGAGGGCGAGGGCCGCTTCGCCCTCGAGCTCGTCAGCGATCTGGAGCCGGTGATCGAGCGCAACAAAGCGCTCTATCGCGAGGGCGACGGTTATGGCCCGAGCCGCGAATGGCGGCGCGTCGCCTCCTTCCCGCCGATCATGCGCGAGATCGCCAAGCGCATCTGGGGCGCCGACCCGTTCGAGAAGGGCAATGAGGAGCTGCTGCGGCGGCTCCTCAATGATCCCGACCTCCGCCACTTCCGCACCGCCCCCGGCCAGATCTGAGGGGCGCTAACATAATCCCTCTCCCCTCGGGGAGAGGCCCTTCGACTTACGCTCAGGAGGGACCCTGCCGAGCACGGGGAGGGTGAGCCGCGACGCTCACCCTTCCGCCGCGCCGCGGCGGCTCCCCCTCACCCATCCTCTCCCCGAGGGAAGAGGGGATTGGCGAGAGTTCTAGCTAGGCCGCATGCGATACCCCTCCCTCCGTGCGGAGAGCTCGCGATGACGGCGCCCGAGGAGGGCAGAGGAGCATGTCATGACGATCGCGACCTACGCCGACCTGCAGAACGCGGTCGGCACCTGGCTGGCGCGCGCCGATCTCGCGGCCAACATCCCGGACTTCATCACGTTAGCCGAGTCCCGGATCTTCTACGGCTCGGACGATCCCAACTTTCCCTCGCCGCCGCTTCGCATCCGGGCGATGGAGCAGGTCACGGATCCCGCTCTCTACACGACGACGGCGGGCGTGCCGACCCTGGCGCTGCCGAACGGCTTTCTCGAAGCGCGGGCCGTCTCGCTCGCGACGGTGCCCATCGCCGATCTCGATTTCGTCACCCAGAAGCAGCTCAACGCCGCCTGGGTCGGCACCGCCAACGGCCGGCCGCAAGTCTATACCTTCCAGGGGGACAATCTCCGCTTCGGGCCGACGCCCGACGCGGCTTACGGCGTGACGCTCGCCTACTATCAGCGCTTCGATCCGCTCGCCCAGACTCCGACCAACTGGCTCATCGTGAATGCGCCGGGAGTCTATCTCTACGCAGCGCTCATCGAGGCGCAGCCCTTCATCATGAGCGATCAGCGTCTGCCGCTCTGGGCCGGCATGTTCGCCGCCGCGACGCGCTCCCTCATGGTCGCCGACCAGCAGGATCGCTGGGGCGGGCAGATGGTCATGCGCTCCGATACCGGCAATCCCTGAGCGCCGGTCGGAAGCGATCCAAGAGAAGATGCCGCAATGTTCGTCCCCGTCGCCGAATACACGCCCGACCAGCCGGATTTCGCCAATCCCGGCTCGGGCTTCGTGCACAACTGCCTGCCGCGCACGGCCCAGAGCTACGGGCCGATGCCGTCCCTCGCAGCATATTCGGGGCCGCTTGCCGCCCGCTGCCAAGGCGCGTTCGCGGCGCAGGATGCGTCCGGCAACGTCAACGCCTTCGCGGGAGACGCCACGAAACTCTACGCCCTCGCCGCCGGTGCGACGAGCTGGACGGACGTCTCGAAGGCGGGCGGCTACGCAACCGCCGCCGATCAGCGCTGGTCGGCGGCGCAGTTCGGATCGCGCATCATCATGACGAATTTCGCCGATCCCATTCAGAGCTTCATCATGGGATCGAGCACAGCCTTCGCCGATCTCGCCGCCGCGGCGCCGCATGCGCGCTATCTCGCCGTCGTGCGCGACTGGGTGGTCGCCGCCAACACCTTCGACGGCGTCAACGGCAATCAGCCGCAGCGCGTCTGGTGGCCGGCCATCGACGATCCGACCAACTGGCCGACGCCCGGCACATCGGCCGCCGCCGCGGTCCAGTCGGATTTCCAGGACCTCGTCGGCGACGCCGGCTGGGTGCAGGGCATCGTCGGCAATCTCGGCGCGGCGGACGGCGCAATCTTCCAGGAGCGGGCGATCGTGCGGATGAACTATGTGGGGCCGCCCGCCATCTTCGCCTTCACGACGGCGGAGGGCGCGCGGGGGACGCCGGCTCCGGGCTCAATCGCCCAGCTCGGCGCCACGGTCTACTATCTCGGCGAGGACGGCTTCTACGCCTTCGATGGCAGCGCCTCGCGGCCGATCGGCGCCAACAAGATCGACAAGACCGTCTTCGCCGACCTCGATCCCTCCTATTTCCACCGCATCTCCGCCGCGATCGACCCCGTGAACAAGCTGTGCTTCTGGGCCTATCCGGGCGTCGGCAACAGCGGCGGCAATCCGAACCGGCTCTTGGCCTATAACTGGTCGCTCGACCGCTTCACCCTGTCGGACCTCTCCTGCGAGCTGATCCTGCGCTCGCTCAGCTTCGGCGCCTCGCTCGACGGGCTCGATGCGACCGGCTTCACTCTCGAGACGCTGCCCTTCTCGCTCGACAGCCGCGCCTGGGCGGGCGGGCGCGTCATGCTCTCCGCCTTCGATACCACGCATCAGCTCAACTATTTCACCGGCCCCAACCTCGCCGCGACCGTCGATACCGGCGAGGCCGAGCTCTTTCCGGGACGGCGCGGGCTCGTGCGCAATCTGCGGCCGATCGTCGATGGCGGGGTGCCCGCCGTTGCGCTCGGCACGCGCGACCGGGTGCTGGATCCGGTGGCCTTCGGCGCCGCCGTCGCCGTCGACGCGCTCGGCAACGCGCCGCAGCGCGCTTCGGCCCGCTATCACCGCGCCCGGCTGACGCTGCCGGCCGGCGCCGCCTTCACGCATATCAGCGGCGTCGAGATCGACGCCGTCGCCGAGGGGCTGCGCTGATGAGCACCGGCGCCGATCGCGGCTTCACGGGCGTGCCGGAATGGCAGAGCGACGCGGCGGCGCACCGCCGCAAGCTGGCGCAGGCGATCAACCGGATCAATTCGGGGAAGGTCAATTGCACGCTGGCGGTGACACTGCAGGCCGGCGCCACGGCGACGACCGTCCAGGATCCGCGCATCGGACCCGCGAGCTTTCTCCTCTGGATGCCGCAAACGGCGAGCGCCAGCGCCGCCGAGCGGGCCGGCATCTATGTGACCGGGCGGGCGAAGGGCTCGGCCGTTCTCAATCACGCCGCGAGCGGCGCTACCGACCAGATCATGACGCTCGTCATTCTGGGATGAGGCGGGGAGGGGGCATGCAGGTCTGCGGCGTTCATCCGAGCCATGTCGCCATGATCTGGCCGCTGGCGCGCGGGCATATCCTCGCGGCGATGCGGCGCGGCTACGACCGCTTCTATGGCGAGGATGATGTCCGGCGCGACTGCATCGAGGGCACGGCGCAGCTCTGGCTCGCCTGCGGTGCCGAAGGGATCGAGGCCGCCATCGTCTCGCGCATTCTGGCGTACCCGAAATGCAAGGTCTGCCAGGTGCCGCTGATCGGCGGCCGGCGCATGCGCGAATGGCTGCCGGCGATGCAGGCGATGATCGAGACCTATGCGCGGGCGAATGGCTGCACGCTCATGGAAGGCAGCGGCCGGTCCGGCTGGCGCCGCGCCGCCGGCTTCGAGGAGATCGGACCCATTCTGATGAAGGAGATCTGAAATGAGCAAGAAAGGTGGCGGCGGCGGTGGCGTGCCCGTCCAGAGCACGACCACGACGACGCAGACCGCGCCCTGGGTCGGCCAGCAACCCTATCTGACCTTCGGCTTTCAGCAGGCGCAGAATCTCTACAATCAGGGCGGGCCGCAATATTATCCGGGACCGACGGTGGCGCCGGTCTCGCCCGAGACGAGCCAGGCGCTCGATCTCCTGGCGCAGCGCGCGGCGGCCGGCTCGCCGCTCACCACGGCGGCGCAGAACGCCGACCTCGCGACGGCGAGCGGCGCCTTCCTCGGCGCCGCCAATCCCTATTTCCAGCAGCTTCTTGGGAACGTCGCCAATGCCGTGGCGCCACGGATCACCGGCTCCTTCGAGGGCGCCGGGCGCTATGGCTCGGGCGCCTATGCCAACGCGCTGGCGAGCGCCCTCACCGACACGGCCGGCAACCTCGCCTATCAGAACTACGCGAATGAGCGGCGCAACATGACGCAGGCTGCAGCGCTGGCGCCGTCGCTGGCCGATCAGGACTACACCAACCTGCAAGAGCTCGCCTCGGTCGGCGATGCCCGCCAGCAGCTCGCGCAGCAGCAGATCAACGCGGCGATCGACCGCTACAATTACGACCAGAACCTGCCCTACAACAATCTCGCCAATTATATGCGCATGGTGCAGGGCAATTACGGCAACTCGGCGACGCAGACGACGCAAACCGCCGTCAATCCGCTCGCAGGAGCGCTCGGGCTCGGGCGCAGCGGCTTCGATCCGTTCTCCAGCCTCATCAACACGCTGCTGTCGCTCTGAGGGCGCTTGGCGGAACGCTTCCGTCACCGCGGCGTTCGCTCGCCCGCATGCCTGCTCCTCGCGCGGGAAACCGATGCTGATCGAAGACCCGACCGCCAGGGAATTCTGGCTCTGGTTCGCCGATCTCGGCGACGCCGCCGTCATCCTGCCGGCCTTTCTCGCCGTCGCCGGCGCCCTCGTGCTCTGCCGGCGGGCAAAGGAGGCGGCGCTCTGGGGCGCCGGGCTCCTTCTCTGCATCGCGGCGACGCTAACGCTGAAGCTGGCGATCGGCTCATTCCGCCTGACGGTATTCGGGCACGGCGTCCGCGCCGCCTCCTTGCCGAGCGGCCATGCCGGGCTCAGCATGGTCTTCTATGGCGGCCTCGCCATGCTGATCTGGTACGGCACGCGCTCCCTCGCGGGACGCCTTGCCGCGGCCGCGCTCATCCTCCTCGAGGCGCTGATCGTCACGGGGGTGTTCCTTCTGGGCTGGCATCCCATCCTTGACCTCTATAGCGGCCTCGGACTCGGCGTTCTCTGCCTCCTGGCGCTCTGGGCGCTGCGCGATCCGCGCCCGCGCGGCGGCGCGCAGATCGCCGCGATGCTCGTTTCCGGAGCGATCCTCGTCGCCGCCATGCATGGCGTGCGGACGGACGATCACCGGATCACGCTTTACCTGACGCGGGCCGTCGCGGCGCAGCGCGGCTGAAGCGCGCGCCGCGCGCCGATCGATCTCGAACCGAAGGGGCGGTCCCATGGGCCGCCTCTCTTCTTTTGGGAGCCAGCCATGCCCGAACTCTCCGGCAGCACCTATTCCGAGCTCGATGCTTCGAACAGCCAGCCGGCGCCCAACGGCATGCCCGAAGGCATGGCGCCCTCCGGCGTCAACGATGCTTGGCGCGCCGGGATGGGCGCGCTCGCCCGCTTCTGGGGACGCATCCAGGGCAGATACGCTTCGACGGGCGCTGCGAACGCCTATGTCCTCACCCCGGCCGCGGCGCTCGCCGCTTACGCGACGGGCGAGCGCTACTCCTTTCGCGCCAATTTCACCAATACCGGCGCGGCGACGCTGGCGATCTCCGGGCTTGTCGCGGCGTCGATCAAGAAGATGAGCAATGCGGGCAAGGCCGCGCTCTCGGCCGGCGACATTCAGAACGGCCAGCCGGTCACCGTCGAATATGACGGCACCGATTTCGTCATGACGACGCCAGTCGCCAACACCTTCAACGGCACGACGCCGCTCGCCATGGCCGGGGCGGCGATCAACGAGGCCTTCGCGACCATCGCCTCGGCCGCGACCGTCAATATCGGCGCCGCGCCGGCGAATTACCTTCAGGTCACCGGCACGGCAACGATCACCGCCTTCGACGCGGCGCAGGCGGGAACCGAGCGGACGCTCGCATTCGCCGGCGCGCTGACGCTGTCGAACAACGCCTCGATCATCCTGCCCGGCGGCGCCAGCATCACGACGGCGGCCGGCGACACCGCGATCTTCCGCTCGGAAGGATCGGGAGTCTGGCGCTGCGTCGATTACCAGCCGGCTTCGGGGAAGGTTTTGCCTGCGGCGCTGGCCTCGGCGGCAACCGCCTTCACCGGCACCGATGCGACGCAGGCGCTGACTGCGAGCTCGCTGGGGAGCAACGTTTCGCTGGCGAATAACGGATACGCGAAGCTTCCCGGTGGCCTAATTATTCAGTGGGGGTCTATAAGCGTCCCTATCAACTCGGTGGCAACCGGCACTTTTCCAATCGCTTTTCCTAATACCTGCTTTCAAATTATCGGGTCTTACGAAACCTCGGCGGCGCCGGGAAATGCCGCCGGCATCGTTCCGATCAGCGCGTCGCAGTACACCGCGCAAAACCAGAGCACGTCCAGCGCGTATACAATTTCATGGATCGCTATCGGGCATTAGATCCTCGTAGCGCGTACGCCAAACATCGAACACTGAAACGCCAGCTTCCAGCGATCTTCTTCCGGCCAATCCAGCGTGTTGCGTTTCTCCATGTTCATATCATCGGGATCGTCGGCGGAGAGCAGCGGCGGTAATGCGTGGAAGTTCATGAACTCTTGTTGCTCTTCACGAAAACTGTAACGGGCGAGCTTATGTCGATACGCCAATGGATTCTCCCGAACGTTGAAGCTCGTCCGATGCGGTTTGTTCGGGTTGACGAGGAGAGGCGTCGGGTCAGTCGAAAAGTTCTCGCGGAAAAACTCGACCGTTCTCGCGTTAAAAGTGAAGAGGTCGAAAAGAGAGTTAG
>JAJPHB010000028.1 GCA_021325525.1 Alphaproteobacteria bacterium
CCCGAGACGCTCAGGCCGCTGCTGCCGTGAGCGCCTCCCGCGGCTCGCGCGCTCCGATGCTGGCGAGTGGGCCGAAATGCTTGACGAGGCGCGGCATGACCTCGCCGCCGAAGCGCTCCATGCTGCGCAGGATCTGCCGCGGATCGATGCCGGGCAGTGCCATGAAGCAGCTGATATGAGTGGGGTTCAGCGCTGCGATCTCGGCAATGAGCTTCTCGGCGCAGCGCTCGGCATCGCCGACGATGAGCCGGTCGGCGATCGTCTCGAGCGGCGGCTCATCGGGGGCCGGGATCTCGGCGAGCCAAGCGCCATCGACGCGGGCATACTGATTGCGCATCGACATGGCGATGCGGCGGATGTAGCGCGCTCCCTCCGCCGCACGCAGAGCCTCCTCGCGGCTGTCGGTGACGAAGACGTAGCGCTGCGAAGCGTAAGGGGCGTGCTCGGAGCGCCCGCCGGCGGCGGCATAGGCGGCGGCGGCCCGGTCGCGCGTCTTGCGGATCTCCTCGAGCGTGCTCCATCCGGTCGTGAAGAACGGGACGTAGCCGCTTCGCGCCGACCGGCTTTGAGTCGTCGGGTCGGCGGCGAGCCCGGCGACATAGATGCCGGGGCGCTCTTGGACGAGACGGACGCTGAAATGCGTGTCCGGCACCTTGATGTGCTTGCCGTCATAGGCAACCGCGCCGTCGCGGATGAACTGCTCGACGAGATCGAGCGTCTCGAGGAAGATGTCGCGGCCCGCCTTGAGGTCGACGCCGAATTTGTGGAATTCGTATTGCTGATAGCCGCTGCCGAAGCCGAGGACGGCGCGTCCCTCGCTCAGTTGGTCGAGCACTGCAATGTCCTCGAGCATGCGCAGGGGCTGATAAAGCGGCGCGACGATCACCGCGGTGCCGAGCCGGATCCGCTTCGTCAGCCCGGCCATGTAGGTCGCCATTGTCACCGGCGAGGGGCAGAGGCAATAGTTGGAGAAGTGGTGCTCGGCGAACCAGGCGATGTCGAAACCGATCTGCTCGGCGACGCGCACCTGGTCGGTGGTCTCGGCATAAATCTCGCGCGGCGATTTGCTGCGGTCGCGCTGCGGGTTGAGGCAGAACAGGCCGAAATGCATGGACGGGGTTCCTCCGGTCAGATGCCGACGATGGTCTCGCCGCCATTGGGCGAGATCACCTGGCCGGTGATGAAATCAGCCTCGGACGAGGCGAGAAAGGCGACGGCGTAGGAGATCTCGCGCGGCTCGCAATAGCGCTTGAGCGGCACCCGCTCTTCCTTGGCGCGGAGGATCTCGGGGCTGTCCATCTTGATCGGCCCGCCCGAGCGCACGCCGCCCGGCGCGACGGCGTTGACGTGGATGTTCCACGGCGCGAATTCCTTCGCCCAGGCCTTGGTGAGGCCGAGGAGCGCCGCCTTGGCGGCGCAGTAATGCGGGGCGACCGGCGCGCCGGACATGCCCCAGATCGACGAGATGTTGATGATCTTGCCGCGCCGGCGCTCCTTCATCCCGGCGACCGCCGCGCGGGTGAAGAAGAAGGCCCCCTTGACGTGCACGGCGATCATCCGGTCGAACGCCGCCTCGTCGATCTCGGGCGTTGTCGCCCGTTGCCCGAAGCCGGCGTTGTTGACGAGGATGTCGACCCGGCCCATTACGCGGACCGCTTCGGCGACGACCGCCGCCGCGCGAGCGGGCTCGGCTACATCGGCTTCGCAGACGAGCGCGCGGCGGCCGAGGCGCTCGACGGCGGCCGCAGTCTCCTCGGCGCCGCGCCGGTTCACGTCGACGACGACGATGTCGGCGCCGCGCTCGGCCATGAGGAGGGCGTGGGCCCGGCCCATCCCGTCGCCCGAGCCGGTGATGAGGGCGATGCGGTCATCGAGGCTGTTCTCGTTCATGCGCTTCTCTCCGGCTCGATCCAGAAGGACTTACGGCGTGTTGGGGACGAGGATGGTGTCGGCGAGGTCCCAGGAGAGGTACACCGGGCTGCCGACCTCGAAGATGGGGACCTGGCGCTGCAGTGGGCGGCGGACGATGACCGCCCGCCCGCCCATCACCTCGATCCGGTAGCGCAGCATCCCCGCGGTGTAGACGACATCGATGACTCGGCCTTCGACCGAATTTGCAGCGGCGCCTCCCGAGCTCCCGATCTGGATCGCCTCGGGCCGAACGCAGATCATGACCCCGGCCTCGATGCGGGCGTGCTGATGGGCGGCGAGAGTGAGACCCTCGCGCGTCACGACGCGCAGCCGCATCGGGGGCGCATTGCTGACGGCAGCGACCTCGAACAGGTTGGCTTCGCCGAGGAAGCTCGCGACGAAGGGGCTGTTGGGCGCCTCGTAGAGCTCGCGCGGTCGGCCGACCTGGACGATGCGCCCGCCATTGAGGATGGCGATGCGGTCCGACATTGTCGCCGCTTCGTCCTGGTCGTGCGTCACATAGAGAATCGTCGCGCCAATCTTGCTGTGGAAGCGCTTGATCTCGTACTGCATCTCCTCGCGCAAATTCTTGTCGAGCGCGCCGAGCGGCTCGTCCATCAGCAGGAGGGCGGGGTCGTAAGCGGCGGCGCGGGCGAGCGCGACGCGCTGCTGCTGCCCGCCGGAGAGCTGCGCGGGCGAGCGCTCTGCAAAGCCGGCGAGGCGAACGGTCTCGAGCATCTCCTTGACGCGCGCCTCGATCCGGCTGCGCGGCATCTTCCGCATGCGGAGCGGGAAGGCGATGTTCTCGGCGACGCTCATGTGCGGGAAGAGCGCGTAGTTCTGGAAAACCATGCCGATGTTCCGGCGATAGGGCGGCAGCGCGACGACGTCGGCTCCGTCGATGAGGATGCGGCCGGCGCTTGGCGGGACGAAGCCCGCGACCATGCCGAGGAGCGTCGATTTGCCCGATCCGCTGGGCCCGATGAGGCTGAAGAACTCGCCCGGCCGGACCTCGAGGTCGGTCGGGGCGAGGGCCGTGACGCCGCCATAGTCCTTGGCGAGAGCGGCAAGGCGAAGGGCGGCGCCCGAGACGGCCCGCTTTTCCGGGCGGCGATCGGCGAGGCTCTCGAGCGGCTTCGGATCAAGCATGCGCCGTCGCCTCGTCGGCGCGAAGGGCAGGGCTACTCGCCATGGCCGGTGCCCGGCGGCCGGAGGCGGCGAGCGCGGCAAAGAGCAGCAGCGAGAAGGCGAAGATCAGCGTCGCCACGGCCGCGATCGTCGGCGTCAGGAAATCGTTGAGCTGCTCCCAGATGAGCCGCGGCAGAGTCCGCGTCCCGGTATTCGTGAGAAAAAGCGACAGCATCAGCTCGTCGAAGGAGGCGGAGAAGGCAAGAATGCCCCCGCCGAGAACTCCCATTCGGATCATCGGAAAAGTGACGTGGAGAAAGCTGCGCAGCCGGTCGGCGCCGCAGATCATCGCGGCCAGTTCGATGTTCGGCGGATAGTTGCGCAATGCCGCCGAGACCGAGACGAAGACGAGAGGCAGCCCGATGACCGCGTGGCCGATAATGGCCCCGAAATAGCCGTGCAGGAGGCCGAGATCGAGCATCACCGGGTAGAGGCCGATCGCCAGGATGACGTGCGGCAGCATCATCGGGGCGACGATGAAGGCGATGGCCAGCATGCTCCAGCGGATGGCGCCGCGCTCGACCGCTAGCGCCGCGGCTGTGCCGAGGGCGACGGCGATGAGCGCCGCCGGAAGACCGATGAGAAAGCTGTTCGCGGCGGCGCCGCGCCAGGCGGCGTTGCTCGCGAGGCCAGCGTACCAGTGCAGCGAGAAGCCGGTCGGCGGGAACGACAGGTAGGCGAGGCGGCTGAACGACATCGGCACGACGATGAGCGACGGCAGCATGAGATAGAGGAAGCTCAGCGCGACGAAGATCGCGAAGGCAGCGCGCGCGAGAAGGCGGCTCTTGCCCGTCATCGGCCGATGAGCGGCAAGCTGCGGCGCATCAGCCTCAGATAGACGAGGTAGAGCACCGTCGTGACGATGAGGAGCGTCGTTGCCAGCGCCGAGGCGAGCGGCCAATCGAGCTGCACATTCGCCTCCTCCTCGATCAGCACCGCGGCCATCGTGTGGCGCGCCCCGCCGAGCAGGGCAGGGGTGATGAAGAAGCCGAGCGAGGTCATGAAGACGAGGGCGACCCCGGCGCTGACGCCGGGCAGCGAGAGCGGCAGGAAGATTTCGAGAAAGCGCCGGCGCGGCGGCGCGCCCAGCACGTCGGCGGCGCGCATCAGGTTGAGGTCGATGCCGCGCATCCCGGCGATGAGCGGCAGGATCATGAAGGGCAGCATGATGTGGACCATGCCGACGTGAACGGCGAGCGAGCCGGGAAGCAGCGTCAGCCGCGAATGGGTGATGCCGAGCGCGAGGAGGAGGTCGTTCAATACCCCCTGGCGCTGGAAGACGATCATCCAGCCGAAGGAGCGGATGACCGCGCTGGTCCACAGCGGGACCAGGACGAAAATCATGAAAAGCTTGAGACGGCGCCCGTCGGCGCGAGCGATCGCATAGGCGAGCGGGTAGGCGATGACGAGGCAGAGGACAGTCACCACTCCGGCGGTCTCGATCGTGTTCGAGAGCGCCCGGGCAAAGGCGGCCTCGCCGAAGACCCGGCCGTAATTGGCGAGTCCGGGATGCGGCTCGAGGAGGCTGCGCAGGACGACCCGGATCAGCGGCCAGAGAAAGAAAACGGCAAGAAAGAGGCCCGGCGGCAGCAGCAGCACCGCATAGCCTCGATAGAGCGTCCAGGGCCGGCCTCCGGGCCCCGGCGTGGCCGCCTCCGCCATGATCGTCCCGGCCTCAGGCGGTGATCCAGTTGCGGAACGCCGCCTCGGCGCGTTCGCCATTCGCCGCCCACCAATTCACGTCAAGGAAGGTCGCGTGCTTGAAGTTGTCCGGCGAGGTCGGGAGGATCTCGAGAACGTCCTGCGGCAGGAGCTTCAGCGCCTCGGCATTCACCGGTCCATAGGGGATCTGCCGCGCGAAGGCCGCCTGGTGGTCGGCCTCGAGCGCGAGGGCGATGAACTCCATGGACTCCCGCTTGTTGGGCGCGCCCTTCGGCACGACCCAGGCATCGGCGACGAGCAGCGCCTCATTGAGGTGATAATCGACGGGGGCGCCCGACTTCTTCGGCCCGTAGACCCGGCCATTCCAGGCCGCGGTGACGGGGACCTCGCCGTCGATCAGGATCTGCGCCACCTGAGCGCCGCGCTCCCACCAATAGATGCTGTCGCGGATCTTGCCGAGGCTCTTGAGGCCGCGCTCGATGTCGAGCGGATAGAGCTTGTCCTTGTCGACCCCGTCCGCCATGAGCGCGACTTCGAGCGTCTGGTAGGGCCGTTTCCAGAGGCCGCGCCGGCCATGAAAGGCCCAGAAGGCCGTCCAATCCTTCGGCACCTCGGCCGGCGTCACGAGCTTGGTGTTCCAGGCGATGTGGTAGGCGGCGACGTCGCACATGACGAAGTCGTCGAAGGCGACGCCCTTGATGAGCTTGGAGCGGTCGATGATCGACCAGTCGAGCGGTTCGAGGAGGCCTTGCCTCGCCATCGTCGCCGCGAGTTCGGCCGGCTGCTGCGAGACGTCCCATTCGACCGCCTTCTGCTCGACCATGGCTTTGAGCTTGGCGCCGGTATTGGGGCCGGTGGTGATCGTGATGCCGGTCTTCTCCGTCCAGGGCTTGAAATAAGCCTCGCGGTAGGCCTCTTCGAGCTGGCCGCCGCCGGTCGAGATCACCATCTGGGCGGGCTTGGCGCGAAGGATTGCCGGCGCGCCGGCGACGCCGAGCGCGGCCCCGATCGCCGCCGATTTCAAGACGGTGCGCCGCGTGACCCGCTTGCCCGCATTCGATGCTGCCCGAGACATCTTGTTCCTCCCCTTCTCTCATTCGGTTCCGGTCCGTCAGATCATCAGCATGCCTCCATTGGCGAGGACACACTCGCCGACGACGAACCGGTTTCGCGGCGAGGCGAGGAAGAGGACGACTTCCGCGATGTCCTCGGGTTCGGCGGCGCGACGCACAGGGATGAGCGGAATGCGGTCCTGGAGCCAGCCCTGGCGCTTTGCCGTCTCGGTCGCGATCGCGCCAGGGCTGACGGCGTTGACCAGCACATTGTGCGGCGCCAGCTCCTCGGCGATAGATTTGGTGAGGCTGACCACGGCGGCTTTTGCCGCGGCGTAATGCGGTAGCTTCGTCTTCGGCCGATAGGCGTCGCTCGAGGCAATGTTCACGATCCGGCCGTAGCGACGCTCGATCATGAGCGTCATCAGCGCGCGCGTCGCCAAAAAGACGCTCTTGACGTTGACGTCGAAGGTCCAGTCCCAGTCGGCGAGCGTGATCTCGGCGAGCGAGCCGTAGCGCCAGCCCCCGGCATTGTTGACGAGGATGTCGAGCCGGCCCTCCGCTTCGACGACGATGGTTCGCCGCAGATCGGCGAGCGCCGACTCTGACGTGACGTCGGCGGCGACGGCGTGAACGCGCCCGCCTTGCGCCGCGACAGCATCGGCTGCGAGAAGGACGCCCTCGCCGTCGCAATCGACCATGAAAACGCGCGCGCCGCGCCCCGCAAGAAGGGCGGCGAGAGCCTGGCCGAGACCGCGTGCCGCGCCCGTCACCACCGCGACCTGTCCGGCGAAGTCCTGCGGCTCCATCCGTCCTCCCGCGCTCCGCTCCGGCACCGACGAGGGGGTTCGCTCCGAGCCGGGAATATGCTACGTTTGTGTCATTTC
>JAJPHB010000135.1 GCA_021325525.1 Alphaproteobacteria bacterium
ACGCTGTGGATGATCATCCTGCCGCAATGCGTGAAGCGCATGCTGCCGCCCTGGATGAACCTCTACGCCATCCTGGCCGTGGCGACGCCGCTCTGCTCGGTCGTCGGCGTCAGCGAGGCGATGACGCTCACGGGCGATGCCCTCGCCGCCATCGGCCGCCACGAGATGCTGGTTCCGATGTATCTCTACCTGCTGAGCTGGTTCTTCATCTACTGCTACCCGATCGCCCGCGCCACCACCGCCCTCGAGCGGCGCTTCGCCGTCGCCGGATGAGACGCCGATGACATGGACCGCCGACCAGCCGCTCGTCAGCTTGCGCGACGTGCACAAATCCTTCGGCGCCGTCCCCGTGCTGAAGGGCATCAGCTTCGATGTCATGAAAGGCGGCGTCGTCTGCATCATCGGCCCGTCTGGCTCCGGCAAATCGACGCTGCTGCGCTGCATCAACGCCCTCGTCCCCATCGATCGCGGCTCGATCCGCGTCGAAGGGCAGGAGGTGCACGACCCGAAGCTCGACAAGCTGGCGCTGCGGCGCAAGGTCGGAATGGTCTTCCAGCAATACAATCTCTTCCCGCACCGCACGGCCCTGCAGAACGTGATGATGGCGCCCATCCATGTCCTGAAGCAGGACAAGGCGGCGGTCGAGGCGCGCGCCCGCGCCCTCATCCAGAAGGTGCGCCTCGCCGGCAAGGAGGACGCCTATCCGGGCGAGCTCTCGGGCGGGCAGCAGCAGCGCGTCGCCATCGCGCGCTCGCTCGCCATGAATCCCGACGTCATGCTGTTCGACGAGGTCACCGCCGCGCTCGACCCGGAGACGGTGAAAGAGGTGCTGGTGACCATCCGCGAGCTCGCGGCCGAGGGCATGACCTGCATGCTGGTCACGCACGAGATGGGCTTCGCCCGCGAGATCGCCGACCACATCTACTTCACCGATCGCGGCGTCATCGTCGAGCACGGGCCGCCGAAGGAGTTCTTCTCGAACGCGCGCGATCCGCGGACGCGGCAGTTCCTCAGCCAGATCCTGTGAGGTCGGCGGGGGCGACGACGCGGCAGCCATACTCGGCCGCCGATTCCTCGATCCATTCCCAGGCCGACCGGGCGTAGCTCCGCGCCAGATAGAGATCGAAGCTCGGGACCGCATCGACCGCGTGGATCAGAGTGCCGGCGTGCCCCAAGAGGCTGTGCGCGCAGGCATCGACCGGAAAGGTCCGGAGATGGAGGTCGAGCGGACAGCCCTTGGCGAGGAGATCGCGCGCCGACGGCCCGCTGACGCGCAGCACGGTGCGGGCGTGGCCGAGATCGGTCACGACCGCCGGCGCGGTGGCGAGGGCGGCCTCCAGCCTCGCCGCGAGATCGGAGCCCGGCTGCTCCGCGGCGACGACCAGCCAGCGGCCGGGTCCGCTCCACAGAACCGCCGTTCCGCCGCCGCGCGCGGCGCGGCTCGCTTCCGCCGCCGGCGCGACGCCGCAGCCGGCGGCGATCCCGCCGCGGACCGCCGCATCGCGCTCGCCGAGCGCCGCCACCTGGACGATCGCCAAGGACCGCCGCTCCCCGAGGATGACGCCCGGTCCGCCAGCGGCGGGCGTGCCGAAATCGCCGGGCCGCGCCGCGCCTTCCAGGGCGGATCGCCGCTCAACCATGGAGCCGCTCCCCGGCGCGATCGTAGAAGACGGGATCGACGACGCGCACCGGTACCCATTGATCGGCGAGAGGGAACAGCGCGTGCAGCGTCTCGCCGTGCCGCGAGGCGCCGGCTTCGAGGAAGCCGAGGGCGATCGGGTGCCCCAGTGTCGGGCTGTCGGCCGCGGAGGTGATCCGCCCGATCATCGGAACCGGCGGCGGCACGCGCGAATCCGCGACGATTTGCGCGCCGGCGCGCAGCCGCGTCGCGCCGTCGACCGGGACGAAGCCGACGAGGCGCGGGCGCCGCGGATCGGCGAGCGCCGGACGCGCCAGCATGTGCCGGCCGATGAAATCCGGCTTCTTCATCGCGACGAGGCGGCCGAGCCCGAGATCCGCGGCGGTCGTCGTGCCGTCGAGCTCGGCGCCGGCGACGTGCCCCTTCTCGATGCGCAGGATCCCCATCGCTTCCATGCCGTAAGGGACGATGCCGCTCTCGCGCCCGGCGTCGAGCAGCGCCGTCCACACGCGGAGGCCCCAATCGGCCGGCACGTTGATCTCGTAGGCGCGCTCGCCCGAGAAGCTGATGCGGAAGATGCGGACCGGGACGCCGGCGATGCGGCCGTCGCGGACGCCCATATGCGGCAGTCCGGCATCGCTGACATCGACGCCCTCCGCGGCGCGTGCCAGCACGTCCCGGCTCTTCGGCCCGGCGAGCGCCATCGCCGCCCATTGCTCGGTGACGGAGGTCGCCGCGACGCGGAGCTCGGGCCAGACCGTCTGCAGCAGGAATTCGAGATGCTGCATGACGCGGACGGCATTCGCCGTCGTCGTCGTCATGAGGAAGCGCTGCTCGGCGAGGCGCGAGGTCGTCCCATCGTCGAAGACGATGCCGTCCTCGCGCAGCATGAGGCCGTAGCGCGCGCGCCCGACGGGCAGGTTGCTGAAGATATTCGCGTAGACGCGGTCGAGAAAGGCCGCGGCATCCGGGCCGGCGATATCGATCTTGCCGAGAGTCGAGACGTCGACGAGACCGACGCCTTGGCGCACGGCCACAGCCTCGCGCCGGATCGCCTCGCGCTCGCTCTCGCCCGAGCGCGGATAGCAGCTCGGGCGCAGCCAGAGGCCCGCCTCGATCCAGGCGGCGCCGGCCGATTCGTGCCACTCGTGCATCGCCGTCCGGCGGATCGGCTCGAAATGCCGGCCGGTCTCGCGTCCGGCGAAGCTGCCGATCGCGACCGGCGTATAGGGCGGCCGAAAGGTCGTGACGCCCACCGCCGGGATCGCCTCGCCGCGCTTCTCGGCCAAGAGGGCGAGGCCGTTGACGTTGCTCGTCTTGCCCTGGTCGGTGCCCATGCCGAGCGTCGTGTAGCGCTTCAGATGCTCAACCGAGACGAAGCCCTCGCGCGCCGCGAGGCCGATATCCCCGGCGGTCACGTCGTCCTGGAGATCGACGAAGCTCTTCAGCCACCGGCGCGCCGGCACCGACCAGAGCGGACGCAAGGGCGCCGCGCTCTCGCGCGGCCAGTCCGGCGCCGGCGGCGCGACGCCGGTCCCGAAGCCCGCCGCCTGCGCCGCCTCGGCTCCGGCGCGCAGCCCGCCCGCGATGCAGTCGACGAGCGCAAACGCGCCCGCCGCCGCGCCCGCCGAGCGCTCCGCCTGCTTGGAGCGGCCGGGCACGAAGGCGGCGAGCGCCTCGTTCCATTCCGGCCGACCGCCCGATTGGCAATGGAGATGCAGCGTCGGGCTCCAGCCGCCCGAGACGCAGAGGAGGTCACAATCGAGATTGTCGCCGTGCTCGTGGCCGGCCGTCCCGAGCGATGCGACCTCGACGGCGGAGACGCGGCTGCGGCCGCGCGCCGCGAGGACGGCATGGCCGAAGCGGCACTCGATCCCGGCCTCCCGGGCGCGCCGCGGCAGGTCGCCGCCGCTCCCCTCGCGCGGATCGACGACCGCGGTCACTCTGATGCCGACGCGGCGCAGATCGAGCGCGGTCGCGTAAGCCGAATCGTTGTTCGTGAAAACGACGGCGCGCGTGCCGGGGGCGACGGCGAATTCGTTGAGATAGGCGCGCGCGGCGCTCGCCAGCATGACTTGCGGCCGGTCGTTGCCGGCGAAGACGAGCGGCCGCTCGATGGCGCCGGTGGCGAGCACGACCTGCGGGGCCCGCACTTGCCAGAGAACCTGCCGCGCCCTGTGCGGCGGCGGCTCCGGAAGATGGTCGGCGACGCGCTCCAGAACGGCGACGAGGTTGTGGTCGTAATAGCCGAAGGCGGTCGCCCGGCGGAGCAGCCTCACCTCGGAGAGGCTCGCGAGCTCGGCCAGCGTCGCGGCCAGCCACTCGGCCGCCGGTGCGTCCGATATCGCCGCGGCTTCCCGCCGCAGCGCGCCGCCCAGCTCCGCCCGCTCTTCGACGAGGAGAACGCGGGCGCCGGTCCGGCCCGCCGCGAGCGCCGCCGCGAGCCCCGCGGGACCGCCGCCGACCACGAGCACGTCGCAATGCGCGTGGCGCTTCTCGTAATGGTCGGGATCGGGGGCCTCGGCGGCACGGCCCATGCCGGCGGCGGCGCGGATGAAGCGCTCGTAGAACATCCAGCCGCGGCGCGGCGCCATGAAGGTCTTGTAGTAAAAGCCCGCCGGCAGCAGCGGCGCGAAGAGCGAGGCCGTGGCGCCGAGATCGAAGCCGAGCGAGGGCCAGCGGTTCTGGCTCTCCGCTTCGAGCCCGTCGAAGAGCTCGATCATGGTGGCGCGCGTATTCGGCTCGGCGCGTGCCTCGCGGCGAAGCCGCACGAGCGCGTTCGGCTCCTCGGGACCGGCGCTGAAGATGCCGCGCGGCCGATGGTATTTGAAGCTGCGCCCGACGAGGCGGACGCCGTTGGCCAAGAGGGCCGCGGCGAGGCTGTCGCCGGCAAAGCCGGTATAGGGTTTGCCGTCGAAGCGGAAGGCGAGCGGCCGGCTGCGGTCGATGCGGCCGCCGGCCGGGAGGCGGAAGGGCTGCGCGCTCACGGCTTGCCCGCTTCGCCGGCGAGCGGCGCCGTCGCCGCCGCGCTCGCGCTGATCTCGTGCGTCAGCGTGTCCCGCCGCACCTTGATCCAGGCGCGGCAGCCGGCATGGTGATGCCAATATTCGCTATGCGGCCCCTTGGGGTTGTCGCGCAGATAGACATAGGCGGCCCAGGCCTCTTCCGAGGCCGTCGCGGGATCGGGGCGCGTCAGCGTCGCATCGCCGCCGTAAGTGAACTCGATCTGGTCGCGTGGGCCGCAGAAGGGACAGGGAATGAGCAGCATTGCCCGGCCCCTCAATGCGCGCCCGGCACGGGACCCGCGCCGCGCTCGTCGATGACGTGGCCCGAGGCGAAGCGCTCGAGCGAGAAGGCTTCGTTGAGCGGATGCGGCGCGTCATTGGCGATCGTATGGGCGAAGACCCATCCCGAGCCCGGCGTCGCCTTGAAGCCGCCATAACACCAGCCGCCATCGATATAGAAGTTGCGGAGCGGCGTCTTGCCGATGATGGGGCTGCCATCCATGGTCATGTCCATGACGCCGCCCCAGTGGCGCATGAGGCGCAGCCGGCCGAAGCCCGGAAAGAGCGCGATGAGCGCCGTCGTGAAGCTGGCGATCGCCGGCAGATTCCCGCGCTGCGCATAGCTATTGTAGAAATCGAGATCGCCGCCGAAGACCAGCTCGCCCTTGTCGGACTGGCTGACATAGACATGCGCGGCTCCCGAGGTAACGACGGTATCGAGCAGCGGCTTCAGAGGCTCGCTCACCGCCGCCTGCAGGAGATGGCTTTCGATGGGCAGACGCAGCCCCGCCATGGCGGCGACATGCCCGGTATGACCGGCGACGGCGAGCCCGATCTTGCCGGCGCGAATGGTGCCGCGCGTCGTCTCGACGCCGGTCACGCGGTCGCCTTCGCGCAGGATGCCGGTGACCTCGCAATTCTGGATGATGTCGACGCCGCGCGCGTCGGCGGCGCGAGCGAAGCCCCAGGCGACGGCATCGTGCCGCGCCGTGCCGCCGCGCGGCTGCAGCAAGCCGCCGCGGATCGGAAAGCGCGCCGCCGCGGAGAAATCGAGCTGCGGCACCATGTCGCGGACGCCGTCGCGGTCGAGCAGAACGGCGTCGATGCCGTTGAGGCGCATGGCGTTGCCGCGCCGCGCATAGGCGTCCATCTGCGCGTCGGAATGGGCGAGGTTGAGGACGCCGCGCTGCGAGAACATGACGTTGTAGTTGAGCTCGCGGCTCAGCCCCTCCCACAGCTTCAGCGAATGCTCGTAGAAGCGCGCATTCGCCGGCAGCAGGTAGTTCGAGCGGACGATCGTCGTGTTGCGCCCGGTATTGCCGCCGCCGAGCCAGCCCTTCTCCAGCACCGCGACATTGCTGATGCCGTGATTCTTGGCGAGGTAATAGGCGGTGGCGAGGCCGTGCCCGCCGCCGCCGACGATGACGACGTCGTAAGCGGGTTTCGGCTGAGGATCGCGCCAGGCGCGCGGCCAGTCCTCGTGATGGCGCAGCGCATGGCGAGCAAGGCTGAAGATCGAGTACCGCGCCATCGCTTTTTATCGCTTGTCCCCCGGTTTTGCGGCACGATAGCCAAGGCTCGCGCCTCTTGCCACACGAAACCGAAGTTCCCTCGGAGCTTTCGTCGATCGATCCACCTCCGTCGGCGCGTTCAGGAGACAGCGAAATGGCGAAGACCGGCACAGCGGAGACCGCCCTCATCATCGGCGTCGGCGACGGGCTGAGCGCGGCGCTGGCGCGGCTCTTCGCGCGGCAGGGCATGCGCCTCGCGCTCGCCGCCCGCCGCGCCGAGAAGCTGGCCGCGCTTGCAGCCGAGACGGGGGCGCGCGCCTATCCCTGCGATGCCGCGAAACCGGGCGATGTCGGCGCCCTCTTCGCGGCGGTGGCGAGCGATCTCGCGGCGCCCGATCTCGTCGTCTACAATCCGAGCTATCGCACGCGCGGCCCGCTCGTCGAGCTCGATCCCGCCGAGGTCGAGAAGGCACTCATGATCACCTGCTATGGCGGCTTCCTCGCCGGCCAGGCGGCGGCGCGGCAGATGCTGGCGCGGGGCAGCGGGTCGATCCTCTTCACCGGCGCTTCGGCGAGCGTCAAGGGCTACGCCAACTCGGCCCCCTTCGCCATGGGCAAGTTCGGCTTGCGCGGCCTCGCCCAGAGCATGGCGCGCGAGCTTGCGCCCAAGAACATTCATGTCGCGCATTTCGTCATCGACGGCGGCATCGGCCGGCCCGGCAGCGATCCGCGCGCCGCCGAGCGCGGCGAGGACAGCCTCCTCGCTCCCGAAGCCATCGCCGAGACCTATCTTCACATCCATCGCCAGCACCGCAGCGCCTGGACCTGGGAAGTCGAGCTGCGGCCCTGGCTCGAGCGGTTCTGAGGGAGCGCGGCAGCATGCCGGACTGGCCGGAAGTTCGCACCTGGCGGCGCGCCGAGCGCGCCCGTCTCATCGAGCGCCGCACGGCGACGCCGCTCGCCGAGCGGCGCGCCTGGAGCCAGGCGCTGGAATCGCATCTCGAACGCCTCATCGCGGCGCGGGCGCCGCGCCGCATCGGCTTCTATTGGCCGTTCAAGGCCGAGTTCGATCCGCGGCCGCTCATCAGCCGCTTGCTTGCCGAGGGCCGTGAGGCCGCGCTCCCCGCCGTGCTCGCGCCGAAGACGGCGATGGAGTTCCGCCGCTGGACGCCGGACAGCGCCATGGAGAGCGGCGTCTACGACATTCCGGTGCCGAAGGCGCGCGACATCCTCCTGCCCGACCTCGTCCTCGCGCCGCTCGTCGGCTTCGATGCCGCGCGCTACCGCCTCGGCTATGGTGGCGGCTATTTCGACCGCACCCTCGCGGCGCTGACGCCGCGCCCGGCCGCGATCGGCGTCGGCTTCGAATTGGGCCGCCTCGAGACGGTGTTCCCGCAGCCGCACGACATCCCGATGACCGCGATCGTGACCGAACGAGGGGTGTTTTGACGATATGCGCCCTGCGCGCGAAGTGACTCCGCTTCTCCGGGACTGACCAGAAGCAGATGACGACAGACGCCCCCCTCCTCGCGCCCGATTTCCGCGGCGATCCTTATTGGTGGGATGCGGCGCCGCGGCCCTTTATCCAGCCCTTGCCGCTGCCGCCGCGCATCGATGTCGCCATCGTCGGCTCCGGCATCACCGGGCTCAGCGCCGCGCTCCGCCTCGCCCGCGCCGGCCGCAGCGTCGCCGTCTTCGATGCGGGCGATCCCGGCATCGGCGCCAGCTCGCGCAATGCCGGCTTCGTCGGCCGCACCTTGAAGCACGAGTTCGGCGACATTCTGGACCGCTTCGGCCTCGAACGGGCGCGCGCCGTCTATGGCGAGATGCAGGCTGCCTTCGATGCCGTCACCGAGACCGTCGCCGCCGAGCGCATCGACTGCCATCTCGCGATCTGCGGCCGGGTCATGGCGGCGCGGACGCCGCGCCAATACGAGGCGCTGGCGCGCGAGCTCGAGCTGCGGCGCCGCCATCTCGGCAACGACTTCGCGATGCTGCGCGGCGAGGAGCTGCGGCGTGAGATCGGCTCCGACAGCTTCGTCGGCGGCGCTCTCCTGCCCGATCTCGGCTCGCTCCATCCCGGCCTCTACCATCTCGGCCTTCTCGACCGCGCACGCGAGGCCGGCGTCGCCATCCACGGCCGCACCGCCGTCGTGGCGCTGGCGACGCGGCGGCGCGGCGAGATCGGCGTCCACACCGAGCGCGGAATCGTCATCGCTCGCGACGCCCTCGTCGCCACCAACGGCTATACGGGGCGGGCCATGCCCTGGCTGCGGCGGCGCGTCATCCCGTTCAACGCCTTCATGATCGCGACAGCGCCGCTGCCGCAAGCCCTGCTCGACCGGTTGCTGCCGCGGCAGCGCACCTATATCGACTGCAACTTCAACGTCGATGCCATCCGTCGCTCGCCCGACGGCACGCGCATCCTCTATTGCGGCCGCACCGGCCTCAATGTGAGCGAGCCGCACGCCATCGCCCGACGCCTCAAAGCGGCGCTCGTCGCCATCTTCCCCGAGCTCGCAGATGTGCCGCTCTCGCATGCCTGGACGGGGCGCTGTGCCGGCACCTTCGACCTCTACCCGCATATCGGCGAGCAGGCCGGGCTCCACTACGCAATGGGATATTGCTTCGCCGGCGTGCCCATGGGCACATATCTCGGCCGCAAGGCGGCGGCGAAAATCCTCGGCGCCGCGGACGGCGCCACGATCTTCGACGCCCTCCCCTTCCCGAGCCACTTCCTCTACAGCGGCAATCCCTGGTTTGTGCCGCTGGCGATGCGCTTTTACGACTGGAAGGACCGGCGCGCCGCGTGAGGCGGGCTCAGCCGTTCTCGGCCAGCACCTTGCCGGCGAAATAGAGCGAGCCGCAGATGAGAAAGCGCGTCGGCCCGGCAGCGGCGGCGATGAGGCTCGTCAAGGCCTCCGTCACGTCCTCCGCCGGCTCCGCATCGGCGATGCCGGCCCGCTGCGCGAGATCGGCCAGGGTCTCGGCCGGAATCCAGTGCGCCTCCGCCGGGAAGGAGAGGCAGCGCAGGCGCCGCAGATGCGGCGCGAGGCGAGCGAGGAAAGCGTCGGCGGCCTTGCTCGATTTCATCGCCAGGATGGCGTCGAGCGGGCGGCCGTCCCGCGTCTGCTGCGCCCAGTCGGCGAGCGCCTCGGCGCCGCTCTCATTGTGGCCGCCATCGAGGTGGAGGTCGCTGCCCGGCGGCAGCATGTCGACGAGCGGCCCGCGCGTCAGCCTTTGCAGCCGCGCCGGCCATTCGACCTGGCGCAGCCCGGCGCGCAGATGCTCGGGCGCGATGGCGAAATCAGGCAGGTGCTCGACCACGGCGAGGGCGAGCGCGGCGTTGGCGATCTGATGCCGGCCGGGAAGCGCCGGCAGCGGCATGTCGTGTTCGTTCATGCCGGTGAAGCGGAAGCCGTCGACTCGCGTCTCGAAGCGCCACTCGTGCCCAAGGCGGAAGAGCGGCGCCCCGACGGACGCCGCCTGGCGCTCGATGGCGGCTTCCGCCTCGCCCGGCTGCGGCCCGATCGCCGCCGGCACGCCGGGCTTCAGGATGCCCGCCTTCTCGAAGGCGATCTTGGCGATTGTATCGCCGAGGAATTCCGGGTGGTCGAAGGAGACGGGGGTGATGGCGCAGACGGCGGGGCGCTCGACGACATTGGTCGCATCGAGCCGGCCGCCGAGCCCGACTTCGAGAATGGCGATATCGGCGGGCGTGCGGGCGAAGGCGAGGAACGCCGCCGCCGTCGTCACCTCGAAGAAGGTGACGGGCCGCCCGGCATTGACGCGCTCGACCTCGGCGAGGAGCTCGCCGAGGAGGGCGTCCTCGATGATGCGCCCGGCGAGGCGGATGCGCTCGTTGAAGCGGACGAGATGCGGCGAGGTATAGACATGGGCGCGGTAGCCCGCCGCCTCGAAGATGGCGCGCAGATAGGCCACCGTCGAGCCCTTGCCGTTGGTTCCGGCGACATGGATGACCGGCGGCAGCCGCTTCTGCGGGTCGCCGAGATCGGCGAGGAGGCGCCGCACGCGGTCCAGCGACAGATCGATCGCCTTCGGATAGAGCGCCGTCAGGCGGTCGAGGATGCGGTCGGGCGAATTTCCGTCCAAGTCGAATCCATCCGGTTGAGGCGCGCGGGCGCAGGAGATTAGCATGTCGGCGGCAGGATGCCAGGACGCCGCGGCGTCGAGCGTCCTGTTGCGAGCGGCCGGCGCTCGCTCCATCCTTCCGCCGCCGTGCAACCACCGCGAAAGATGGCACCGATGGAGAAGAGACCCACCTGGCGGCAGCTCCTCGCCCGCGAGAGGCCGCTCGTCCTGCCTGGCGCCTATGACGCGCTCTCGGCGCGGCTCATCGAGATGGCGGGGTTCTCGGCCTATATCATCGGCGGCTATCCGGTGGCGGCCTCGCGCTACGCCCTGCCCGATCTCGGGCTCCTCGGCCTCGGCGAGGTCTCGGCCGCCATCCGCGACATCATGGCGGGATCGCGCCTGCCGGTCATGGTCGATGCCGATGACGGCTATGGCGACGTCAAGAACGTGACGCGCACCATCCGCACCTATGAGCGGATGGGCGTGTCCGCCCTCTTCATAGAGGACCAGGTGGCGCCGAAGCGCTGCGGTCACATGGCCGGCAAGAGCGTCATCCCGATCGAGGCGATGGAGCGCAAGATCCGCGCCGCCGTCGCGGCCCGGGAGGACAAGGAGCTCTTCCTGGTGGCGCGCACCGACGCCCGCGCCGTGCACGGGCTCGACGACGCTCTCCGCCGCGGCGAGCGCTACATCAAGGCCGGCGCCGACGGCCTCTTCATCGAAGCGCCGGAGAGCGTCGAGGAGCTGGAGCGCATCGCCCGCACCTTCGATGTCCCGCAATTCTGCAACATGCTGGACGGCGGCAAGACGCCCCTCCTCTCGAACCGCGAGCTCCACGCGATGGGCTTCGCCATGGTGGTGCACGGCATAACCCTGGTGACCCGCGTCGCGCGCACTCTGCGCGAGACCCTCGCCGCCCTCCGCGCCGACAAGATGGATTACGCCGGCAGCCTCGCCTTCGACGAATTCAAGGAAATCACCGGCTTCACGGACTGGGCTGCGATCGAGGATGAATTCGGAGGCTAGCGGGTTGCGCCAATCTCGATTGCAACGCGGCTCTTCCAATTGCCATTGCGAGCGCCAACGAAGCAATCCAGGCCCGCGGCACCATTCTCTGGATTGCTTCGCCTGGGGCTCGCAATGACGGCTTTTCTGTTGCCCGACACGCCCGCTCAGTCCGCGAGCGAGGCGCCGAGCGCGTCGAGGAGGTGGCCGGTGCCGTGCTCGCGCGAGCCCGCATCGTCATAGCCGTCGAGGAAGGCGCCTTGCTCCGTCACTTTGAGGCGGGTCGTCCCGCCTTCGGCCGCGAGCTGCAAGGTCGCGAGCGACACCGAGATCTTCTTCTCGTCGAGATGCATCGTGTAGCTATAGACGAGGCGCTCGTTGGGGACGACGTCGTGATAGACGGCATCGAAACTCGAGACCACTCCGCCTTCCCAGCGGCCACTCAGCCGCTCGCTGCCACCGACGCGCACATCCATGCGCCGCTCGAGGAGCTCCCATTTCCCGGGCGTGCCGGCGAACCATTTCGCCTTGGCCGTCTCGTCGGTGAGCGCCCGCCAGACCCGCGCCACCGGCGCCTCGTAACGGCGCTCGAGGTGGAAGCTCGCATGCACGACCGAGCGCGCGACGGTCTCGGCTCCGCCCTGCATGCGCACGACTTCCTTCTCGAGCTTGTCGAGCGTCGAGCGCCAGCCCTCGGGCGCGCCCGCCACCATCCACGCCTTCGACGGGTCGAGGACGGTGTAGCTCTGCGCCACATCCAGGCGCGTGCCGCCGAGCGCGTCGGCGAAATCCACCTCGGTGAGGGCGCGGAAGAGCGCGGCGCCGACGGCGTCCGTCACCTCCATGTCAATGACGAGCCGCGCATTGGGCACGATCTCGACGAAGCGCCCGCGGACCCAATTCACCTCGCTGGCGGCGGAGCGCATCGCGAGCTCGAAGGCGCCGCCGACCCGCATCTCGACCCTGGCCTCGGGGACGGTGAAGGTCTCGGGCGCGAACCAGCGCTTCACATGCTCGGCCGAGCTCCAGGCCTTGAAGACGGTCTCGCGCCGCGCGTGGAGGATGCGCGAGAGCCGGAGCGACGGCGGCTCCGTCGCCTGCGCCTCCCGCTTCGCCTCATTCGCCTTGGCCATCGGTCTCTCCTTTCGCGTCGAGGGTCTCGAGATAGTCGCCGAGCCGGTCGAGGCGGCGCTCCCACTCGATCCGGCGGGCGTTGATCCACTGCTCGGCCTGGCTCAGCGCCGCGGGCGTGATGGCGCAGATGCGCACCCGCCCCACCTTCTCCGAGCGCACCAGCCCCGCCGCCTCCAGCACGCTCAGATGCTGCATGGCCGCCGGCAGCGACATCGGCAGCGGCCGCGCCAGCTCGCTCACCGGCGCCGGCCCCCGGCTCAGCCGCTCCACCATCGCCCGCCGCGTCGGATCGGCGAGAGCATGGAAGAGGCGGTCGAGATCGGGCGTTCGGTTAAGCATGTGCTTTAGTAACACTGCGCGGACGGTTAGGCAAGAGCTTTAGTTTTGCATTTCGACTTTCCCTCTGCCGCCCTGGAGACCTTCACACTGGGTGGGCAGGTGGGGCTCGGCCCTCACCCCAGCGTGTTCGTCGCGATATCCCGTGGCGCCGTCGTCAAAATCTCCGGCTTGCCGTCGGCAATGACGACGGTGTCGTCGATGCGGAAGCCGCCGAGACCGAAGACGTAGATGCCGGGCTCGACCGAATAGACTTCGCCGGCGAGGAGCTTCCTGTGATTGAAGGGCATGTCCTCGGGGTATTCGTGCCCCTGGACGCCCATGCCGTGGCCGGTGCGGTGGAGGATATGGGCGCCGAAGCCGGCGCGCTCGATCACCGCCTGCGCCGCGGCGTCGATCGCCGAGACGGGATTGCCGGCGGTGGCGGCGGCGCAGCCCGCCTCGTTGGCGGCGCGCGCCGCCTCGTAGAGCGCCGCCTGCTGGTTGCTCGGCCGACCGACGAAGAAGGTGCGCTCGTTCTCGGTCATCATGCCGTTGAGGCGGATATTGCAGATATTGACGACGACATGCCCGGTCTCGAAGCGGGCGCCAGTCGGGGCGCCGTCGCCATGAGGCGAGGCCGAGGCGGGGCCGCTCAAGGTCCAGCAGCGCGGCTCGACATTCTCGCCCGGGAAGCGCCGCGCCGCTTCCTCGACGATGAGGCTCGCCATGGCGTTGTCGAGCTCCTGGACGAGGCGGCCGGCGCGGATGTTCTCGCGGTAATGCGCCTGCGCCCAATCGGAGAGCTTCGCCGCCTCGCGGTGGAGAGCCAGCTCCTCGGCCGTCTTGACCCAGCGCAGCGCCCGCATCGCGGCGAGGCTCGGCACGAGCTTCAGCTCCGGGAGCAGCGCCGGCACCCGGGACAGCGGCCCGCCGGCGCTGTCGACGCCGATCCGCGCGCGCCCCAGCCCCGCCGCTTCGAGGAGGTCCGCCACCATCTGCGGCCATTGCCCGACGAGCGGGAGGCGGTCGGCGAGGCGCGGGTGCTCGCTATAGATATGGATGTCGTCGAACCACAGGCTGCCGCGCTGGCGCGCGAAGCGGATGTGGTTGGTCGAGAGCTCGTTCATGACGGCGAAGGGCCGGCCCTCGCGCGGCACGACGGCGAGGATCGGCCGCTCCCAGAGCTGGACGTCGACATGGAAGTTGGTGGCGAATTGGAAGAAGTCGCCGGTCGCGAAGGCGAGCGCGTCGAGGCCGCGCTCCTCCATCATCGCGCGCATCTTCTCGAGGCGATGGGCGAAGACATCCTTGCTCAAGAACGCCATGGGCTCGTCCTTTCCTCCGTGCTGTCCTAACGGTTTATCGAGTGTACCCCCTCACCCTTCCCTCTCCCCCCGTAGAGGGTCGCGCAGGGTTGGCGAGGCATCCCCCCGGGTCACAGCCCGCGGGCTTACCCAGAGCTAGGTGAGGGGGGCGCATCCCAAGCTCGAAGCACCTCCTTCTACCCCCGCCGCGCCAGGGCAAGATAGGCCGGGATGGCGAGGGCGGCAAAGAGGAGGCCGAGCGGGAGATCGCCTTCGTCGTACCAGCCCGCCTCGTGGAGGAGGTTGACGGTGCCGAGGACCTCGCCGCCATGGACGACAGGAAGGTTCAGCACGGCATCGCAACCCAGCGAATGGATAAGCGCATGGTCAAAGAAGACGGCGCGGATGGCGGCGGCGTCGCGGCCGATATAGGGGCGGCGCTCCTCGAAGACGAGGCGCGACCAGAAGGTGGGGTTGAGGGGCTTGCGCCCGCCGACGGGATAGGCGTCGGGCCGGTTCGTGTAGAAGCGCTCCGACTCCCCGGTCGCCGGATGGCGCAGCAGGATGGTGAAGAGCTTGTGGCCGAGCGTCGCCGCCATGGCGCGGTCGAGAGCGGCGAAGACCGCGTTTGGCCCGCCCGGCGCGGCAAGGGCGGCGGCGACGGCTTCGAGATGCGGCGACGCCTCGCCGATCGACTGGATCTTCATCGTTTCGCGAGCCTCGGCAGCTTTTCCGGAAGAAGCCCTTGCGGGCGGAAGCGCAGAATGAGGATGAGCGTCGCGCTGATCGCGATCTCGCGCAAGGCGGCGAGCTGGACGGCGCCGAGCCCGGGCGCCCAGGCGGCGATGAAGCGCGTGCCCTCTTGAAAGAAGACGATGAGGAGCGCGCCGCACAAGGCTCCGAGATTGCTGCCGGTGCCGCCGGCGCTGAGCGCCAGCACGATGTAGATGGTGACGAGCGGCACGAAGGCGTCGGGCGCGATATAGGAGGTGTAGTGGCCGTAGAGCGCGCCGGCGAGGCCCAGCATGCCGGAGCTGATGGCGAAGGCCTCGATCTTGAAGGCGATGACCCATTTGCCGGCGACCGCCGCCACCTGGTCGTCGTCGCGGATGGCGCGGAGGACGCGGCCGAAGGGCGAGTGCCGCAGATTCTGGAGGAGGAAGAAGGCGATGGCGACGACGGCGAGGACGATCAGCAGATAGACGAGGTTGAAGGTCGCGGGCGGCACCTCGCCGCGCAGCGGGCCCGGTATGCCCGAGATGCCGTCGGTGCCGTTGGTGAGCCAGATTTCGTTGCTGGCGATGATGCGCACGACTTCGGCGAAGCCCAGCGTCACGATGGCGAGATAGTCGCCGCGCAGCCGCGCCGTCACCAGCGCGACGACGACGCCGCAGGCGCCGGCAAAAAGGAAGGCGGCGGCAAGGCCCACCGGGATCGGCAGGCCGAAGCGGTGGGTCAGCAGCGCCGAGGCGTAGCCGCCGAGGGCGAAGAAGCCGACGAGGCCGAGATTGATCATCCCCGCCATGCCCCAGACGAGGTTGAGGGCGAGCGACATGAGGCCGTAAAGCGCGGCGAAGGTGAGCATGGCGACGAGATAGTCGGTCATCGCCCTTCCCCGCCCCGGTTCAATAGGCGCGCTCGCCCAGGATGCCGCGCGGGCGCAGCGTCAGGACGAGGAGAATGGCGACGAACCCCACCGCCGAGCGATAGGGCGGCGCCAGAATGAGGAGCGACAGCTCCTCGGCGATGCCGATCGTCAGCGCGCCGACGACCGCGCCTGGAACGCTGCCGAGCCCGCCCAGCACCGCGGCGGCGAAGATCGAGAGGATAGCGCGGAATCCGGTCAGCGGGTCGATGCTGGTGTCGAGGCCGATCAGCATGCCGCCGATGCCCGCGAGCCCCATGCCGGCGAAATTGACGATCCGCGCCACGGTGTCGGCGTTGATGCCCTTGATGTCGGCCAGCATGGGATTGTCGGCAACGGCGCGCATCGCCTTCCCCATTCGCGTGAAGGCGAGGAAGAGGAAGACGGCGGCCATCGCGATGAGTGCGATCGCGAGGTTCTCGACTTGCTGCGGGCCGATGCGGAGACCGAGGAAGCGCCAGTCGCGGGCGATCGGCAGATCGTAGCTGCGGAGGTCGTTGCCGAAGAAGAAGCGGACGACGTTCTCGAGGGCGAGGGTCAGCGCGACCGAAGCGATCGCGGCGGCGAGGAGCCCGTTGCGGCGGATCGGTTTCAGCACGATCTCGTCGCTGACGACGCCGACGAGGCCAGCGAGAAGGAAGCCGACGAGGATCGCGGCCGCGGCCGGCAGGCCGAAGGAGACATTGGCGACATAGCCCGCGAAGGCGCCCATCGTCGCGATCGAGGAGACGGCGAAATTGGGAAAGCGCAGCACGGCATAGATGGCCGTGATGCCGATCGCCGGCACGGCGAGGATGGTCCCGGCGATGATGCCGTTGAGGACGAGCTGCGCGATCTCGGTCATCGGTCACGCCCCGAGGAAGAGGCGCTTCACTTCGGGATCGGCGGCGAGCGCGGCGCCGGCGCCGCTGCGGCTGTTGCGGCCGTCGACGAGGATGAAGGCGCGGTGCGCGATGGCGAGGGCCTCGTGCGCGTTCTGCTCGACCATGGCGATGGCGACGCCCTCGCGGTTGATGGCGCGGATGGTGGCGAAGAGCTGCTCGGCCGCGACCGGCGAGAGGCCGGCCGAAGGCTCGTCGAGGAGAAGGATGCGCGGCTCGACCATGAGCGCCATCGCCATGGCCAGGATCTGGCGCTGCCCGCCGCTCAGCGTCCGCGCCGCCTGGCGGCGCTTCTCGGCGAGCATCGGAAAGCGCTCGAGAAGCGCGGCGATCTTGTGCTTCGCGCCGCGCGGGTCGACATAGCCGCCCATCTCCAGATTCTCGGCGACGCTCATGCGCGCAAAGACATTCGCCTCCTGCGGCACGAAGGCGAGGCCGAGCGTGCTGATCTCGCGCGCCGGCCGGCCGTCGATGCGCTGCCCGCCCAGCGCGATCGTCCCCGCTTTCGGCCTGAGCAGCCCGGCGACGGTTTTCAGCAGCGTCGATTTTCCGGCGCCGTTCGGACCGATGATGGCGACAATCTCGCCGGCTTCGACATCGAGATCGACGCCCTTCAGGATCTCGTCGGCGGCGCTGTAGCCGGCGACGACGCCGGCGACGCTCAGGAGGCCCATCGCCGGCCCATATAGGCCTCCTGCACCTCGCCGCGGGCGGCGATCTCGGCGAAGCTGCCCTGCGCCAGGGTGCGGCCCTCCGCCATGACGATGACGGGATGGCAGAGCCGCGCGATCATGTCCATGTGGTGCTCGATGACGAGGAAGGTGAGGCCGTCGGCGAGGAGGCGGCGCAAATGCGCGCCGATCTCCTCGGCGAGCGCCGGATTGACGCCGGCGATGGGCTCGTCGAGCAGCACGAGCTTCGGCTCGGTCATGAGAGCGCGGCCGATCTCGAGCAGCTTCTTCTGCCCGCCCGAGAGCGCCGAGGCCGGGTTGTCGAGGACGCGGTCGAGGGCGAGGCGGGCGGCGATGGCGCGGGCGCGCTCGCGCAATTCCTCCTCGCGCCGGCGCGCCGCCGGCAGGCGGCAGAGCGCGGGCAGAAGCCGCTCGCCCGGCTGGTCCGGACCGTAGAGCAGCAGATTCTCCATGACCGTGAGGCCGGGAAAGCCGCGCGCGATCTGGAAGGTCCGCACGAGGCCGCGCCGAGCGATGCGGTCGGGGCGCCAGCCCGTGATATCCGCGCCATCGAAGACGACGCGCCCGCCCTGCGGCGGAACGATCCCGGAGACGCAGTTGAAGAGCGTCGTCTTGCCGGCGCCATTGGGGCCGATGAGGCCGGTGATGCTGCCGCTTTCGACGGCGAGGTCGACGCCGCTCAGGGCGGCGATGCCGTAGAAGCTGCGGCGAAGTCCGGTGATTTCGAGGAGCGCCATGACGGTGGGCGACCCTCGGTTGAAACGCGCGCGAAGTCAATTCTTGAGGCGGCGGGTCGAGACGGGTTCGTGGGGGCGAGCGACGCGACGGCATCGAGAAGGCGGGCAGGCTCCGCGATCGCGGCGTCGCTCCGCTGCTCGCGACGACGGGTGATCACGACCCCGGCGCCGCCTCACGGCTTCCTCTTGCCGAAATGGTAGCGCCGCAGCGGCCCGGGGAAGGCGCGCTCGGCTTCTCCTGCGAGCCGCGCCTGGTTGCGCCGCAGCGCGATGAAGCCGAGAACGACCAGAACGACGGCGGCGACCAGAAGAGCGATGCCGACGGCGCCGAGCAGACGGTGCACGGCCTTGCCGAAGAAGAACGCCCCGAAGCCGACGAGCGCCGCCCAAATGACGCTCCCCGCCGTGTTGAAGGCGAGAAAGCGCGGCCATTCCATGCGGTTGATGCCGGCAAGAAGCGCGACGAAGGCGCGCAGGAAGGCGATGAAGCGGCCGAAGAAGACGACCTTGCCGCCGTGCTTCAGGAACATATACATGCCGAGCTTCATCTTCGGCTCGTCGAGATGAATGTAGCGGCCGTAGCGGATGGCGAGCTCGTAGCCGAATTCGCGCCCCGCCCAGAAGCCGATCGTGCCCCCTGCCGTCGCGCCCGCCGCCGCGGCGGCGACGACAAGGTAGATGTCGAGCTGATGCGTCGTCCCGGCGTAGATCGCGGCGGCGAGGAGGATCGTCTCGCCGGGGATCGGGAGACCGAGGCTTTCGAGGCAGACGAAGGCGAGGACGACCCAGTAGCCATAGGTCGACAAGAGCTGGCCCAGCTCGTGATGGCTGAAATGGAGCATCTCCTCTCCCGCCGCCTAGCCTTCGGGTCCGATAAAAGGGGCGGAGCATTTCACGGATCGCGCGATCCTTGCAATCGCCGCCTCGCCGCGACACTCTGACGAATTTCCACATCCAGGATAAGAACCACGGGAGGAGACCATGATGGGCAAATGCCGAATCGGGCGCCGCGATCTCATGACGTCCGCTCTCTTGGGAGGCGCCGGGCTCGCCTTGGCCGGGCGCTTCGCGCCCGCCGGCGCGGCCGAGACGGTGAGCTTCGCCGACATCGGCGTCGGCGATCCGGGCGGCGACTGGTCGCGCTACACCAAGGCGACGGGCGGCGACACGGTGAGCCTCGTCTCGATCGGCAACGCCCCCTCGGCGATCCTCAACGTGCTTGTCGCCGGCGGCGGCACCAAGACCTACGACCTCATCAACATCGTCGGCGGCATGCAGAAGCCGCTCGTCGACAACGACCTGATCGAGCCGATCGACACGGCGAGGATCCCGAACTGGAGCAAGGACAGCTACATCGCCGAGTTCCTCAAGAAGGGGACGCCCGGCTTCGACTTCATCGGCTATGAAGGCAAGATCTACGGCGTCCCGACCGTGCTGCAGGGCGACAGCTTCGCCTACCTGCCGGAGGCGACGGGACCGCTCGACAGCTATGGCGCGCTCTTCGATCCCAAATGGAAGGGCTTCGTCGCCCTCGAGGACAACTACACGACGGCCGGGCAGAAGACGGCGCTCTACCTCAAGGACAGCAAGCAGGCTACGATCAACGACCCCGCCAATATGAGCGAGGGCGAGATCAAGGCCGTCGTGGATTTCCTCATCGCGAAGAAGAAGGAAGGCCAGTTCCGCACGATCTGGTCGAGCTTCGAGCAGGCGGTCAACCTCATCACCAGCAAGGAGGTGAAGGTCATCGATTGCTGGGAGCCGATGGTCTTCGCCGCCAAGAAGAAGGGCGTCGATGCCGTCTATGCCGCGCCCAAGGAGGGCTATCTCCTCTGGGCGATGGCCGCCTATCTCGTCAAGAACCCGGGGCGCAGCGCGGCGCGCACCAAGGCGAGCTACGAGCTCCTCGACTTCATGCTGGGCGGCTGGTACGGCGCCAAGATCACCGAGCTGCGCGGCTATATGACGAATCCCGAGGGCCCGGCCTACGCCAAGGCGCATCCCGACGAATTTCCGGCCGACGCGGCGCAGCGCATCGCCGCCATCGATGCCGGCGTCAAGAAGAAGTTCGAGAAGGGCGGCACCTGGCAGCAGCGCTGGCCGACCCATGTCGAGGCCTATGAATCGGAATGGGCGCGGTTCAAGGCGGCGTAGAAAGCGGTCGGGTTTCTCCCTCTCCCGCTTGCCGAGACC
>JAJPHB010000116.1 GCA_021325525.1 Alphaproteobacteria bacterium
CCAAACCGGACGCTTACCTCCTACCGCACGATCGATGTAACGGATCACATCACCATGCCGCGCCGATGCACCGCTCGCATGTCGTGAGCGATGACAGTAGCGCGGCCACAATCGCTGTGGCGCCCGCTCTTGCCGGAAACGCACGCTAGACCTCGGCCTCCTCCATCCCACCGATTTGTTCGGCGATCCAGCCCTCGAAGGAGCGAATGAGAGCTGCGTCGCGCGATTTGTATGGATAGCCGAGCCCACGACGCGCTCTCGGCGCGGCTTATCGAATTGGCAGGTTTTCAGGCTTTTGCTGTCGGCGGCTCGGCGTTGCTCGCGGCACGCTATGCTTATCCCGATATCGGGCTGATCGGACTGACCGACATGGTAGCCGGTATCCGCGACATCGCCGCCGCAACGTGCATCCTCTTTATAGCGGACGCGGATGATGGTTATGGCGATGTGAAGAGTGTCGCCCGCACGGTTGTCCTCTATGAGGCAAGCGGCGTCGGCGGCCTGCTGCTCGAGGATCAAAGGCGGGAACGGAGGCAGCAGCGCGCCGAGGCCGCGCCCGCCACAAAGACCGAAGCCCTATCGGAGCAGCACGGAGGCTCCCTTTGCCGCATCGCCTAGGCACGTTCTGTTACCTATGTCTCCGGGCCGTACACCTCGGAGATGGTAGCGGGAGAGGGACTTGAACCCCCGACCTTGGGATTATGATTCCCCTGCTCTAACCAGCTGAGCTATCCCGCCCCGAGGAGACCCGGCATATAGGAGATCGGCCTCGGCGCGTCAAGCCGGCGACGGCCGCCGCGCCCGCCCGCCGGGCGCCTTACCGGAGATCGATCTTCCGGCCCTCGCGCAGGCTCTCGAGAACGGCGATCGTCGCGAGGCTCGCTTCGAAGAGCTCGGTTTCGGGCGCGGGCGGAACGCCGCTGCGCACCCCGGCGATGAAGGCGGCAAGCTCGTCGCGATGGCCTTTGTCCTGCCCCGTCCGGGCGCGGCGCGTCGTCGTCCGCCCCGCGGCCGTTACCGTCATGGTGAGGAAATTGTCGATGGTGACGACGCTGCCGCCGGCGAACATCTCGAAGCGCTCCTTGCTGAAGCCGGCATCGCCCTGTGCCGTATAGGCGATCGTGGCGAGGCTGCCCTCGGCAAAGCGCAAGGTCACGGTCACGTCGTCGCAGGCGCCTTGCATTGCCGCAGCGGCATCGGCCTGCACCGAAAGGATGGTCGAGCCGACGAGATACCGCGCGAGATCGACGAAATGGCAGAGCTCGCCGAGAATGCGGCCGCCGCCTTCGTCCGCCGCATTGATCCAGCTCGCCGCCGGCAGCGCCCCGGCATTGACGCGGAACAGTAGGAATTTGGGCCCGCCGAGGCGCTCGAGATGCGCTTTCGCCTGCCGCGCCATCGGCGCGAAGCGGCGGTTGAAGCCGACGAGGAGGAACCCGCTTGCCCGCTCCCGCGCCGCCTCGACCCGCGCCAGCTCCGCGCGCGAGAGGGCGAGCGGCTTCTCGACGAAGACTGCTTTTCCCCGCTCCAGCGCCTCGACGGCGAGCGCCGCATGGCTCGCATGGCGCGTCGCGACGAGCACCGCATCGATCTCCGGATCGTCGAGCACCGCCGTCACCTCGGTCGCGCAGCGCGCGAAGCCGAATTGGCGCCGGGCATGCTCGGCGGAGAGGCCGCGCTGCGTCACGATGGTGCTGAGGCTGACGCCTTCGAGGCGCGCCAGCTCCGGCAGCAGGACGGTGCGGGCGAAGCTGCCGGCGCCGATGACGCCCATGGCGCAGCGGCCGGCGGCGCGCGCCCGCTTCCGTGCCTCTTCCGCGCTCGCCGACGAAAGAGCGACGGGATCCGCGCGGGAAGGATGGGCGATGTTTGCCTCCGCGCTTGCGGTCGCATCGTAGGCAAGCACGACGCCGAGATGCGGCTCGGTCTTGCCGAGGACGAGATCGTAGGCCGCTTCGGCCTCGTCGAAGCGGAAGCGGTGCGAGATGAGCGCCGCGACATCGAGGCGGCGCGCAGCGCCTGGTGCCATGAGGCGCAGGCATTCGCGCAGATTCTCGGTTTCCGTCCAGCGGACGAAGCCGGCGGGATATTTGACGCCGCGCCCTTCGAAATCGTCGTCGTAGCGACCAGGCCCGTAGGAGCGCGACACGACGAGCGAGAGCTCCTTCTTCATGAAGGCGGGGTAGGGGAAGGCCGTGCCCGTCTTGCCGACGATCGAGAGGCGGGCGCGGTCGCGGGCGATCTCCGCCGCCAGCTCGAGCGGCTCGCTCGAATCCGTGGCGGCGGCGACAAGGATCGCATCGCAGCCCTGGCCCTGGGTGAATGCGGCAACCGCCGCCGCGACACCGGCCTCGCCGAGATTCCAGCTCTGCTCAGCGCCGAGCCGCCGCGCGAGCGCGAGACGGCCCGCATCGTAATCGAGGGCGATGACGCGCGCTCCTTGGAGGGCGAGGAACTGCAGGGCGAGCTGCCCGACGAGCCCGACCCCGAGCACGGCGACGACGTCGCCGAGCCCGGCACCGAGATTGCGCACGGCGTGAAGCGCGATGGCGCCCAGCGTCGCAAAGCACGCCTCTTCATCGGCAACGCTCTCGGGCACAAGCGCCGCGAGATTGCGCGGCACGAGGTTGAGCTCGGCGTGATTGGCGAGGCCCGCACCCGCGATGGCAACGCGCTCGCCCATTCGGAAGGCGCCTTCGAGACCCGCCCCGACCGCCACCACCTCGCCTGCCGCCGAATAGCCCAGGGGCAGCGGCTCGTCGAGCCGGGCCAGCACCGAGCGGAAGGTCGCGGCGATGCCGTCGCGCCGGGCCTTTTCCATCACCTTCTTGACGAGATCCGGCCGTTCGCGCGCCTTGCCGGCGAGCGATTTCCGCGCGAAGCCCGCGATCATCCGCTCCGTGCCGGCGGAAATGAGCGAGGCGCGCGTCGCGACGAGGAGATGACCCGGCTTCGCCCGAGGCGGCGGAACCTCCGCCAGGCTGATCTTGCCCGAGCGCGCGCTTTGCACGATCTGCTTCATCGGTGAGCCGGTCCCGCCACTGCCGCGTGGCGGCCACCATACCGACAGCCCGGGAGCAACTCCAGCGGCCTCTCGGCGCTGCTATTCGGACGGCAGGACGAGGAGCTCGGCGATCGTCACATTGGCGGGCTGCGCCAGCGCGAAGACGACGCAGCCGGCGATGTCCTCGGGCGTGAGGCAGACGGGAAAGCTGTCGTAATAAGCCGCCGCCTTCGCCGCGTCGCCTCGCCAGCGCGCCTCGGCAAAGCCGGTGCGGACGATGCCGGGCAGGATCTCGATGACGCGGATGCGTCCCAGATAGTCGAGGCGGAGCGCCTTCGAGAAGCCGTTGACCGCGTGCTTGCTGGCGATGTAGGCGGCCTCGTTCGGCACGGCCGAGACGCCGGAGACCGAGCCGATATTGACGATCTGCCCGCCGCCTTGCGCGAGAATCGTCGGAAGGAGCGCGCCCGTCACCCGCAGCATGCCGGCGACATTGGTCTCGATGATGGCGAGCCAGTCGCCGACGCGCCCCTCGCCGAACGGCACCTTGCCGCCGATATCGTGGGCCGCGTTGTTGACGAGAATGTCGATGTCGCGCCACTCGGCGGGCAGGCGCTCGATAAGGCTTCCGACCGAGGCGTCGTCATTGACGTCGAGCGCGACCGGCCGGCAGAGCGGGCCGAGCCGTCGCGCGAGGGCACCGAGGCGGTCCGCCCGGCGCGCCGCCGCGATGACGCGGCAGCCCTTGCCGACGAGCTGCTCCGCCAGGGCGGCGCCGATGCCGCTGCTGGCACCCGTGACGAGCGCCAGCGCGCCCGCCTCCAGCTTCCGCAATGTCATCATTCCGCAGGTCCCTCCTCTGCTTTCCCGCATCATGGCATGGCCGCGCGCGCAACGCACCGTGCGGCCCACCGGGAAGCTGATATATGATCGGCCGATCGAGTTGCCGCGATCGAGGGGAAGGGGGAGAGGCCGGATGAAAGAGCATGCACGCGTGGTGGTGATCGGCGGCGGCGCCGTCGGCTGCTCGATTCTCTACCATTTGACCGCCGCGGGGTGGACCGACGCGGTGCTGCTGGAGCGCGACGAGCTGACCGCCGGTTCGACCTGGCATGCGGCCGGGCTGCTGCCGCTCTTCAATATGTCCTATGCCACCGGGCAGATGCACAAATATTCGATCGAGCTCTATACGGAGCTCGCCGCGGCCTGGCAGCGCGACGTCGGCTTCAAGCGCGTCGGCAATCTGCGCATGGCGCGGACGCGCGAGCGCATGGAGGAATTCCAGACCTACGCCACGACGGCCGACACGATCGGCGTTCCTTATGAATGGTGGAGCCCGCGCGACATCAAGGAACGTTTTCCGCTCGTCAATGTCGAGGGGCTGGAAGGCGCCCTCTTCCACCCGACCGACGGCTACATCAACCCCGCCGACATCACCATGCTGCTCGCCGATGCGGCCCGGCAGAACGGCGCGCAGATCCTTCGCAAGACCGAGGTGAGCGCGATCGAGCGCACGCCCGGCGGCGAATGGCGCGTGCGCACCGATGGCGGCGACATTCTTTGCGAGGTGGTGGTGACCGCGACCGGCAACCACGCGCAGCGCACCGCCGCCATGCTGGGTCTCACCCTCCCCGCCATCCCGGTCGAGCACCAATACATCGTCACGGGCGAAATCCCCGAGATCGTCGAATGGCGCAAAGCGGGCAAGCCCGAGCATCCGATCCTGCGCGACGCCGATGCCCGCTGGTACATGCGCGAGGAGCGCGGCGGCCTCATCCTCGGCCCCTATGAGAAGGGGGCTCCGGCCTGGGGCGTCTACGGCGTCCCGGAGACCTTCCGCGCCGATCTGCTGCCGCCCGATCTCGACCGCCTCGAATGGCATATCGAGGAGGCGTTCTTCCGCATGCCCTGCTTCGCCAAGGGCGGGGTCAAGACGGTCTATAACGGCCCCATCTGTTATACGCCCGACGGCAATCCGCTGCTCGGCCCCGCGCCCGGCCGGCCGAACCTCTATATCGCCGAGGGCTTCTCCTTCGGCATCACGGCGGCGGGCGGCGCCGGCAAGTATCTCGTTCAGATCATCACCGAGGGCGATGCCGAGATCGACATGCTCGCCGTCGATCCGCGCCGCTTCGGTCCCTACGCGACGCGCCCCTATGCCAAACGCAAGAACGAGGAAGCCTACGAGCACGTCTTCATTCCTCACTTCCCCGACGAAGAGCGCCCGGCCTGCCGGCCGCTCCGCACCGCGCCCTCCTATGACCGGCTGAAGGCGCGCGGTGCCGTCTTCGGCCAGCGCTTCGGCTGGGAGCGGCCGAATTTCTTCGGCCCGAGCCCGGCCGAGGATCCGGGCTTCCGCGAGCAATGGTCGTTCCGTCGCGGCAATTGGTGGCCTTACGTCAAGGCCGAGGCCGAGGCGATCCGGACGAATGTCGGCCTCATCGAGGCCTCGACCTTCGCCAAATACGAGGCGACGGGGCCGGGCGTCGATGCCTGGCTCGACCGCCTCATCGCCAATCGCCTGCCGCAGAAGGCGGGGCGCATCCAACTGACGCACGCGCTGACGAAGACCGGCGGCGTCCGCTCGGAATTCACCATCCTGCGCGAGGGTCCCGAGGCGCTCTACATCGTCGGCGCCGGCGGGGCCGAAGCCTATGATTGGGACTATCTGACGCGCACCCTGCCGCGGGACGGCTCGGTCCGGCTCGAAAAGGCGACGACGCGCTACGGCGTCTTCGTCGTCGCGGGGCCGAAGGCGCGCGCCGTGCTGGACCCGCTCGTCGACCGCCTCGACCTGTCGAATGCGGCCTTCCCCTGGCTGACCGGCCGCGCCGCCACGGTCGGCATGGCGCCGGTACGGCTGCTGCGCGTCAACTATGTCGGCGAGCTCGGCTGGGAGATTCACCATCCGATCGAGTATCACAACCACATCTTCGATTGCCTCGAAGAGGCGGGCCGGCCGCACGGCATGAAGCATGTCGGCATGCGGGCCATGAACTGGCTGCGCCTCGAGAAGACCTATCGCGCCTGGGGCACCGAGCTCTCCAAGGAAGTGACGGCGCTCGAAAGCGGGCTCGAGCGCTTCGTGCGGCTCGACAAGAACACCGATTTCATCGGCCGGGCGGCGCTCGCCGAGCAGAAGGCGCGATCGGCGCTGCGCTGGCGCCTCGTGACGCTCCTCATCGACGGGCCCGGCGATGCCGACCCGTGGGGCGTCGAAGGCATCTGGAAGAACGGCAAGGTGGTCGGCCGGGCGACGGGCGGCGGCTATTCCGTCCATTTCGGGAAACAGATCGCGCTCGCCTACGTCCGCCCCGACCATGCGGCGACGGGCGAGGAGCTGACGATCAAGATGCTCGACCGCCACTATCCGGCGCGAGTCGTCGAGGAGAGCCCCTACGACCCGGCGAATGAGCGCTCGCGAATGGCTGACTGAGCGCCGGGCGGGCCAGCGCCGGAGGGCTCAGCCCGCCGCAGCGGCGGCGCGATGCGCCTCGCGGATGCGCACGCGGAAGGCTTTGAGGGCGGCGCGGTCGGGCAGCTTCTGCGGGATCGTTCCGGCGGCATAAGCTGCCTGCGCCGCATCGCAAGCGGCCTTCAGCGCCTCGGCGGCAGCCGTCGCCCTATCGAGCACAGCGGCAGCATCATGGCCCGGCGGCAGGAAGATGTGGCGGATGAGCTGCGTCCGGCGGAAGCTGCGCGGCACCACGCGGTCGACGAGGAGCCGATCCGGAGCGCTCTCGGCGATGAGCGTCGGCCAGGCCCAGCGCAGATCCGGCGCTTCGGCGAGGCGCTGCTCGACCGCGACCTTCCAATTGCAATCGAGCTCGGTCGTGACCTCGCCCGCCGCCTGCAGCCGGTCGGGCGCGATCTCGCCCAAGGCGTCGTCGAGCCTGGCGGCCGGGGCAGCCGCACGGAGGTCGGGATGGACGAAGAGAAGCCCGCGCCAGGCCGCCTGCCCCACGCGCTCGAGGTGGTGCTCGGGGGCTCCGGCATCGGCCGGCGCCACGACCGGCGGCGCCGTCACGAAGGCGCCGCTCAAATCATAGGTCCAACCGTGATAGCGGCAGCGCAGCCGCTCGCAGCTCCCGGCGCCGTTCTCCAGGACCGGCATGCCCTGGTGTCGGCAGACATTGCGCAGCGCGTGAATGGTGCCGGCGGCGTCGCATGTGGCGAAAACCGCCAGGCCGGCGAGATTGGCGCAAAGATAGCTGCCGGGCTGCGAAAGCTGATCGACGCGGCCCAGCATCTGCCAGGCCTCGGCGAAGATCGCCTTGCGTTCCCCGACATAGGCGTCCGGCTCGACATACCATTGCCTCGGCAGGTCCTCGTCCGTCTTCCCTTGCATCCTTCCTCCAACTCTGCTTCCCAAGCATAGCGCAAGCGACGGCCGGAGCGGCATTTCCTCTATCCTCGGGCGCGCCGGCTTCGCTATCGTGGCGCCGCGCGCCACTCGCAGGCGAAGAGGTGAGGCATGAAGAGCTACAAGATCGCCGCCATTCCCGGCGACGGCATCGGCCGCGAGGTCGTGCCGGAGGGGTTGCGGGTCCTCGAAGCCGCGGCGCGGCACCACGGCTTCGCCCTTGCCGTCACCGAATACGACTGGAGCTGCGAGCGCTTCGCCAAGACGGGACGGATGATGCCGGAGGACGGCATCGCGCAGCTCTCGGCGTTCGACGCGATCTATCTCGGCGCCGTCGGATATCCGGGCGTTCCCGACCACGTCTCGCTCTGGGGGCTCCTCATCCCGATCCGGCGCGGCTTCCACCAATACATCAACCTGCGCCCCGTCCGCCTGCTCGCCGGCGTCGAATCGCCGCTCAAGGGCCGCAAGCCGGGCGAGATCGATTTCTACGTCGTCCGCGAGAACAACGAGGGCGAATATTCCGAGATCGGCGGCCGGCTCTATCGCGGCAGCGAGATGGAGATGGCGGTGCAGCAGGCGATCTTCACCCGCGCCGGCTGCGACCGCGTCATGCGCTATGCCTTCGAGCTCGCGATGAAGCGGAAGAAGCGCGTCGCCTCGGCGACGAAATCGAACGGCATCATCCATTCGATGCCCTTCTGGGACGAGCGCTTCGCCGCGATCGCCAAGGAGTACCCCGAGGTCAAAGCCGAGCAATACCACATCGACATCCTGACCGCGCATTTCGTGCGCCATCCCGATTGGTTCGACGTCGTCGTCGGCTCCAACCTCTTCGGCGACATCCTCTCCGATCTGGGGCCGGCCGTCGTCGGCTCGATCGGCATCGCGCCCGGCGGCAATATCAATCCCGAGCGCGCCTATCCCTCGATGTTCGAGCCGGTGCACGGCTCGGCGCCCGATATCGCCGGGCGCGGCATCGCCAATCCGATCGGCCAGATCTGGTCGGGCGCCATGATGCTCGACCATCTGGGCGAGCATGCCGCGGCGGCCGCGGTCGAGCGGGCGATCGCGCGCGTCCTTGCCGAAGGCGGCCCGCGCACCCCCGATCTCGGCGGCAATGCCGGCACGCGCGAGCTGGCCGAGGCGGTGGCCGGCGCCCTCGCCTGAGCCGAGCCATGGCCGAACGCTATTTCGACGATTTCGCCGTGGGCGAGCGCTTCCTCTCCGCCGGCGTCACGGTCAGCGAAAGCATGATCCTCGATTTCGCGCTGCGCTACGACCCGCAGCCCTTCCACCTCGATGCCGAAGCGGCGAAGGAGACGATCTTCGGCGGCCTCATCGCCAGCGGCTTCCAGACCCTGGCGCTCGGCTTCCGCATGATCCTGCAGCTCGATGTCTTCCGCGCCTCGAGCATGGGCTCGCCCGGGATCGACGAGCTGCGCTGGCCGCGCCCGGTGCGCCCCGGCGACACCATCCGCACCGTGCTCGAAATTCTCGAAAAGACGCCGTCGCGCTCCAAGCCCGACCGCGGCATCCTGAAGACCGCGGTCTCCGTCCTCAACCAGCGCGGCGAGGAGGTGCTGACCTTCACGGGCATGCACCTCGTGAAGCGGCGGCCGGCCCCTTGACCGCGGCGCCGGCCGCCGGCCGCCTCACTTAACGTGCAAGGCCTGTATAGCGGCTATGTCGGTTGCTCACGCTGCCCTGAGCCGCCGCGCTTCCGCCTCTGCCGCCGCCGCGGCCGCCTCTTGGCCGACCGCCGCCGCGGCGCGCGCCGCCTGCGTCCAGCCCCAGATGTTGCGCGGCCGCAGATGCGTCCGCTCCGACAGCAGCGCTCGGGCGAGGGCGAAGCGGCCATCCTTGAGCGCCGCGTCGATCAGCATCTCGCCGAAGAGGTCGCGCTGGGCATGGCTGCCGCCGATCGCGTGGACGGCGCGGCGGAGCGGCGTCAGGCGCTCGACGACACGCCCCCATTCGCGGCGCCGATGCGCGATCGCCGCCTCGGCGAGGCCGAGGCCGATCTCGGCCATGACGCGCGACTGGCCTTCACCAGCTTCGGCATAGCGCCGCGCCGAGCGCAGCCAGCGCTCCACCCCCTCCGCGTCGCCCGCCGCGGCCAGGGCCATCACGTAATGGAGATCGGCGAAGACGAGAATGTGGTCATCGAGCCGCGCCGCCGAGCGTTCGGCGAGCTCGGCCCAGCGCCGCCCGACATCGACCCCTGCCTCTTCGAGACGCCAGAGCAGCGCCACGGCATTCGTGATGTCGAGATAGTCCTCGGTCGATTCGGCGCGGATCTCGCGATCATAGCGCTCGAGCACGCGGTCGTATTCGCCGAGATCGAGGTGGAAGAGCGCGCGATGCCAGCGGATATGAAAGACGAAATTGTTGCAGCCCGCCCATTCCCGGTCGAGCCCGTCGACCCAGGCGATGCCCTCGCGGTGCCGCCCCTGCATCTCCATGACATGCGCGACGGCATGCGCCGCCCAGGCATCGGCGGGGTTGAGCGCGATGGCACGCCGGCCGGCGCGCTCGGCCGCTGCATAATCGCCCGTCTCTTCCAGCCCGAAGGCATGGCATCCGAGGACGAAGCCATAGCCCGGGACCGCCTCGTCCCAAGCATGGAGCACGCGCGCCAGGGAATCGCGCATGCCAGCGCTGTCGCCGCGGTAGAAGGTGCTGTACTGCGCCAGCTTCAGCGCCACGAGGTCGCGCGGCTCATCGAGGAGGATCGCCTCCCAGCGTTGCAGCGCCCCCTCGTTGTCACCGCGGATCCAGCAGTGCAGCGCCTCGAGATGGCGGCGCTCCCGCGCCTCGGCGCCGACCTCGCGGATCGTCGCCTCCGCCGCCTGCGCCGCGCGCTCGGCCTTGGCGACGAAATCGCGCCGGCCGAAGAGCATCATGAAGCAGCCCTTGAGGATGTGCGCCATGACGAGCTGCGGATCGGCGGCGAGCGCGCGCTTCAGGCAATCGCCCGTGTCGCTCCGAAAGCCGCAATAGGCCATGACCGTGGCATCGAGCGCCGCCGCCGCCTCGGCGCTCGCCGCCGTGACGGGCACCCCTCGCGCATCCCGCATCGTGAAGCCCTCCCCGCTGCTTTTGAAAAAGCTTAACAGCAAGCTCGTTCGCATCGAAGAAGAACACGTCAGCGCGGAGGATGCCACGGATCGCTATGGGCGCAGATTCCGGCCTCCGAGTCCCTCTGCGCATCCTCCGCGACCTCTGCGCTAACGTTCATCGGATCGACGTTTCGCGCAGGCCAGCGACGCCGTATCATCGCGCGGAAGATCGTCAGATCTGAGAGCGGGTGAGGCAGCATGGAATTCGGCTTGAGCGCGGCACAGCTTGCGCTGCAGACGCGGGCGCGCGAGCTGGCGCGCAGCGAGCTGGCGGGTCGCGCCGCCGAGATCGACCGCAGCGAGGAATACCCTTGGGAGAATGTGCGGCTGCTGAAGGAGGCGGGCTTCTTCGGCATGACCATCCCGCGCGATTATGGCGGGCCCGGCCTCTCCTATTTCGACGCCATCCTCGTCGTCGAGGAGGTTTCGCAGGCCTGCGGCGTCAGCGGCCGCATCGTCGTCGAGGCCAATATGGGCGCGATCGGCGCCATCATGAAATACGGCACCGCGGCGCAGAAGCGCCTTGCCGCGGAGCTCGTCCTCGCCGGCGACAAGCCGGCGATCTGCATCACCGAGCCCGAGGCCGGGAGCGCCGCGAGCGAGCTCCAGACGCGGGCGCAGCGCAAGGGCGACCGCTATGTCATCAACGGCCGCAAGCACTGGATCACCGGCGGCGGCGTCTCGCGCCTCCACCTCGTCTTCGCCCGCGTCTTCGACGCCGCCGGCGAAGAAGAGGGAATCGGCGCCTTCATCGCCTTGCGCGACGAGACGCCCGGACTCGTCATCGGCAAGCGCGAGCCGGCGATGGGGCTGCGCGGCATTCCTGAGGCCGAGATCCGCTTCGAGGACATGGAGGTTCCGGCGACGGCCCTCGTCATGCCGCCACGCGGCCTCAAAAAGGGCTTTGCCGATCTCATGAACGCCTACAACGCCCAGCGCGTCGGCGCCGCGACGGTCGCGCTCGGCATCGCCGAAGGGGCCTATGCGCTCGCCCTCGACTACTTGCAGGAGCGCCAACAATTCGGCCGGCCGATTTACGAATTCCAGGGCCTGCAATGGATGGCGGCCGATATGGCGATCGCGATCGCCGCGGCGCAGGCGCTCATCTACAAGGCGGCGGCCAATGCCGGGGCAGGGCTCCCCGACGCGCTCGAAGCCGCCGAAGCCAAGGTCCTCGCCGCCGAGACGGCGATCAAGGTCACGAACGACGCGTTGCAGCTCTTCGGCGCCGCGGGCTATTCGCGCAACCGGCCTTTGGAGCGCATGGCGCGCGACGCGCGAATGTTCACCATCGGCGGTGGCACGGCGCAAATCCTGCGGACGGTCATCGCCTCGCGTCTCTTGAAGCGCCGGCTGCCCCAGACTCGCGACGGCTATGCGCGCGAGAGCTCATAAGAAGGCGCTGCTTCGGGAGCGATGCCCGCCGCGAGCGAGGGGCTGGCCGAAAACGGTTCACCGGACATGGCGGGAACGGTAATCTGCGGGGATTCGTTGGCCTCGATTTCAGAGCCTTTGCGTGATGCCGCCGATGAACGAGCCCGATCGTCGCCGCCCCGTTGTCCTCTGCATTCTCGACGGCTGGGGCCACCGCACAGAGTGCGCCGATAACGGCATCCTGCAGGCGAGAACGCCGAATTGGCGGCGCATCGTCGGCGCCAGCCCGCACGCCCTCCTCCAGGCGAGCGAGCTTTTCGTCGGGCTGCCCACGGGGCAGATGGGCAATTCCGAGGTCGGCCATATGAATATCGGGGCCGGCCGGGTCGTCCTTCAGGATCTGCCGCGCATCGATGCGGCGGTCGCCGATGGTTCCCTGGCCGCCAACCCGCGCCTGGTCGAATTCGCGGCGGCGGTCGGAACGCGCGGCGGAACGGCGCATCTCATCGGCCTTGTCTCGCCGGGCGGCGTCCATTCGCATCAGAGCCATATCGCGGCGCTGGCGACGGCGCTCGCCGGGCGCGGGCTTCGCGTCCGCATCCACGCCCTCCTCGACGGGCGCGACACGCCGCCGCGCAGCGCCAAGGAGTATGTCGCGAGCCTCCGCCGCGATGTCGGCGACGCGGGCGACGTTGCCATCGCCACGGTCTGCGGCCGCTATTACGCAATGGACCGCGACAAGCGCTGGGAGCGCGTCGAGAAAGCCTACCGCGCCATCGTCGATGCGAAGGGCGAGAGCGCGGCCGATCCGCTCACCGCCATCGAGCAATCCTATGCCGCAGGTCAGGGCGACGAGTTCGTGCTGCCGACGGTGATCGGCGATTATGCGGGCATGCGCGACGGCGACGGCGTGCTTTGCGCCAATTTCCGGGCCGACCGCGTCCGCGAGATCCTGGCGGCGCTGCTCGACCCGGGCTTCGCCGGCTTCGAACGCAGCCGGCGGGTCGCGTTCGCCGACGCCCTCGGCATGACGGAATACTCGACGGAGCTCAACCGCTTCCTCGGAACGCTCTTCCCGCCCGAGAGCCTCGCGCACAGCTTCGGCGAGGTCATCGCGGAGGCGGGGCTGAGGCAGCTCCGCATCGCCGAGACCGAGAAATACGCGCACGTCACCTTCTTCTTCAATGGCGGGCGCGAGACGCCCTTTCCCGGCGAGGAGCGCATCCTCGTGCCCTCGCCCAAAGTCGCGACCTACGATCTGAAACCAGAGATGTCGGCCTTCGAGGTGACCGACAAGCTCGTCGCGGCGATCGCCTCCGACCGGTTCGATGCGATCGTCCTCAACTACGCCAACACCGATATGGTCGGCCACACCGGCGATCTCGGTGCCGCGGTGAAGGCGGTCGAAGCCGTCGATACCTGCCTCGGCCGCCTTGCCGAGGCGGTCGAGCGTGCCGGCGGCAGCCTGCTCATCACCGCCGACCACGGCAACGCCGAGATGATGAAGGATCCGGCGACAGGCCAGCCGCATACCGCCCATACCTTGAACCCGGTCCCGATCGTTCTCTTCAACCCGCCCGCTGGTGTCACCGGGCTCGAGGATGGTCGCCTCGCCGATATCGCGCCGACCTTGCTCGCCATTCTCGGCCTGCCGCAACCGGCCGAGATGACCGGGCACAACCTGCTGCAACGGCGAATCGCGGCGCGTGCCGCGCGACGTGCCGGCGCCTGAGCCGCGCTCCGCCCGCCGGGTGCGGCGCGCGGTCGCAGCGATTTCTCTTCTCCTCGCCCTCGGGACGCCCGGCACCCTCGCCGCCGATGCGCCGGAGCAGCGGCTGAAATCCGTCGAGCAAGCGATCGAGGAGGGTCGGCAGGCGCAAAGCCACTTCACGGCCGAGGCGACGGCACTTACCGCCGAGATCGCGCGGCTGCGGAGCGCCAGCGTCAGCGCCGCGCAGGCCGCCCAGCAGCACGAGGCGGCGCTGACGGAGCTCGAGGCGCAGCTCGCGCGGCTCGACCGGGACGAAGCCGCAAAGGCAGCCGATCTCCGCCGCCGCGGCGGCGAGTCGGTATCGCTGCTGATGGCTCTCGAGCGCCTGGCCCGCAATCCGCCGGAAGCCCTTGCGCTGTCTCCCGGAACAGCAGTCGACCAGGCGCGCGCGGCTCTGCTGCTCGGGGCCGCGCTGCCGCGCATCGAGGAGAAAGCGCGGCGGCTGCGGGCCGAACTCGACGATCTGCGCAGGTTGCGCGAGGGAATCGCCGAGAAGCGGCGGTCGCTCCTCGCCGAGCGCGACGCTCTGGCGCAGGAGCAGCTCGCGCTCAAGGCGCTGACCGCGCGCAAATCCGTGCTGCTGGAAGCGGCATCGCGCGGCGCCGAGATCGGCTCCCAGCATCTGGCGCAGCTTTCGGCCGAGGCGAGCGACCTGCGCGATCTCATCACGCGCCTCGAAGCGGAGCGGCAGCGACGGGAGGAGGAGCAGCGCCGGACGGAGGCCGAGTTGAGGGCGCGCGCCGCAACCCCGCCGCCACGCCCCGCCGCCGAGCCGCCGGCGCAGGACGGGGCCGTCGCCGGGCCTGTGCGAGCGCCCTCTGCGGCGACCGCTGCAATGGCGAAGCCCGAGGGCTTGCGACCCTTCTCGCAGGCGCATGGCGCCATGCTGATGCCCGCCACCGGGCGCATCACGCGGCATTACGGCGAGAACGACGAATACGGGGCGGCAAGCAAGGGCATCCTCATCGAGACCCGCCCCGGCGCGCAAGTCGTCGCCCCTTTCGACGGCCGCATCGAATTCGCCGGTCCGTTCCGCGGCTACGGGCAAATCTTGATCATCGAGCATGGAGACGGGTATCATTCGCTACTCGCGGGACTGGAACGGATCGAGGGCGTGGTCGGACAGTGGTTGGTGGCCGGCGAGCCGGTCGGCGTCATGCCGAGCGGCGACCGTCCCCCCTCGCTTTACCTCGAGCTCCGTCGTCACGGACAGCCGATCAACCCGTTGCCGTGGCTGGCGACACGCGAAGATAAGGTAAGCGGATGAAACGTTTTGGTCTGGTCGCGGCGACCGCCGCAGCGCTCGTCTTCCTCAGCATTCCGGCCGTCCCGCAGGCGCAGACGGACAATTCGACGGAAAAGTCGGCGAAATCCAACGCCGACACCTACCGCCAGCTCAACCTCTTCGCCGAAGTGTTCGAGCGGGTGCGCTCGGACTATGTCGAAGAGGTCAGCGACGAGCAGCTCATCGAAGCGGCGATCAACGGCATGCTGTCCTCGCTCGACCCGCATTCGAGCTATCTCAACGCGAAAAACTTCAAGGACATGCAAGTGCAGACCCGCGGCGAATTCGGCGGGCTCGGCATCGAGGTCACGATGGAGAACGGGCTCGTCAAGGTGGTCTCGCCCATCGACGACACGCCGGCCGCGAAAGCCGGCCTCAAACCCAACGATCTCATCACCCATCTCGACGGCGAGCCGATCCTCGGCCTCACTCTGCCGGAAGCGGTCGAGAAGATGCGCGGCCCGGTCAACAGCGAGGTCAAGCTGACGATCCGCCGCGAGGGCCGCGAGCCCTTCGACGTCACCCTGACGCGGGCCGTCGTCAGGATTCAGTCCGTCAAATCGCATCTCGAAGGCGACAATGTCGGCTATATCCGCATCACGAGCTTCAACGAGCAGACGGATAGCGGGCTCCATGCGGCGGTGAAGTCGCTGCAGGAGAAGGCCGGCAACAAGCTCGTCGGCTATGTCCTCGACCTGCGCAACAATCCCGGCGGCCTGCTCGATCAGGCGATCGCCGTCTCCAACGACTTCCTCCAGCGCGGCGAGATCGTCTCGACGCGCGGCCGCCGCCCGGACGACGCGCAGCGCTACAATGCGCGGCCGGGCGACATCACCAATGGCCTCCCCGTCGTCGTCCTCATCAATGGCGGCTCGGCCTCGGCTTCGGAGATCGTCGCGGGCGCGCTCCAGGACCATCGCCGCGCCATCCTGCTCGGCACGCGCTCCTTCGGCAAAGGCTCGGTGCAAACGATCATCCCCCTGCCGGGCCATGGCGCCATCCGGCTCACCACGGCGCGCTACTACACGCCCTCCGGCCGCTCGATTCAGGCCAAGGGGATCGAGCCCGACATCGTCGTCGAGCCGGCCAAGATCGAGAGGATCGCCAATGGTGACGCCCTCCGCCACGAGGCGGATCTGAAGGGCGCTTTGAAGAACCCGGATGCGCCGACCACCGCCTCCGGTGCGGCGCCGAAGCCGAACGTTCCGCCCGGAACGACGCCGGCGGCCACCCCGGGAAAGGGCGAGCAGAACTCGGTCGATCCGCTGGTACTGGGGACGGCCGAAGACTATCAGCTCGCCCGCGCGGTCGACATGCTGCGCGGCTTGTCCCTGTTCAACGGCCGAACCGTGAATTGACCCGCGCCGCGTGTTTCGCCGTGATGACGAGCTAGCGGTCGGACCGGCTCGCCGGCCGCCGAAACCGTGGGTCGTCGCCGCCGCGATCGGCCTCGCCATCGTCATTGCGGGCGGGCTCTGGGCTGTGCTCTCTGCCGGCGGAAGCAATCCGCGCGGACGGACGCAGGTCGAGCTCGCCCTGCCCCGCTTCTCCCGCCTCGATCCGGCGCGCAGCGGCGACCCCGCCCTCATCGAGCGCGGCGCGTCGGGTCCCTTGCCCATGGTCGCCAATGACGGGCGCAAGGCCTGGCAAGCCTATGCCCGCCCCTTCGACCGCAACGATAGCCGCCCGCGCATCGCCATCGTCATCGCCAATCTCGGCCAGGCGCGCGCCGAGACGGAAGCCGCCATCGCCAAGCTTCCGGGCGCCGTGACGCTGGGCTTCAACCCTTACGCCCCGGATCTGCCGGGCTGGGTCGAGAAGGCGCGCGCCGCCGGCCATGAACTCATCATCGGCGTGCCGATGGAGCCGCTCGACTACCCGCGCCAGGATCCGGGACCGGAGACGCTCCTCCTGTCGCTGTCGCCGAAGCAGAACCTGGAGCGCCTCGAATGGTCGCTGAGCCGGGCCAGCGGCTATGTCGGGGTGACGAATTTCATGGGCTCGCGCTTCACCGCCGCCAGCGCCGAGCTCCGCCCGATCCTGGAGGTCGTCAAGGGACGCGGCCTCCTCTTCCTCGAGACGCGCGTCTCGAACCAGAGCGCCGTGCCCGCCCTCGCAGACGAGTTCGCCCTGCCGCACGCGGCGAACGACCGCGATCTCGACGCGGAGGGCTCCCGCACGGGAATCGACCAGGCCTTGGCAGAGCTCGAAGGAATCGCGCGCAAGCGCGGCGGCGCCGTCGGCACGGGAAGCGGGTATCCCGCGACGATCGAGCGCGTCGCCGCCTGGGCTGCGACCCTCGACGGCAAGGGCTTGGCATTGGCGCCGCTCTCCGCTCTCGTCGCGATGCAGGCGGGCCTCGCCAAGGAAGCCGGCAAGTGACGCCCTCGCCCTGCGCCGGCGACGACGCCTACCGCCCGGGCGTCGGCATCATGCTGCTCAACCATGCCGGCGACGTCTTCGTCGCACGGCGGATCGACATGAAGGAGGAGGCCTGGCAGATGCCGCAGGGCGGCATCGATCCAGGCGAGGCGCCGCGCGCCGCGGCGCTGCGCGAGCTGAAGGAAGAAATCGGCACGGACAAGGCCGTGATCCTCGGCGAGAGCGCGGGCTGGCTCTATTACGATCTGCCGGCGGAGCTGCACGGCCGCGTCTGGGGCGGCCGCTATCGCGGCCAGCGCCAGAAATGGTTCGCCATGCGCTTCACCGGCACGGATGCGGATATCGACCTTGCCACAGAGCATCCGGAGTTCAACGCCTGGAGATGGGTCGCCCCGCCGCGCCTGCCGGAGCTCATCATCCCCTTCAAGCGCCAGCTCTATTGCGAGGTGCTCGCAGAGCTCGGCGCCTATTGCGGGCTGGAGCGCCCATCCTGAGAGCGCGAAGCTAGGCCGATCGTCAGGCGGCCGTGGCGGGAGGCGTCAGGCTGGCGATCTCCTCCGCGGAGTAGCCGAGCTCGGCGAGAACAGCGCTCGTATCCTTTCCCAGCGCCGGGACGTCGATATCGGGGGAGAGGCCGCCGCCATCGAGCTCGAGCGGCAGGGCCGGGGTACGAAACATTTTGCCGTCGACGTTGCGCGAGGCGACGAGCCCGCCCGGGCGCAGCACATGCGCGTCCGCATAGAGCTCCTCGGGGCTGTTGACCGGCGCGAAGGGAATGTTGAGCCGGTCGAGCGTCGCCGCGAGATCCGCCATCGTCCTGTCGCGCAGGCGCTCGGCGATGATGGGCAAGGTCCAGGAGCGCGCCTCGATGCGCGCCGTCGTCGTCTGGAGGCGCGGATCCCGGAGGAGCTGCTCCAGACCGAACTCGCGGCAGAAGCTCTCCCAATGCCCGCCGGTGACGACGCCGACGAAGAGGCGGTGCCCGTCTTTCGTGTCGAAAATGTCGTAAACGGGCCAGGCATGGATGCGCTGGGGCATCGGCCGCGACGGCACGCCCGTCAGCTCGTACTGGACCATGTGCTGGGCGACGGCGAAGAGGCAATTCTCGAAGAGGCCGACGCGAATCTGCCGGCCCTTGCCGCTCTTGCCGCGCTCATGGAGCGCGGCGAGCACGCCGATGGCGCCGAACATGCCGCCCATGATGTCGTTCATCGACGATCCGACGCGCAGCGGCTTTTCGCGCGAGCCGGTCATGAAGGCGAGCCCGCTCATCATCTGGACGACCTCGTCCAATGCCGGGCGGTGCTCGTAGGGACCGGACAAGAAACCCTTATGCGCGGCGATGATGAGGCCGGGGAATTTGCGCGACACCGTCGCCGCGTCGAGGCCGACCCGGGCCACCGTGTCGTCGCGGAAGTTCTCGACGAAGACATCGGCGGTCGCAAGCAGCCGATCCATGGCTTGCCGCCCGGCCGGCGTGCCGAGATCGAGGGTGATGCTGCGCTTGCCGCGATTGAAGACCGGAAAGAAGGAGGTCCCCATGCCGCCGAGGCTCCGCGTCTTGTCGCCGCCGGGCGGCTCGACCTTGATCACCTCGGCGCCGAGCTGCGCGAGGACGAGGCCGCAGCTCGGACCCATGATCATATGGCTCATCTCGACGACGCGGATGCCGGCCAAAGGCAGCGACACGGCGGAAACCTCTCTCGATACGATGGCAACCGTAGAGCGATCAGCCTATGCCTCAATGCGCGCGAGGCGGTTTGCGCGCGCGTTCAGCACGCGCCAGGCAAGGCCGCTCGCGAGGCGGCAGAGACGCGTCTGAGGCGAGAGGCCGATCGCCTTGAAGACCATGCCGATGCCGCGCTCGACATGCTGCGGCCGGTAATAGGCATAGGCGCGGCGCGCATAGGCGCGACTGCAACGCCGGCGATCATAGGCCGCGGCGCCACCATTGGCGGCGTAATAGGCATAAGCGAGCTCGTCATCCTGCGACTCGGCGATGCGCCCGACGGCGACTCGGAGGCGGCCCCAGAAGCCGAGCCTCTCGACGGCGAGATAGCGCTTCAACGTCGCGTAGAAGAGCTTGTAATGGCGGAATTCGTCGGCGGCGATGCGGCGGCAGATGTCGCGCAGCACCGGCTCCGCGCTCGCCTCGGCCAGCGCGCTGTAGTAGGAGCTGGTCCCGGTCTCGACCATGCAGCGCGCGACCATCTCGCCGGAGCGCGAGCCGCGCACTGATTTCTGTGGCGTAAGATCGACGCGGAAGCCGGCGGTGAAGCGCCGGCATGCCGCCGCGAAGTCGAAGGCCGGATCGGCGAGCGCGGCCCAGCGACCGAGCGCCTCGCCGTGCCGGATCTCGTCGGCACCCCATTGGCGCGCCGCCTCCTGGAAGGCCGGATCGTCGTCGAAGACCTGGCAGAGATACTGGGCGTAATCGGCGCCATTATGCTCGACGAGGCTCGCCGCCTTGACGACCGCGACGAGGTCGGGGTCGAGCTTCGTCGCATCGAAGCGCTCCCAGGCGATGTCGTCGAGGGTCCAGGAAGCCATCGGCCGGCTCGATCCGCAGTTCCTCAGCGGATAAGACTATAGGAGCCTCGCGGCGAAGATGCAAAAGTCGCGGCCCCTATCCCGAGGCGCGGCATCATTGCCGCTCGCTCGCAGCATCCGCCCTCTTCTGCGTGCCTCGAGAACTCAATGCGCCGTGACTTGGCGCAGCGCGCTGAGCTTTGCCGTCTCGACCTCGATGCGGGCTTCGGTGGCGCGCAGCTCATGCGCGGCCTCGTCACGCTCGGCGCCCGCGAGCCGCGCGACCCGGTCGCGCAGATTGGCAACCGCGCCTTCGAGGGCGCGCAGATCGGCTTCGATCGCCGCGCCATCGAGCGAGGAGAGCGGCATCGCCTCGTCGGCGAGAACGGTGCAGCGCTCGGGCGTCACTTCCGCGAAGCCGCCTGCGACGAAGATGCGCTCGCCGATTTCGTTGCCGTCATAAACATCGATGACGCCGGGCCGCACCGTCGAGATGAAGAGAGCGTGGCCGGGAAGGACGCCGAAATTGCCCTCGCTGCCGGGGACGACCACCATGTCGACGGCTTCGGAGAGAAGCAGCTTCTCCGGCGAGACCAGCTCGAATTGCACCTTGTCGGCCATGTCAGTATCCGGTTCCCTCGCGCCTGCGCGGCGGCAAGAGCCCTCTCCCGTCACCTACACCTCTCCCCTCTCCCGGCGCGGGAGAGGGGAGAGGGAGGGGCCCATCGCAATGCGATGGGAGGGTGAGGAGCGAGGGTCCTGCCGCAACGCTCACGTCATGCAAATTCCATCGCCAGATCAAGCGGCCTCGGCCGCCATCTTGCGCGCCTTCTGAATGGCCTCGTCGATCGTCCCGACCATGTAGAAGGCGCTTTCCGGCAGGTCGTCGTGATCGCCGGCGACGATGCCCTTGAAGCCGCGGATCGTCTCCTCGAGCGGGACGAGCACGCCGGGCGAGCCGGTGAAGACCTCGGCGACATGGAAGGGCTGCGACAGGAAGCGCTGGATCTTGCGCGCCCGGGCCACCGTGAGCTTGTCCTCTTCGGAGAGCTCGTCCATGCCGAGAATGGCGATGATGTCCTGCAGCGATTTATAGGTCTGCAGCACGCGCTGGACGTCGCGCGCCACCTTGTAGTGCTCCTCGCCGACGACGCGCGGATCGAGCATGCGCGAGGTCGAATCGAGCGGATCGACGGCCGGGTAGATGCCGAGCTCGGCGATCTGCCGCGACAGCACCGTCGTTGCGTCGAGATGGGCGAAGGAGGTGGCGGGCGCGGGATCGGTCAAATCGTCGGCGGGCACGTAGATCGCCTGCACCGAGGTGATCGAACCCTTCTTCGTCGTCGTGATGCGCTCCTGCAGCGCACCCATATCGGTGGCGAGGGTGGGCTGATAGCCGACCGCCGAGGGAATGCGGCCGAGCAGCGCCGACACTTCCGACCCCGCCTGGGTGAAGCGGAAAATGTTGTCGACGAAAAAGAGCACGTCCTGCCCCTCCTCGTCGCGGAAATACTCGGCAAGCGTCAGGCCGGTGAGGCCGACGCGGGCGCGCGCCCCCGGCGGCTCGTTCATCTGCCCGTAGACGAGCGCCGCCTTCGAGCCCGGCCCGTCGGGGATGATGACCTTCGACTCCATCATCTCGTGATAGAGGTCGTTGCCCTCGCGCGTCCGCTCGCCGACGCCGGCGAAGACGGAGTAGCCACCATGCGCCTTGGCGACGTTGTTGATGAGCTCCATGATGAGCACGGTCTTGCCGACGCCGGCACCGCCGAAGAGCCCGATCTTGCCGCCTTTCGCATAGGGCGCCAGCAGGTCGACGACCTTGATGCCGGTGACGAGGATTTCAGCCTCGGTCGACTGGTCGACGAATTCCGGCGCCGGCTTGTGGATGGGCGAGGTCGTCTTGGTCTTGACCGGACCCCGCTCGTCGACCGGCTCGCCGATGACGTTGATGATGCGGCCCAAGGTCTCTGGCCCGACCGGCACCTTGATGGGGCCGCCCGTATCCACCACCTCGCCGCCGCGCACGAGGCCGTCCGTCGTGTCCATCGCGATGGTGCGGACGATGCTCTCGCCCAGATGCTGCGCCACTTCGAGAACGAGCGTCTTGCCCTGATTCTGCGTGTGCAGAGCATTCAAGATGGGCGGCAGCTCGCCTTCGAACTTCACGTCGACAACGGCGCCGATGACCTGCGCTATGGTGCCGATCTTGTTGGTTGCCATGGGTTCCCGTCCTTGCGTCGCGGAGCGGCGCCGCGCGTCAGAGCGCTTCGGCGCCGGATATGATCTCGATGAGTTCCTTGGTGATGACCGCCTGGCGCGTGCGGTTGTAGTTGACCGTGAGGCGATCGATCATCTCGCCGGCATTGCGCGTCGCGTTGTCCATCGCCGTCATGCGCGCGCCCTGCTCGGACGCGCCGTTTTCGAGCAGCGCCGTGAAGAGCTGCACCGCGATGTTGTTGGGCAGCAGCTTCTTCAGAATCTCCTCTTCATCGGGCTCGAATTCGTAAACGGCGCCGGCGACGTCCGGCGCCGCCGCGGCTTCGGGCGCGAAGGGCACGAGCTGCAATGCCGTGACGACCTGCGTCATCGCCGATTTGAAGCGGTTGTAGATGACCGTGCAGACATCGAATTCGCCGGCCTCATAGAGGGCGAGAACGCGCTCGGCGATCTCGCGCGCCTCGGCGAAGCGGACGCCGCGCCGCCCGACATCCGTCCGGCTCTCGATGATGTGGCGGGCATTGTCGCGGCGCAGGATGTCGCGTCCCTTGCGCCCGACGGTGAGAATCTTGACCGTCTTGCCCTGCCGCAGCAATTCGCGGATGCGCCGGCGCGCATCGCGCAGGATCGAGGCGTTGAAGCCGCCGGCGAGGCCGCGATCGGAGGTAAGGACGAGGAGAAAATGGACATCGTCCTTGCCCGTTCCGGCGAGAAGCGGATGGGCGCCGGGCTGCCCCGCCATGCGCCCTGCCAGGGAGGACAGCATCCGGTTCATCCGCTCGGCATAGGGGCGCGCCGCCTCCGCCGCCTCCTGGGCGCGGCGCAGGCGCGAGGCGGCCACCATCTTCATCGCCGAGGTGATCTTCTGCGTCGACTTGACGCTGCGGATCCGCGTCCGGAGGTCCTTGAGCGAGGGCATCGGGCCGGGTCGTCAGGCGAAGGTCTTGGCGAAATCGTCGAGGAACTTCGTCAGCGCCGCCTCGGTCTCCTTCGTCAGCTCGCGCTTCTCGCGAATGGATTGCAGGATCTCGGGCGCTCGCGCATGGATCTCGTCGAGCATCGAGCGCTCGAAGCGCGTCACCTGAGAGGTGTCGATCTTGTCGAGATAGCCGCGCGTTCCGGCGAAGATGGAAACCACCTGCTCCTCGACGGCGAAGGGCGCGAATTGCGGCTGCTTCAGCAGCTCGGTCAGCCGCGCGCCGCGCGCGAGGAGGCGCTGCGTCGACGCGTCGAGATCGGAAGCGAATTGCGCGAAGGCTGCCATCTCGCGGTACTGCGCCAGCTCCAGCTTGATCTTGCCGGCGACCTGCTTCATCGCCTTGATCTGCGCCGCCGAGCCGACGCGGCTCACCGAGAGGCCGACATTGATGGCGGGGCGGATGCCGCGATAGAAGAGCTCGGTCTCGAGGAAGATCTGCCCGTCCGTGATCGAGATGACATTGGTCGGGATGTAGGCCGAGACGTCGCCCGCCTGCGTCTCGATGATGGGCAGCGCGGTCAGCGAGCCCGCGCCATGCGCGTCGTTCATCTTCGCCGCCCGTTCGAGCAGGCGCGAATGCAGGTAGAAGACGTCGCCCGGATAGGCTTCGCGGCCGGGCGGACGGCGCAGCAGCAGGGACATCTGGCGATAGGCCACCGCCTGCTTCGAGAGATCGTCGTAGACGATGACGGCATGCATGCCGTTGTCGCGGAAGAACTCGCCCATGGTGCAGCCGGCATAGGGCGCGAGGAACTGCAGCGGAGCGGGTTCCGACGCCGTCGCGGCGACGACGATCGAGTATTCGAGGGCGCCGTAATCCTGCAGGGTCTTGACGATCTGCGCCACGGTCGAGCGCTTCTGGCCGACCGCGACATAGATGCAGTAGAGCTTCCGACTCTCGTCGCCGCTGGCGTTGATCGCCTTCTGATTGAGGAAGGTGTCGATGGCGACGGCGGTCTTGCCGGTCTGGCGGTCGCCGATGATGAGCTCGCGCTGACCGCGGCCGATCGGCACCAGGCTGTCGATGGCCTTGAGGCCCGTCTGCACCGGTTCATGCACGGATTTGCGCGGGATGATGCCGGGCGCCTTCACTTCGACGCGCTGGCGCCGCACATCCTGGAGCGGTCCCTTGCCGTCGATGGGATTGCCGAGGCCGTCGACGACGCGGCCCAGGAGCCCCTTCCCGACCGGCACGTCGACGATGGCGCCGGTGCGCTTCACCGTATCGCCTTCGCGAATGCCGGAATCGTCGCCGAAAATGACGACGCCGACATTGTCGGTCTCGAGATTGAGGGCCATGCCCTTCATGCCGTTCGGGAACTCCACCATCTCGCCGGCCTGGACCTTGTCGAGGCCGTAGACGCGGGCGATGCCGTCGCCGATCGACAGCACTTGCCCGACCTCGGCGACATCCGCCTCGGCGCCGAACCCGGCGATCTGTTGCTTGAGGATGGCGGAAATTTCTGCTGCCCTGATGTCCATGTGAGCTAAGCCCCCTTCATCGCGAGCTGCAGGCGGTGCAGCTTGCTGCGCAGCGACGCATCGACCATGCGCGAGCCGACCTTGACGACGAGGCCGCCGAGGAGCGCGGGGTCGACCCGCAGCTCGACCGCGACCTTGCTGCCCATCGCCTTCTTGAGCTGTTCGGTGACCGCGTCGCGCTGCGCGGCCGTCAATTCCTGCGCCGCCGTCACCTCGGCGGTGATCTCGCCGCGCCGCGCGGCAAGGCGGGCGAGGAAGGCGCCGATCATCTCCGGCACGGCGAAGAGCCGGCGGTTCTGCGCCACGAGGCCGAGGAAATTGCGCGTCAGCGCCGAGAAGCCGGCCTCCTGCGCGAGCGCGCCGATCGCGCGGCCCTGCTCGGCGCGCGACAGGATCGGGCTGCGCACGAGGCGCCGCAAATCCCCGCTCTCCCGCAGCATCGCACCGAGCCGCCGCAGGTCGCCCGCCACTTGGTCGAGCAACTTCTGCTCCTCGGCGAGCTCGAACAATGCCGTGGCGTAGCGATCGGCGAGCCCGGAAACGCCTTTGCCTTCGGATGCCACTCTAAGGAAACCCTCGATGTCCCCGCCTTCGCCGGAGCGCTGGGGCCGTGAAACCGTTGCGCGGATTTCGACAATGGAAACCCATCGGGCGGGGGCCCGCCCGAAGCGCGCGGGTTCCTAACATACTTGATCGGAGGGCGCAACAACCGGGGCGGCGCCGGAAAGAGATCGGCGGATGCGGCGTTTCGGCGCCGCCAGCGGCTGCCTTGCGCCGCCTCAGCGGGTCGCCGCCAGCGGCGCCTTCTCCGTCAGCCCGGGCGAGCGCACCGCCGAGACCCGCCGGAAGACGATGCCGGCGAAGAGCAGCATGGCGAGCAGCGTCGCGATGGAGCCGATCCCGGCGATCGGCTCGAACCGCTCGGGATGACCTTCCATGATGCCGGCGACGCCGATGACGACGAGCAGCGCCCCGGCATTGGCAAGCCAGAAGTGCCAGCGCGCCAGAGGCGACATGCCCGCCTCGGGCCACAAGCGGTAGACGACAGCGTAGAGAGCCATCGAGGTCCAGCCGACGAGGTTGATATGGGCATGGGTCGGCATCTGCGAGTGATCCTCGGACATCGCCATGAAGATGCCGAGAGCGATGCCGGCAAGGGCGTAGAGCACCGCGATGCGCAGGAAGAGAACGTCGATCCGTGGCATGATGGGTCCCTCCATGAACGTGATCGCGGCCGCGAGTTCGCAAACAGGTTAGCGTCGGCGCGACGCCGTACCAAGCGAGAAGGAGCAATGCCTGTGAACTCCCTCACAGCCGGCCGCCGAGACGATCAGCAAAGCGAGGGGACGCGCCCTCGCAGCGCCGCCGACGAGGTTCGGACGCTTCCCGACCTCCTCCGCGACGGGCTCGACATCGTCTTCATCGGCATCAATCCGGGGCTCTACTCGGCCCGGCGCGGTCACTATTTCGCGCGACCGGCCAACCGCTTCTGGCCGAGCTTCTCGCGCTCGCTCCTGAGCGCCGCGGCACGGCGGGCGCTCGGCGTCTCGACCCTTGGTCCCGAGCACGATGCGGCGCTTCTCGATCATGGATTCGGCTTCACCGACGTCGTGAAGCGGCCGACCGCGAATGCGGCGCGGCTCGAACCGGGCGAGCTCGCCGCCGGGGTTCCGGCCCTGCTGGCGAAGCTCGCAGCCCATGCGCCGCGGCTTGCCTGCTTTCATGGCGTGACGGGCTACCGGCCCTTCGCTCGCCTTGCCTTCGGCAGGGCCGCGCCTGCAATCCACCTCGGCCCCCAGGCGGATGCGATCGGGCCGACACGTCTCTTCGTGGTGCCCAATCCCAGCCCTGCCAACCCGTTGTCCCGCCCGCCCGAGCAAACCCGATGGTATGACCGGCTCGCCGATTTCCTCAATATCGACGCGAGATAGGCGGCGGCGCATGGGCCGCGCCGCTTGCCGCTGCGATGCGGCATATGGCGTCAGATTCTTCGGTGAGGGCCGCAGCAACGATCGCGGGCTCGATGACAGAATTGCCGCATCGCACCCCGCTCGCGAAAGGCCGAGGCATTATGAGCAGAATTCTCGCCGCCGCCGCTGCCCACGCCATTCGCTACCTCGGAACCCTGCCGTCGCGACCGGTCGCCGCGACGGCAAGCATTGCGGAGCTGCGGCAGCGCTTGCGAAAGCCGCTTCCGGAAAACGGGATGGATGGCGAGGCCGTGATCGACGAGCTCGTTCGCGACAGCGAAGGCGGCATCATGGGCTCGGCGAGCGGCCGCTTCTTCGGCTGGGTCATCGGCGGCACGCTGCCTGCCGCGCTTGCCGCCGATTGGCTCACCTCCACATGGGACCAGAACGCGGCGTCCAACCTCACGGCGCCGGCGGAGGCCGTCGTCGAGGAAGTCTGCGGCGAATGGCTGAAGGACCTTCTCGGCATTCCGCGATCGGCCTCATTCGCCTTCGTGACGGGCTGCCAAATGGCGCATACGACGGCGCTCGCCGCGGCGCGCCACCGGCTGCTCCGCGACCGCGGCTGGAATGTCGAAAAATCGGGCCTCGCCGGCGCGCCGCGGCTGACGGTCTTGGCCACGGAGAGCCGGCATGAATCGATGATGCGGTCGGTCCGGCTCCTCGGCATCGGCACCGAGGCGATCCGATACGTGCCGATCGACGCCAGGGGGCGCATGGAGATCGGCGGACTGGAAGAGGCGCTTCGGCGAGCCGGCGCCGGCCCGACGATCGTGTGGCTGCAGGCCGGCGATCTCAATACGGGCATCTTCGATCCTTTCGAGCAGGCCTGCCGGCTCGCGCGCGCCGCGAAGGCATGGGTGCATATCGATGGCGCATTCGGGCTTTGGGCCGCCGCCAGCCCGCGGTACCGCCATCTGCTCCATGGCGCCGAGGCCGCGGATTCCTGGGCGACGGACGGGCATAAATGGCTGAACCTGCCCTTCGATTGCGGCCTTGCCTTCGCCGCGCATCCGCTGGCGCACCGCGCTGCCTTCGCGCAGGACACCAGCTATTCGATACCGCGGGAGGAGCTTCGCAATCAAAAGGACTGGAATCCGGAATGGTCGCGCCGCGGCCGCGGATTCCCGGCCTATACGGCAATCCGCGCCCTCGGCCGCTCCGGCATCGCCGCGATCGTCGAGCGCTGCTGTGCGCAGGCCGACCGCTTGGTGAAAGGCATCGGAGCGCTTCCCGGCGCCGAGATCATTGCCGCCCCGACGATCAACCAAGGGCTCGTGCGGTTCTTGTCGAAAGACGGAGACCACGACCGTACCACCGATGCGGTGATCCGCCGCATCCAGGCAAAAGGGGTTGCCTGGTTTGGCGGGGCCACCTGGCGCGGCATGCGGGTCATGCGGGTGTCCGTCTGCAACTGGCAAACGACGGATCACGATATCGATGCCACGCTGGCGAGCATCGCGGAAATTCTTGCGCCTGCGGCGCCGGGGGCCGCCGCCGATTGACGGAGCGCGCAAGCGCGCCGCCGCTCGGCCTCATGCGCCGAGTTCGCTCCGAGCGCCTCCGCTCCGCCCCTGGCTCAGAGAAAGCTGTAGGGGTCGATATCGACCTGGACGCGCGCGTTGGCGGGTATTTTGATGCGCCGGAGCCAGTCCCGCAGCACCGGCTGAACCGCGACGTCGCGCCGCGCCTTCACCAGGAAGCGTCGGCGATGGCGTCCGCGCAAGACGGCGAGCGGCGCCGGAGCAGGGCCCAGCACTTCGAGGCCCGGCATCTGCGGCGCGCCGCGCGCAAACGCCGCGGCGACGGCATCCGCGCCGTCGGCATCGGGCGCGGAGACGATGAGCGCGGCGAGGCGGCCGAAAGGCGGCATGCCGTAGGCGCGGCGCGCCGCCGCTTCTTCCGCCAGGAAGCGGTCGCGATCGCCGCTGACGAGGGCGCGGATCACTGGATGCTCCGGCAGGAAGGTCTGGAGGTATACGGTACCCGGCCGTCCGGCCCGGCCGGCGCGTCCGGCGACCTGGTGCAGGAGCTGATAGGTGCGCTCGGCCGCGCGCAAATCGCCGCCGGCAAGGCCGAGATCGGCATCGACGACGCCGACCAGAGTCAGCATCGGGAAATGGTGGCCCTTGGCGACGATCTGGGTGCCGATGAGGATGTCGATCTCGTGACTGGCGACGCTCTCGACTAGCTGTGCCGCCGCGCGCGGGCCGTTCAGCGTGTCGCTCGCCATGACGGCGCAGCGCGCCTCGGGAAAGCGCAGCGCCACCTCCTCGGCGAGGCGCTCGACGCCGGGGCCGCAGGCGGCGAAGGCACCCGGCGCGGCGCAGGACGGGCAATAGCGCGGCAAGCCCTCGGCATGGCCGCAATGATGGCATTGGAGCCTGCCGAGAAACCGGTGCTCGATGAGCCAGGCGGTGCAATTCGGGCACTGCAGGCGATGCCCGCAAGCGCGGCATAAGGTGAGCGGTGCATAGCCGCGTCGATTGAGGAACAGGAGAGCCTGCTCGCCCGCCCGGAGCGTCTCGGCGAGGGCGGCGACGAGGGGCGGCGCAAGGAAGCGCTGGCGCTCGGGCTGGGCGCGCCGGAGATCGAGCGCCTCGATCTTGGGCAGCAGCGCGCCGGCATGGCGGCTCGGCAGGCTGAGGCGGCGATAACGGCCCGTCTCGACATTGACGATCGTTTCGAGCGAGGGCGTCGCCGAAGCCAAGACGACCGGTATCCCGGCGAGCCGTGCACGCACGATCGCCATGTCGCGGGCGTGGTAAACGACGCCGTCCTCCTGCTTGTAGGAGAGGTCGTGCTCCTCGTCGACGACGACCAGGCCGAGATCGGCGAAGGGCAGGAAGAGCGCCGAGCGGGCGCCGACGACGACGCGGGCGCGCCCCTCGACCACGGCGCGCCAGCCGATCCGCCGCTCGGCATGCGTGAGGTCGGAGTGCCAGAGAACGGGAGGCGCGCCGAACCGCTCGGCAAAGCGCGACAGGAATTGGGCGCCGAGCGCGATCTCCGGCAGCAATACCAGCGCCTGGCGCTGGCGCTCGAGCGCGGCGGCGATCGCGGCGAAATAAACCTGCGTCTTGCCGGAGCCGGTGACGCCGTCGAGCAGCGTCACGCCGAATCCGCCCGTCAGCACCTTCCCGGCAAGATCGTGCGCGGCCGCCGCCTGGTCGGGCGCCAGCGCCGGGCCGGGCCGGCGCCAATCCGGCTCTGGAACGACGGACAGGGCGGGGGTCTCGACAAGCCGCAGGAGGCCCAGATCGAGGAGGCCGCGAACGACGCCTGCCCCGCAGCCTGCGGCGCGGGCGAGGTCGGCCGGCGCGCGCGGCGGTCCGTCGGCAAGCTCGGCAAGAACGCGCTGCCTGGCCGGCGTCAGCGGCTTGGCATCGCCATCGCCGCGCAGGGCCGCCTCGCCCGATTCGCTCAGCGCGCAGGCATAGACCCGCCGCGGCGGCCTCAGCGCGTCGGGCACGCTCATCGCCATGCGCAGCACCGCGCCGGACGGGGCCATGGTGTAGCGGGCGACCCAGTCGATGAACCGCCGCAGCTCCGGACGCAGCGGCGGCGCGTCCAGGATCTGCTCGACCGCCTTGAGGCGCTCCTCAGGAACCGCCTCGTCGTCGGCGCCGTCCCAAACGACGCCCGGCACGATTCGCCGCCCGAGCGGCACCGCGACGAAGGTTCCGGGCGTCAGCCGCGCGTCGGCGGTGACGCGATAGTCATAGGGGCGATCGAGCGGAAGCGGCAGAAGAACGGCGCAACGCGCCGCGGGAGCGCTCGGCAACCGCAATTGCGCGCCGGCGAGAGTGGCGTGGCAAGGAGGCATCGGCTACACTCTTAGAACGAAAGCCGGGACGGGTCCAAGGCCGCCCGTCGCGGCGCCGCCCATGGCCATGAGGCAGAGTGCATGAAGTTCTTCATCGACACCGCCGACCGCGCCGAGATTGCCGATCTCGTCGCCACCGGCCTCGTCGACGGCGTCACCACCAACCCCTCCCTTGTCGCCAAGAGCGGGCGGAATTTTCTCGAGACGGTGAAGGAGATTTGCGCCCTCGTCGCAGGACCGGTGAGTGCCGAGGTGACGGCGACCGATGCGCCGACGATGCTCGAAGAGGGGCGCCGGCTGGCGGCGATCGCGAGCAACGTCGCCGTCAAGGTGCCGCTGACGCCTGACGGGCTCAAAGTCTGCCGGACCCTTGCCGACGAAGGAACGATGGTCAACGTGACCTTGTGCTTTTCGGCGGCTCAGGCGCTGCTCGCGGCGAAAGCCGGAGCGCGGTTCGTCTCCCCCTTTGTCGGCCGACTCGACGATGTCGGCGCCACCGGCATGGAGCTCATCCGCGAGATCGTGGCGATCTACCGCAATTATCCGGCGCTCAAAACCGAAGTTCTGGTGGCCTCGGTGCGCAATCCTCTCCATGTTGTCGAGGCGGCGAAACTCGGCGCCGATGTCGCGACGCTGCCGCCGGCGGTGCTTCGCCAGATGTTCGCTCACCCGCTGACCGATAAGGGGCTGGCCGCCTTCCTCGCCGACTGGGCGAAGACCGGCCAATCGATCCTCGGACCGGGCGGCGCAGTCCGAGCGGCCGCGGAGTAGCCGCCTTGGATCGGAGCAAGGACAAGAAATCGGTCGCAGGACCACCGCCGGAGGCGGGCGGCGCGGCGGCTGAGGCGCGCGAGCTCGCGCCCGAAGCGGTCGTCGGCTATCTGCGGCGCCACCCCGACTTCCTCAACGAGCACCCCGAGCTCTTGACGGTGCTGACGCCGCCCGCCATGCGGCGCGGCGAAGGCGTCCTCGACATGCAGCAATTCATGCTGCAACGCCTGCGCGAGGAGCTGGCGCGGGCGCGCACCGCGCATCGCACCCTCATCGCGACAAGCCGCTCCAACCTCGCGAGCCAAAGCCGTGTGCATGCCGCCGTGCTGGCGATCATCGCCGCGACCAGCTTCGAGCAGCTCATCCAGGTCGTCACCACCGATCTCGCCGTTCTCCTCGATGTCGACGTCGTGACGATCGGCGTCGAATCGGCTGCGAGCGCCCAGCCGCGGCTGCCGCTACACGGCATTCAGATGCTCCGCCGCGGTACGGTCGACGGCCTGCTCGGGGGCGAGCGCGATGCGCTGCTGCGCGCCGACATGCCGGGCGAGCCGGCTCTCTTCGGTGGCGGCGCCGGACTCGTTCGTTCGCAGGCGCTGCTCCGCCTCGCGGTCAGCGAGCACGCGCCGACAGGGCTGCTCTGCATCGGCGCGCGCAAGCCGGGACGCTTCCACCCGGGCCAAGGCACGGAATTGCTCTGCTTCCTCGCGCATTCACTCGAACGCACCATTGCCGCCTGGCTCGACCTCGCCGCGTGAGGCTCGGCCGGGCTGGCTGACCGCTCCCGCGCCAGTCCCGCCGGAGCACTACAGCGCGGCGCCAGCCTGCCGCAAGGCGGCTGCGGCCTGGCTGGACTGGCTCGGAACGGAGCGGCGATGCTCGCCGCATACCCTCGCCGCTTACAGCGGCGATCTGGCCCGCTTCTTCGATTTCCTCACGCGCCATCTCGGCGGCGTGCCGGATGTTGCCGAGCTAGCGGCGCTGCGCCTCGCCGATTTCCGCGCCTATCTCGCTCAGCGCGCCGGGGAAGGCAGCGCCGGCAGTTCCTCGGCAAGGGCCCTGTCGGTGCTGCGGAGCTTCTTCCGCTTCCTCGACCGCCGCGGCCTCGCGCAGAACGCCGCCCTCGCCTCGGTCCGGTCGCCAAAACGGCCGGCAAGCCTGCCGAAGGCGCTCAGCGCCGAGGAAGCCGGGGAGGTGCTGGGCGGCGCTGAGGGGGCCGATGAAGCGCCGTGGCTCGGCCAGCGCGATCTCGCGATCTTCACCCTTCTCTACGGCTGCGGCCTGCGCCTTGCCGAAGCGCTCAGCCTGGCGCGGCGCGAGGCCCCGCTCGCGGCGGGAATGATGCGGATCGTCGGCAAGGGCAACAAGGAGCGCGTCGTCCCTGTCCTGCCGGCCGTCGCCGATGCGGTCGCCGCCTATGTCGCCGCCTGTCCCTATCCGCTGCCGGCCGACGGGCCGCTTTTCCGCGGCGCGCGCGGCGGTCCGCTCAATCCGCGCCTCGTCCAGCGCCGGATGGCCGAAATCCGGCGCCTGCTTCGGCTGCCCGAAACGGCGACACCGCATGCGCTGCGGCACAGCTTCGCCACGCACCTCCTCGCCGCCGGCGGCGATCTGCGGAGCATCCAGGAGCTGCTCGGCCACGCGAGCCTCTCGACGACGCAGCGCTACACCGCGATCGAGACGGCGCATCTTCTCGCCGTCTACGACAAGGCGCATCCGCGAGCGAAGGGCGGATAGCGGTCGGATGCCGCCGGGCGCTCAACCGGCGCTCCCTACCTGGCACTTCGCACGATCCCGGCCGTTCGGGTGGCAATCGCACTGGCAGGAGATCCAGAATGAGAGCCACCCGATACCTGATTGCGGCCGCGTTGAGCGCCCTGCTTGCCGCCCCGGTCCTGGCACAAACGCAATCGCCTTCGAGCTCGACGACCAGCCGGCCTTCGGCGACCATGCCGAACAGCCCGAGCAAATCGGGCAGCTCGCCCGCCGCGCAGCAAGGCGGCCTCGTCGACATCAACTCGGCCTCGGCCGAGGAACTCGACAAGCTGCCGGGCATCGGCAAGGCGCGCGCCCAAGCGATCATCGCCAATCGGCCGTACCGGTCGAAGGACGAGCTGGCGCAGCGGAAGATCGTGCCGGAGAAGGTCTACGACCAGATCAAGAACAAGATCGTCGCACGCCAGGGGACGGCAAAGGGCTCTTCGGGCTCGAGCGGCGGATCTTCGGGCACGACCCAGACGCAGTGAGGGCGGGCCGGACGGGAACCACTCTTTCGACAGGAGCGCAGCGATGCCCATGAATGAACTCGTTCAGCGCGTTGCCGACAGCGCCGGCATCTCAGAAGACACGGCCGTCAAGGCCGTCGACGCCATCATCGCCTATGTGAAGGAGCACGCGCCGCCGCCGGTTGCAGCGCAGCTCGAGACGTATCTTACGGGCGACACCGCCGCCGCGGTGGGCGCCGCAAAGAGTGCGCTCGGCGGCATGTTCGGCAAGCGCGAAAGCGAATAGGAAGAGCGAATAAAGGCCCGCGGCCGCGGCGGGTCAGCTTACCGCCGCGTGCTGCAGCCGCTCCTTCGCCGGCCCCTTCGCCAGCACCAGGTTCTGGGCGCTGTTGATGAGAGCGATGTGCGAGAAGGCCTGCGGGAAATTCCCGAGCTGGCGGCGCGCGCGCGGATCATATTCCTCGGCGAGGAGGCCGACATCGTTGCGCAGCGAGAGCAGGCGCTCGAAAATCGGCCGCGCCTCGTCTTCACGCCCCATCAAGGTCAGATTGTCGACGAGCCAGAAGGTACAGGCGAGAAAGGCGCCCTCGCCCGGCGGCAGGCCATCGACGCCGGTATGCGTTGCATAGCGCATGACGAGGCCATCGACGACGAGCTCGCGCTGGATCGCCTCGACCGTGCCGCGCATCCGCGGATCGGAAACCGGCAAGAATCCCACGAGCGGCAGCATAAGAAGCGCGGCATCGACCTCCTTGGCGCCGTAATATTGGACAAAGCTGTTCTTGTCGGCATCAAAGCCGTGGCGGCAGACATCGGCATGGATGCGTCGGCGCAAGTCGCGCCAGCGCTCTACCGGCCCCTTGAAGCCGTAGGTATCGACGGCGGCGATCGAGCGGTCGAGACCGACCCAGGCCATCACCTTCGAATGGGTGAAGTGGCGGCGCGGGCCGCGGATCTCCCAGATGCCCTCGTCGGGCTTGTCCCACGCCCCTTCGAGGAAGTCGAGGAGCTGTTCCTGGACGCGCCACGCCTCGCTGTCGGGCTCGATCTTGTTCTTCCGCGCCACCTGCAGCGCATCCATCAGCTCGCCATAGACGTCGAGCTGGAACTGTGCATGGGCGGCGTTGCCGATGCGCACCGGCTTGCTTCCGGCAAAGCCCGAGAGCCAGGGCAGCTCGTATTCCTCGAGTCGCCGCTCGCCGGCAAGGCCGTACATGATCTGCAGCTCCGACGGCTTGCCGGCAGCGGCGCGCAGCAGCCATTCGCGCCACGCCCTCGCCTCCTCGGTATAGCCGCAGCTCAGCATCGCCAGCAGCGTCAGCGTCGCATCGCGAATCCAGCAGAAGCGGTAATCCCAATTGCGGGGTCCGCCGAGGCATTCCGGCAGCGAGGCGGTCGGCGCCGCGACGATGCCGCCGGTCGGGTGATAGGTCAGCGCCTTCAGCGTAATGACCGACCGGAGCACCGCCTCGCGCCATTCGCCGTCATAGGCGCAGCGGCTCGACCAGGCGCGCCAGTAGTCCTCGGTCTGTCGCAGCAGCGAACCGGCATCCCGCGAGGCCGTCTCGGGTTTGTGCGAGGGGCGCCATTTCATCACGAACGGGATTTCCTGGCCCTCCAGCACGGTAAAGTGGGCCACCGTGGTGAAGTCTTCGCCGCGCATCGCCACCGGCGTTTCGATCGAGACCGCGTCGGGCCCGGCGACGGCATGGAGTCCGTAGCCGCGCGAGCGGACCCAGGGAATAATGCGGCCGTAATCGAAGCGCAGGGCCAGCGACATCCGCATCGGCACCGCCCCCGAAACGCCGCAGACGAGACGGACAAGCTCGACGCTGTCGCTCGTGCTCGGGCACGGCATGAAATCGACGAGGCGCGCGACGCCCGCCGGCGTCTCGAAATCGGTTTCGAGAACGAGCGTGCCCGCGCGGTAACGCCGGCGAACGGCTCGGACCTCGCCGGCGGGAGCGATCAGCCAGCGGCCGTTCTCGGCGGTTCCGAGGAGTTTCGCGAAGCAGGCCGGCGCATCGAAGCGGGGCAGGCACAGCCAATCGATCGAGCCGTCGCGCCCGATCAGCGCCGCGGTGTGGGTGTCGCCGATGAGAGCGTAATCCTCGATGCGGGGCGCCGTCGCGTTCATGGCGATGACAACGCCGCCGGGCGCGCAAGAGTTTCGGCCCGCGACCCGGCATCGCGCCCGGAGGCGCCCTACTCCGCGTCGGGCTGCGCCTCCGGCCGCGCCTTCTCGAAGGCCGGCAGCTTCATGCAATTGTCGAAGATGCGGCGCAGCGTCGGGTAGGGCGTCATGTCGAGCTCGTAGCGCCGCGCATTGAAGCATTGCGGCACGAGGCAGATATCGGCGAGCCCCGGCGCATCGCCATGGCAGAAGGCGCCGGTCTGCTCGTCCCGCGACAGCAGCGCTTCGAGGCTCTCAAAGCCCTTGGCGATCCAGTGATTGTACCAGATGCCGACGGTCTTGGCGTCATGACCCAGAGGGTCGGCCAGATAGCGCAGGATGCGCAAATTGTTGATGGGGTGGATATCGCAGCCGATGATCTGGGCGAGGCCGCGCACGCGCGCCCGGTCGGCGGGGTGGCCGGGCAGGAAGGGCGGCTCGGGATGGGTCTCGTCGAGGTATTCGATGATCGCCATCGACTGAATGAAGACCTGTCCGTCGTCTTCGAGCGCCGGCACCAGGCCTTGCGGATTGAGCGCGCGGTAGGCGGGCGCGTCCTGATCGTTGCGGCGCAAATGGATCGAGGCCTGCTCGTAGGAAATACCCTTCAGATTGAGGGCGATGCGGACGCGGAAGGCGGCCGAGGAACGGAAAAAACCATAAAGCTTCATGAAATCCTCCCGGAGCCTGCAGCTTAGGCCGGCGGCGGCAGGGCCTCAACTCTCGGCGCGCGGCTGCTATGATGGGCCCGTCCCGAGAGCGGAGAGCGCCATGCCAGCATCCGATCCGAATTGCGTCTTCTGCCGCATCCTCGCCGGCGTCATTCCCTGTTTCAAGATCGGCGAAGATGAGCGCACGGTCGCGTTTCTCGATATCAACCCGGTCAATCCGGGCCACGCCCTGGTCGTCACCAAGGCGCATGCGCCGACCCTCATGGCGGCCGGCGATGGCGATCTTGTCGCCGTGCTCCCCATGGCGCGGCGCGTCGCTGACGCGGTCGCGCAGGAGCTGCGGCCCGACGGCATCAACCTCCTCCAGGCAAATGGGCCGGGAGCGGCGCAATCGGTTCCGCACTTCCATCTCCACGTCATTCCGCGGCGCCTCGACGACGGGCTCGTCATGAATTGGGAGCTGCGGCCTGGAGACAAGGCCGAGCTCGCCGCGCTCGCCGAGCGCCTCCGGAATGCGATGGCGCGGATTCCATGAGGGAGCGCGCGCCCCGAACGCTCACGCCTCATAGTGCGCCACCTTCTGATCGATGGCGCCGAAGATCGACCGCCCCGAGGCGTCGAGCATCTCGATGCGGACGCGGTCGCCGAAGCGGAGGAACGGCGTCTCCGCCTTGCCCCGCTCGATCGTCTCGATCATGCGCCGCTCGGCGAGGCAGGACGAGCCGGCGGCGGGATCGCGGTTGGAGACCGTGCCGGAGCCGATGATCGTGCCGGCCTCGAGCGCACGAGTCCGCGCCGCATGGGCGATCAGGGTCGGGAAATCGAAATTCATGTCCCGCCCCGCGTCGGGACGCCCGAGCAGCACGCCGTTCACCCGGCTCTCGAGCGGCAAGTGGATGGTGCGGCCGTCCCAGGCCGGGCCCAGCTCGTCGGGCGTCGCCGCAACTGGCGAGAAGGCGGTTGCCGGCTTCGATTGGAAGAAGCCGAACCCCTTCGCCAGCTCGCCGGGAATGAGGTTCCGCAGGCTCACATCATTGACCAGCATGAGGAGGCGGATATGGGCGCCGGCCGAAGCCGCTTCCGTTCCCATCGGCACGTCGCCGGTGACGACGGCGATCTCCGCTTCGAGGTCGATGCCCCACCCCTCGTCGGCGACGAGAATGTCATCGCAGGGGCCGATGAAGCTGTCCGAGCCGCCCTGATACATCAAGGGATCGCTGTAGAGGCTCTGCGGCATCTCCGCCTTCCGCGCCTTGCGGACGAGCTCGGCGTGATGGAGGTAGGCAGAGCCGTCGGCCCATTGATAGGCGCGCGGCAGCGGCGCCGCCGCTTCTCGCGGATCGAAGGCGAAGCTGCCCGGCTCGCTCCCCGCGTTCAGCCGCTCCGAGACTGCGGCGAGCGCCTCGGCGCAGCGCTCCCAATCGTCGAGCGCCGCCTGCAGCGTCGCCGCGATTCGGGGAACGGCAACCGCGCGCGAGAGATCGCGGCCGACGACGACGAGCGTGCCGTCCCGGCCGCCCGCCTTGAGCGAGGCGAGCTTCATCGCGCCGCCTCCGGCGCGCGCCAGCTATCGGCATAGCCGGCGAACTCGACGCCTTCGGGCAGATGCGCGACGTCGAGCGCATCGCGCGCGTCGATCATGACCGCAACCTCGTCGGTCTCGCTCTTCCTCGGGCGGAGCATGCCCTGTAGCGCCTTGGGGTGCGGGCCGTGCGTGAAGCCGCCGGGGTGCAAGGTCACCATGCCGGGATGGATGTTGTCGCGCGAGAAGAAGTCGCCGCGGTGGTAGAAGATGACCTCGTCGAAATCGTCATTGTTGTGGAAGAACGGCACTTTGAGCGCGCCGGGGTCGCTCTCGAAAGGGCGCGGCACGAAGGTGCAGACGACGAAGCGGCCGGCAAGAAAGGTGGTATGCGCCGAGGGCGGCAGGTGATAGCGATGGCTCATCACCGGCCGGATGTCGCGCCAATTGATGCGGACCGGCGCGAGATCGCCCTTCCAGCCGACGGCATCGAGCGGGTTGAAGGGATAGGTCACCGTCGAGATATCGTTCCGCCGCTTGACATGGACCTGCCATTCGCCGTCGCGCCGCCGCTGCGCGGCGAAAGCGTCGTCGAGGGCGGGCAGGTCGAGCTTCGCCGGATCGAAGATGGCATGGGCGCCGAGAAGACCCTTCTCGGGCAGGCGGTAGCTGTCGTTCGTCGCCTCGATGAGGAGCGCCGTCACCGGCCCGCGGCATTCGATGCGCCACATGGTGCCGCGCGGCAGGACGATATAGTCGCCGTCGCGGAAGGCGAGATGGCCGAAATCGCAGAAGAGATCGCCGGTGCCCTCATGGACGAAGAGAAGCTCGTCGCCATCGCCGTTGCGCACGAGATGATCCATCTTCCCCTCGGTGCGCCAGTGGCGGAAGCGCAGATGCGCATTGGAGAGCACCGCATCCGCCTCCCAGGGCGAGGCCGCGACGGCATTGATTCGCGTCAGATCGAAGGCGCGCGGGCGGAGCGGCCCATCCCAGCCCGTCCAGCCCGTCGGCGGATGCGTGTGGTAGAACTGGGTCGACGGGCCGAAGAAGCCTTCCTTTCCCATCTCGCGCTCATAGGTGCCGGGCGGAAGATCGGCATGCGCCTGGCGCGAGGCCAGGCCTTCGACATGCGGGAAGCTGATCCATCTCTTCATCGTGTCTCTCCTCGCGCCGTATCCGGCCACAGGGGGAAAGGCCGTCATTTGCGAGCCGCAGGGCGGCGCAATCGAGCGCCCCACCCCGCCCTCCCCCGCTTGCACGGGAGGGTTTGGGACGGGGTGCTTCGCTAGGCTGGCAATGACGGCTCCGGATCGCCCACTCACGCCTTCAGAACGCCGCGGCGGATCTGATCCTCCTCGATCGACTCGAAGAGGGCCTGGAAATTGCCCTCGCCGAAGCCTTCATTGCCCTTGCGCTGAATGATCTCGAAGAAGATCGGGCCGATGACGGTCTGCGTGAAAATCTGCAGGAGGAGCCCGCCGCCTTCGGTGGGCGCGCCGTCGATGAGGATGCGGTTCTTGGCAAGGCGCGCCAGGTCCTCGCCATGGCCCGGAAGGCGGCGGTCGACCGCCTCGTAATAAGTATCCGGAGCGCTCTGGAAGGGAACGCCCTTGGCGCGCAGTGTCTCGACCGTCGCATAGATATCGGCGGCGCCGAGCGCGATGTGCTGGATGCCCTCGCCATGATAGGCGTCGAGATACTCGGCGATCTGCGACTTGTCGTCGGCGCTCTCATTAATGGGGATGCGGATCTTGCCGCAAGGGCTGGTCATCGCCTTGGAGCGCAGCCCGGTCAGCTTGCCCTCGATATCGAAATAGCGGATCTCGCGGAAGTTGAAGAGCTTCTCGTAGAACCCCGCCCACTGCGTCATGCGCCCGCGATGGACGTTGTGCGTCAGGTGGTCGACGGTGACGAGCCCGGCGCCGCGCGGCCGCGGCTCGGCGCCGGCAATGGGCACGAAATCGACGTCGTAGATCGAATGATCGCCGTAGCGATCGACGAGGTAGATGAGGCTGCCGCCGATGCCTTCGATCGCCGGGATGTTGAGCTCCATCGGTCCGACCTTCGAGAGGACCGGCTTGGCGCCGAGCTCGATGGCGCGCTTATAGGCTTTTGCCGCATCGGCGACGCGGAACGCCATGGCGCACACTGACGGACCGTGAATGCGGGCGAAGGCCTGAGCGAAGCTCTCGGGCTCGGCATTGAGGATGAAGTTGATGTCGCCCTGGCGGTAAAGCGTCACGCGCTTCGAGCGGTGGCGGGCCACGGCGCTGAAGCCCATCGTCTCGAAGAGCCGGGCGAGGGCCTCCGTATCGGGCGCGGCATATTCGACGAATTCGAACCCGTCGGTCCCCATGGGATTGTCCCACAGGGCCGGCCGCGCGGCCGGCGACCGCGCCGGAACATCGGTCGTCAGGCTCATGCTCTCCTCCTTGACGGCGGTCGTGAGGCTTGACGGTAAACGGCCGATCGGCAATTTAGTTACAGATGAAACCAATTCCAAGCGCAGAATTGTCGGCCGCCGACGCGGCGACCGGGCCCACAGCGCAAGCGGCGGGCGCCGTCCTGGCGCTGGAGCGCTTCCTTCCCTATCGCCTCTCGGTCCTGACCAACCGGATCTCGACGGCGATCGCGCGCGTCTACGCCGAGCGCTTCGACCTGACCGTACCGGAATGGCGGGTCATGGCGGTGCTGGGCCGCTTCGGCCCGATGTCTGCGAATGCGGTCTGCGAGCGCACGGCGATGGACAAGGTGCGCGTCAGCCGGGCGGTGGCGCGCCTTGCCGCGGCCCGCCGCCTCGTCCGCCGCGTCGACATCCGCGACCGCCGGCGCTCGGTCCTGGCGCTTACCCCGACGGGGCGCGCTATCTACGCGGAGATCGGCCCCCTTGCGCTCGCCGTCGAAGCGCGTCTTCTCTCACCGCTCGGCGCTGCGGACCGCGCCGCGCTCGACCGGGTCCTCGCGCTGCTCGAAGCCAGCGCCGGCACCAGCTTCACCAAAGCCTGACCGCTCAGCCGCCCCCCTTCGGCGCGGGCTTCGGCTTGCCGGCCTTGGCTGCCTTGCGCCGCGGGCGCGGAGGCTTGGCCGCCGCCGCCAGCTCGGCCTCGCGGGCGAGGCGAAGCTGGCGCAGCCGTGCCGTTTTTTCCGCGCCCGCCAGCCGCGCCTTCTCCCGTTCCTCCAGAATCTCGGCGTTGCGCTGCTGATCCCGGCTCCACACGATCTGCGCCTCGCGCCGCGCTTCCGCGCCGCGTTGCTCTGCCTTGCTCATACCGCGTCCTTCACGAAAGGAATTTCGCCCGATAGCCTTGGCTCCATCCGATTGCGCCGCTCAATCCCATTCGGGACCGGCCGAAGGCGGCGCGCACGCAAGCCGCCGATCTCGGGTCTCGACGATCAACCGACGGCCGCGAGGTTCGCCGCCGCCTCCTTGCCGCGATCGCGGGCGATGTCGTAGCTGACCTTCTGGCCCTCGCTGAGGGTGCTCATCCCGGCGCGCTCGACGGCGGAGATATGGACGAAAACATCCTTGCCGCCAGCCTGTGGCTGGATGAAGCCATAGCCCTTCTGCGGATTGAACCATTTGACGGTGCCGATAGCCATGATCGTGTCCTTGGAGAGTGGGAGCAGGCCGTCCCGCGCGCGGCGCAGGGCGGATCGGCATCGATAAAGGGCGGGAGGCTAAGTCCGGCGCTCGAGACGAGCGAAGGAGAGCTGACCGAACCTAGACGAGTCGATCACCAAAAGTAGCCCCCGGTGAAGACGTCCGCAAGCCTCGCTTGCACCCATCCGAGAAACATCATGGCGATCAGGGCTTTGGGTCGCCTCGGCATCGCGCCGGTTCATAGGCCCCTCGTCCCCCGCGGCCGGTCTTGCTTGCCCCCGGCGGGCCGCGTGCTATAAGCGTCATCATCCCAAGAGCGAGCGCGCCCGTGGCGGCCAATCCGACGATTCTCATCCTTAACGGGCCCAATCTCAACCTGTTGGGCCTGCGCGAACCCGAGATCTACGGCAGCGAAACCCTGTCGGAGATCGAGGATTCCTGCCTCGACTGCGCGGCAAGGCTCGATCTCAGCATCGATTTCCGCCAGTCGAACCATGAGGGCCAGCTCGTCGACTGGATTCAGGAGGCGCGGCAATCGGCCGACGGCATCATTCTCAACGCCGGGGCTTACACCCACACCTCGGTTGCCATTCTCGATGCGCTCAACGCCGCCGCCGTGCCGGCCATCGAGGTGCACCTCTCGAATATTTTTCGGCGTGAGGAATTTCGCCACAATTCCTTCGTAAGCCGCGCCGCGCGGGGGGTCATCTGCGGCTTCGGCGGCCATGGCTACGAATTGGCGCTGACCGCGATGGCACGGCTCCTGCGCGGCGGAAATTAGGTCTGGCGACGGATCGGAGCCTTAATCGGGAATGTCAAAAAACGGCGATTTGAGGATCGACAGCGATCTCGTCCGCACGCTAGCGGCATTGCTGGCCGAGACGAATCTATCGGAAATCGAATACGCGGTCGGCGACCGCCGCATCCGCGTCGCGAGAGGCGGCAGCAACGCCACCGTCCTCGTGCCGGCAGCGGCGGCCGCGGCACCGACAACGCCCGCTCCGGCCGCTTCTGCCGGCATGCCGAGCGCGGCCGAGCATCCGGGCGCCGTCAAGGCGCCGATGGTCGGCACCGCCTACCTCGCGCCGCAGCCCGAGGCGGCGCCCTTCGTCAAGCTCGGCGACAGCGTTGGCGAAGGCCAGGTCCTCCTCATCATCGAGGCGATGAAGGTGATGAACCAGATCCGCGCGCCTCGCGCCGGACGCCTCGCGCAGGTTCTCGTCGCCGACGGCGCGCCCGTCGAATTCGGCCAGCCGCTCATGATTCTCGAATAGCCGCTGCGAGCCGAGGGACCCGGCGCCGATGTTCGAGAAAATCCTGATCGCCAATCGCGGCGAGATCGCGCTCCGCATTCACCGCGCCTGCCGCGATATGGGCATCAAGACGGTCGCGGTGCATTCGACGGCCGATGCCAATGCCATGCATGTGCGCCTTGCCGATGAGAGCGTCTGCATCGGACCGCCGCCGGCGCGGCTCTCTTATCTCAACATACCGGCCATTCTCTCGGCGGCGACGATCACAGGCGCGGAGGCGATCCATCCTGGCCTCGGCTTTCTCTCGGAGAACGCCAATTTCGCCGCCATGGTCGAGGAGCACGGCTTCACCTTCATCGGCCCGACGGCGGAGCATATCCGCCTCATGGGCGACAAGGTCGAGGCAAAGCGGGCGGCGACAAAGCTCGGCATTCCGACGGTGCCGGGCTCGGCCGGCGCCGTCGCCGACCTCGATGCGGCAGCGAGCGAAGCCCGCCGCATCGGCTACCCCATTCTCGTCAAGGCGGCGGGCGGCGGCGGCGGGCGCGGCATGAAGGTGGCGCGCGACGAGCGCGAGCTGCGCCAGCTTCTGCCGATCGCGCAGAGCGAGGCCAGGGCGTATTTCGGCAACGATGCCGTCTATCTCGAACGCTATCTCGACCGGCCGCGCCATATCGAAATCCAGATCCTCGCCGACGGGAACGGGCGCTGCATCCATCTCGGCGAGCGCGACTGCTCGCTGCAGCGCTCGCACCAGAAGATCCTCGAAGAGGCGCCCTCGCCCGCCCTCAATGCCGAGCAGCGCCAGCGCCTCGGCCGTATCGCGAGCGGAGCCATGGAAAAGCTCGGCTATCGCGGCGCCGGCACGCTCGAATTCCTGTACGAGAACGGCGAGTTCTTCTTCATCGAGATGAATACGCGCCTCCAGGTGGAGCATCCGATCTCCGAGGCGATCAGCGGCGTCGACATCGTGCGCGAGCAGATTCGCGTCGCCGCCGGCGCGCCGCTCTCCTTGCGCCAGGAGGAGGTAAAGCTCTGCGGTCACGCCATCGAGTGCCGCATCAATGCCGAGCACCCGGAGAGCTTCACCCCCTCGCCCGGCACGATCACCGGCTACCACGCGCCGGGCGGACTGGGCGTGCGCATCGACAGCGCGCTCTACCAGGGCTATACGGTGCCGCCGCACTATGACAGCCTTGTCTCCAAGCTGATCGTCCACGGCTCCTCGCGCAACGAGGCGCTGATGCGGCTCCGCCGCGCCCTCGAGGAATACGTGATCGCCGGCATCGAAACGACGATCCCGCTGCACCAGCGCCTCCTCGAGGCTCCCGACTTCATCGACGGGACCTACGACATCCATTGGCTCGAGAAATTCGTCGGCCGCGAGGGGCGAGGCTGACCCGGCACCGCGCTCCTCGATGGCCGCTCTGACGCCGGAGCTCCTCTTGCAGGCCTATGCGGCCGGCATCTTTCCGATGGCCGAATCGGCCGACGATCCCGAGCTCTATTGGGTCGATCCGGTGCGGCGCGGCATCCTGCCGCTCGACGCCTTCCATGTGCCGCGAAGCCTCCGCCGCACCTTGCGCCGCGACATCTTCGAGATTCGCTGCGACACCGCCTTCACCGCCGTCATGCGCGGCTGCGCCGAACCCGCTGCCGACCGCCGGCAGACCTGGATCAACGACGAGATCATCGCGCTCTACAGCGAGCTCCACCGCCGCGGCGCGGCGCACAGCGTCGAGGCCTGGTACGAGGGCGCGCTGGTCGGCGGCCTCTACGGCGTCGAGCTCGGCGCCGCTTTCTTCGGCGAGAGCATGTTCAGCCGCGTCACCGATGCGAGCAAGGTCGCGCTCGTCCATCTCGTCGCCCGCCTGCGCCGCGGCGGCTTCACGCTGCTCGACACCCAGTTTGTGACGGCGCATCTGCAGCGCTTCGGCGCGATCGAGATTTCCCGGCGCGAATACCATGCCCGCCTTGCCGCGGCGCTGCGCCGGCGCGCCCAGTTCCCGGTCAAGCTGCCGGCGGCGGATGTTCTCGCGGCGCTCGCTTGAGCTGCCCCACTCTTACTATTGCGCGCCGCCGGCGAGGCAATCGATGCGTTTGGCCGGATCTACCCCTTGGGCGGAGCGCCCTCCGGGGAAGCGGCGTTGGTGTCGCGGCAGTCGAGGACGGTGAGGTCGTAGACGGGATCTTCGAGGGCCGAAAGCGCCGGGCTCGACTTGAACATCCAGCCGCTGAAGATGCGGGTGACGGTGACGGCGGAGGCGCCCGGCTTCACCTCGTCGACTTCGAGGAAGACCGAGGTCTCGGGCGGCTCTTCGGGCGGCCGCTTGACGCAGGCGCGGGCCGTGATGAGGAGGGCGCCGAAGCGGACGCTCTTGCCGACTGGCGCATCGATCGTCGAGATGCGCGCCGTCGTCTTGTCGAGTCCCTGCAAAACCGCAACCGTCTCGCCGCGCGCCGGCAGCGCGGCCGCGCCGAGCGCCAGAAAGGCGAGCCAGGGAAGGGCCGGTCGCAGCCGCGCCACCTCAGCCCTTCTTATAGGGGTTGACGAGCCCGTCGAGCAGGGCCCGGACGACGTCGCGGAACTGCGCCTCGTCGGCACCCATGAGCACGGCGTCTTCGAGCGCCTCCTGCGCCAGCTCGCGGATCTCTTGCAGGTTCTGGGTCAGCACCTTGATCTTCTCGCGGCAGGAGAGCGGCTCGCCGGCCGGCGAGCGCCAGATGGTTCGGGCGAGGATATCGTCGTCGCTCATGCGCCCTCCGCCGGTTTTTGCGCGGCAAAGCGCAGGCGCACGTAATCGACCGTCCACAGCCCATCGGCATTGCAGAGCGCCGGCCGCAGCGCCGCCTCGACCTCGTCGATGAAGGCCGCGCGCTCCGCCGCCGAAATGCGGGCGAGGAAACTCTCGGCGAAGGTTTCGAGCCAATCGCCGAGGCGGCCCGGCAGCGGGGTCGGCCGCGGGATGAGGACCATCTCCCGGACAAGGAAGCCGCGCCGTTCAAGGCGCGCCCGATACTCCTCGGGCGAGGGGAAATACCAGGGATTGGCGGCGGCGCCGTCGATCCCGCGCCGCGCCAGGGCGGCGCCGAGGGCATCGACGACGCGACCGACATTGCCAACCCCGCCGCATTCGGCAACGAAGCGTCCGCCGGGCTTCAGAGCACGCCAGACGCCGTCGATCACCGCATCCGGATCGCGCATCCAATGCAGCGCCGCGTTGCTGAAGACCGCGTCGAACTCGCCGGCGAAGAGCAGCCGGTTGCCGTCGATGCGGCGCGCATCGAGGCCGCGCGCCCGTGCCGCCGCGACCTGCTCGGCGCTGGCATCGACGCCGACGACTTGCGCCCGCGCGGCGAGAGTCGCGGTGAGCGCGCCGTCGCCGCAGCCGAGATCGAGGATGCGCTCGCCTGGCTGCGGGTCGAGGAGATCGAGAAGCGGCGCGCCGAGCGCCGCGACGAAGCCGGCGTTGCGCCGATAGCGCGCCGGATCCCAGTGCTGCTCGATGACGGCGCTCTTGGCGCGCTCGCCGGAGCCGCTATTTGGGGGCAGCAGGTTGGCCGCCATTCTGGCCGCTCCCTTGCGCCCCGCCGGTCGCGCCCGGCCCCGGCGCGCCGGGAGCCGGGGCGAGGCTCGGCGGCGCCGCGCCGCCGCCGGGTGCCCCCTGCCCGCCGCTCGTCGGACTACCCGTCGCGTTGAAGATGTATTTGCTGATCATGTCCTCGATGCTGACCGGGGCGTTGGTATAGCTGATCTGCCCACCCGGCTTGATCATCTCGTCGGCGGAACCCGGCAGCAGGGCCAAATACTTGTCGCCGAGAAGCCCGCTGGAGACGATGGAGGCCACCGTATCCGTCGGCAGCTTCACCGTCGGATCGATGCTCAAGGTGAGGACCGCCTCATAGGTCTTGGGATCGAGCGATGTGGAGACGATGCTGCCGACCTTGATGCCGCTGATGCGTACGTCGCCGCCTTCGCGCACGCCGTCGATCTTGGAGAATTTCGCCGTGACCTCGTAGCCGCTCACCGCATGCACCTGCGCGGTGCTGTAGGCGAAGATGAGAAAGAGCGCGGCGATGACGAGCACGACCGCGCCCATCACGGTCTCGATGACGTTACGGCTCATTCGCGACGGTCCCCTCTCGGCCCGATTCCCTTTGCCCTACTCCGGGCGCCACGGCTCGTAATCCCCGGTCGATTTGGCGCGGTGTCCGCCCCGCAGAACCGAGCCCGGTGGCCGGTATGCGAGGGGCGTGCCGCTCAGATTCGGCACATGCTCCTTCTGCCAGGGATAATGCGGCCCCTCGCCCGGCCGCGGCGGCGCGTCGATCGTGTGGTGCAGCCAGGCGTGCCATTGCGGCGGCACGCGCGAGGCCTCGACCTCGCCGTTATAGAGCACCCAGCGCCGCTCGCGGCTCGCCATGCCGCCGCCCCGGACGAGAGCGCGCCTCGCCTTCTCGCGGTAATAGCGATTGCCGAACTGGTCGGTGCCGACCAGCTCGCCCTTCCACCAGGTGAAGAGCCGAGTCCCGATGCTCATTGCAATCCGATCGACCTCGAGCTGAGCCGCCGGCAGGCGCCGACGAGCATGGCGTTTGCGGCGCGGACTATAGGCAAGGGGTCGTTGGTCCGTCCAGACCCAGAGCAGGATACGAGCAGGGTATGGCGGCGCCGCGGACGCCCTTGTCGGAGCCGGGCCACGGGATGGTAGAGTCCGCGGAAGCCGCGGCGGAGGAGACCCGACATGCTGCCCTTCGAGAAGACCGAGTTCCTGGCCCGCATCGCCAAGACGCAGCAGCGCATGGCAGCGCGCGGCATCGACACGCTCCTCGCCGTCGATCCCGCCAACATGAATTACCTGACCGGCTATGACGGCTGGTCCTTCTATACGCCGCAGGCGGTGATCGTGGCGGAGAGGCAGGCGGAGCCGATCTGCATCACGCGCGGCATGGATGCGAACGGCGCGAAGCTCACCACCTTCCTCGACCACAGCAATATTATCGGCTATCCGGACCACTACGTCCAATCGACCGAGCGGCATCCGATGGATTACATCGCCGAGGTGCTGCGCCAGCGCCGGCTCGACCGCGGCACTATCGCCCTCGAAATGGACGCCTATTATTTCTCGCCGGCCGGCTACGAGGCGCTGAAGCGCCATCTGCCGAACGTCCGATTCGTCGATTCGGGCCAGCTCGTCAATTGGGTGCGTGCGGTGAAGTCGCCACGCGAGATCGCCTATATGAACGAGGCGGCGCGCATCATCGAGAAGACGATGCAGGTGGCGATCGACACGATCCGGCCGGGCGTGCGGCAATGCGACGCCGCCGCCGCCATCTCCGCCGCCTACATCTCCGGCACGGCGGAATTCGGCGGCGACTACACCGCCTTCGTGCCGATGCTGCCGACCGGAATCGGCACCTCGACCCCGCATCTCACCTGGACGGACCGCCGCTTCGTCCGCGGCGAGGCGACGATCATGGAGCTGGCGGCAAGCCGGCTCCATTACCACTGCCCGATGGCGCGCACGGTCTTTCTCGGCAAGCCGCCGCAGAAGATGACCGACACCGCGAAGATCGTCCTCGAAGGGACGGATGCGGCGCTCGAAGCGGCCAAGCCCGGCGCCACTTGCGAGGCGGTAGAGGCGGCCTGGCGCGCCGTCATCGCCCGCCACGGCATCGTCAAGGAGTCGCGCATCGGCTATTCCGTCGGGCTCAACTACCCGCCCGATTGGGGCGAGCACACGATGAGCCTTCGCCCCGGCGACAAGACGGTGCTCGAGCCCAACATGACCTTCCACGTCATTCCCGGCATCTGGATGGATGATTGGGGCATCGAGATCAGCGAATGCATCCATGTGACCGAGAGCGGCGCGCGGCGCTTCACCGATTTTCCGCGGAAGCTCTTCGTCACCGAGTGAGGACGGTCGCAGCCTCACCCATTGCGGCGCCCCTCATCGCGAGCCCGGCGGCGACGCAACCCAGCCTCTCCGCTTGCGGAGATGGATTGCCGCGCGCCGAACGCGATGACGATTCCGCAGAATCGGGGGACTGGTGCATCTTCGCCACATCTGGTGTCGATTTTTTCCACAGCCACGAAATATGGTTGCGCCGCCGCGGCGCTCTGGCAGAATTGCGGCGCTCTGGGGGCGAAACTGGTCGGGGGGGCGGAGAATTGGCCGACTTGATCGCCGCGAGTCAGGCAGTCTACAGCTCGCGACGCTGAAAAGCGCAATACCACTGACAAGAAAGCATCCGCCCTCATTCGGCGGAATGTGAAAGTTCGCAAGCAAAACGCCCAACCTCGAAGTGAGGTCGCCAGGTGTTGTCTTGGTTTGACTTCAATCTTTGCTTTCACACTGGCGCCCCGTATCGAAAGCAGATCTTTTAAGCCCAAAAATTGTCTTGCAATTAACCAAAGTTTGCTACATCTTGTTTGTCCAACCGCGGAGCTGCACTAAATCTTGAATGCTCGGCGGAGTGAAGAGGGGTAGGGAGCAGACGCATGCGTTTCGGACGTCGGTTCACCGTCGCGGGCCAGGATCCTTATGCCGGGATCGACTTCCGCAAGACGACAAGCGAGATCCGCAACCCGGACGGCTCGGTCGTCTTCCAGCTCGCCGATATCGAGGTGCCGGCGGAGTGGAGCCAGGTCGCCTGCGACATCCTCGCCCAGAAATATTTCCGCAAGGCCGGCGTGCCGGCGCGCCTCGTGGCGGTCGCGGAGCCCGACGTCCCGGCTTGGCTGTGGCGCAGCGTCCCGGATGAGGCGGCGCTTGCCGATTTGCCGCCGAAGAGCCGGAGCGGCGGCGAGAAGAGCGCGAAGCAGGTCTTCGACCGCCTCGCCGGGACCTGGGCCTATTGGGGCTGGAAGGGCGGCTATTTCGACGCCGAGGAAGATGCGCGCGCCTATTACGACGAGACGCGCTACATGCTGTGCCGCCAGATGGCCGCGCCCAACTCGCCGCAATGGTTCAACACCGGCCTCCACTGGGCCTACGGCATCGACGGCCCGGCCCAGGGACACTATTACGTCGACTACCGCACCGGCGAGCTCACGGCGTCGGAAAGCGCCTACGAGCACCCGCAGCCGCATGCCTGCTTCATCCAGAGCGTCGCCGACGACCTCGTCAACGAGGGCGGCATCATGGATCTCTGGGTGCGCGAGGCGCGGCTCTTCAAATACGGCTCGGGCACCGGCTCCAATTTCTCGAAGCTGCGCGGCGAGAACGAGAGGCTGTCGGGCGGCGGCCGCTCCTCGGGCCTCATGAGCTTCCTCAAGATCGGCGACCGCGCGGCCGGCGCCATCAAATCCGGCGGCACGACGCGGCGCGCCGCCAAGATGGTGACGGTCGACATCGACCATCCCGATATCGAGGACTATATCGACTGGAAGGTGCGCGAAGAGCAGAAGGTGGCGGCGCTCGTCGCCGGCTCCAAGCTCGCCGACAAGCATCTCAACCGCGTCATGGCCGCCTGCGCCGAAGGCGTGGGCGAGGCCCGCTTCGACCCGGCGCGCAACCCTGTGCTGAAGCGCGAGATCCGCGCGGCGCGCAAGGCGATGATTCCCGAGAATTTCATTCAGCGGGTCATTCAATTCGCGCAGCAGGGCTATACGCGGATCGACTTCCGCACCTACGATACGGACTGGGATTCAGAGGCGTACCTTACGGTCTCCGGTCAGAACTCGAACAATTCGGTCCGTCTCACCAACGATTTCATCGAACGTGTCCGCAGCAACGGCGAGTGGCACCTGACGCGCCGCACCGACGGCAAGATCGCCAAGACGGTGAAGGCGGCCGAGCTGTGGGAGAGGATCGCCTATGCCGCCTGGGCCTCGGCCGATCCCGGCGTCCAGTGCGATACGACGATCAACGAGTGGCACACCTGCCCCGAGAGCGGGCGCATCAACGCCTCGAACCCGTGCTCGGAATACATGTTCCTCGACGACACGGCGTGCAACCTCGCCTCGCTCAATCTCGTCGCCTTCCGCAGCGCCGAGGGCGGCTTCGATGCGGAGGCCTTCGCGCATGCCGTGCGCCTCTGGACGGTGACCCTCGAAATCTCCGTCCTCATGGCCCAATTCCCGTCGAAGGAGATCGCGCGGCTTTCCTACGATTACCGCACGCTCGGCCTCGGCTACGCTAATATCGGCGGGCTCCTGATGGCCCTCGGCCTCGGTTATGACAGCGCCGAGGGCCGGGCGCTCTGCGCCGCGATCACGGCGCTGATGACCGGGACGAGCTATGCCGCCTCGGCCGAGATGGCGGAAGAGCTCGGCGCCTTCCCCGGCTTCGCCAAGAACCGCGAGGCTATGCTGCGCGTCATCCGCAACCACCGCCGCGCCGCTTATGGCGAGACAACCGGCTATGAGGGGCTGTCGATCCTGCCGGTGCCGCTCGACGCGGCGCATTGCCCCGATCCGCATCTCGTCGCCGCGGCGAAGGCGGCATGGGACGCGGCGGTCGAGCGCGGCACCGCGCATGGCTATCGCAACGCCCAGGTCACGGTGATCGCGCCCACCGGCACGATCGGCCTCGTCATGGATTGCGACACGACGGGGATCGAGCCCGATTTCGCCCTCGTCAAATTCAAGAAGCTTGCCGGCGGCGGCTACTTCAAGATCATCAACCGCATGGTCCCGGCGGCGCTGAAGGCGCTCGGCTATGGCGAGGCGGAGATCGCCGCCATCGAGCGCTACGCCGTCGGCCACGGGACGCTCGACGGCGCTCCCGCAATCGACCATGCGGCGCTGCGCGCCAAGGGCTTCGGCGCAGACCAGATCGCCGCCGTCGAGAGCGGTCTTGCCGCCGCCTTCGACATCAAATTCGCCTTCAACCGGTGGACTCTGGGCGAGGCGTTCTGCACCGAGACGCTGGGCTTCACCGCGGCGCAGCTCGACGACCCCGCCTTCGACCTGCTCCCGGCGCTCGGCTTCACGCGCGCCGAGATCGAGGCGGCGAACACCTATTGCTGCGGCGCCATGACCCTCGAAGGCGCGCCGCATCTGAAGCCCGAGCACCTCCCCGTCTTCGATTGCGCCAACCCGTGCGGACGCAACGGCACGCGCGCGCTCTCGGTCGAGAGCCACATCCTGATGATGGCGGCGGCGCAGCCCTTCATCACCGGCGCCATCTCGAAGACGATCAACATGCCGAACGCCGCCACGGTCGAGGCCTGCAAGGACGCCTATATGCTGTCCTGGCGGCTTGGACTCAAGGCGAACGCCCTCTACCGCGACGGCTCCAAGCTGTCGCAGCCGCTCTCGGCTGCGCTCGTCGGCGACGACGAGGAGGAAGACGCGGTCGGCGAGCTGCTCGCCCAGCCGCCGGCGCAGCGCGCGCCCGTCATCGCCGAGCGCATCGTCGAGCGGGTGGTGGAGCGCGTCGTCGAGCGCCACCGCGCCGAGCGGCGCCGCCTTCCGCACCGCCGCAAGAGCTATACCCAGAAGGCGATCGTCGGCGGGCACAAAGTCTATCTCCACACCGGCGAATACGAGGATGGCAGCCTCGGCGAAGTCTTCATCGACATGCACAAGGAGGGCGCCGCCTTCCGCTCGCTGATGAACAACTTCGCCATCGCCATCTCGATCGGTCTGCAATACGGCGTGCCGCTCGAGGAGTTCGTCGAGGCCTTCACCTTCACGCGCTTCGAGCCCTCGGGCATGGTCGAGGGCAACGACGCCATCAAGATGGCGACCTCGATCCTCGACTATATCTTCCGCGAGCTCGCCATCTCCTATCTGGGGCGCAACGATCTGGCGCATGTGCAGCCGGCCGACCTCATGCCCGACACGGTCGGCAAGGGCGTCAGCAAGGAGAGCCTGCCCGAGGCCGATGACGGCGGGCGCAAGGAGATCGCGGCGGTCATGCAGCGCGTCGCCTCCAACGGCTATGTGCGCAACAAGCTGACCGTGCTCCAGGGCGGCGGGCGCGGCGCAGCGACGGCGAGCCTCGAGATGGCGGGCGCGGCGCCCGGCACATTCGTCGCGGCAACGGCGGCGGCCACCAGCCTCGCCGCCGGCTTGCAGGCGACGACGGCGCTCGCCACCGCGGACAGCCGGATCGCGCAGATCCGCGCCGCCCGCATGAAGGGTTACGAGGGCGACAGTTGCGGCGAATGCGGCAACTTCACCCTGGTGCGGAACGGAACCTGCCTCAAATGCGACACCTGCGGCGGCACTAGCGGCTGTAGTTGAGCGCAACCGGCACCGATCCAATCCTCCCGGTCGGTTCCGCGTATTGAGGCAGAAATTCGGGGTGCGGCCAAAACCGCACCCCCTTTTTTTGCGGTTTCGCAGCCGATTCCAAACGATGACAGTAGTTGACGATGAAACGTCGTCACCGAGACTAGTCTGAAGGCGGAGAGGGCAATGCGGGTGCTGAACGCGTCGGCGCGTCTTCCGTCGCTCCTCGCGCTACTTGTCCGTTGGTACCAGAAAAAGCCGAAGGCGAATTCTCGCGAGTTGTCCGCCGAACGCGAAGCGAGGGTGCCCAGCTTGTCACCACGTGCAGCAGGCGGCCGGTCGTGATCCTTTCCGCCGAGAAGTACGTCTCGCTCAGCTAGAACCGGCCGAGCAGCTTCCTCGCTCTTCTGCAGCCAGGGCCGGATTTCGAGCCGCGCCGGGCGGCACTTCCGGCATTTTGCCGGCTCCGGCATTCGGAATCTTGATCCGTGGAGGGCGGCGCCGGTAGTCAGCTCCGCCGATGATCGAGATAAGCCGTAAGAACTCGGGAGGCGCCGCAGCACCCTAAACGATCAGCGTGTCGTTGACGTGCCATTCGACGGAGGCGCGCTCGCCGGCGGCGCGCGGCCTCACCGCGAAGCGGTGCTGCTGCTTCAGGACCAGAGTGGGCCCGCCCTCGATATCGAGCGTGTAGCGATGCATCTCGCCGACGAACGAGACCTCGCGCACGCTGACGGCAAGGCTGTTGACCTCGCCCGCGCGATGTCGCCCGTCATCGTCGCGGAAGGCAAGCTTCTCCGGGCGAATCGCGAGCATGACCGTCGCGCCCGCCGGGGGTGGCGCCGCTGAAATCGCCGTAACGTTTGCGCCCGCGATGCCGACCGTCACGGCATCGCCGCGGCTGTCGAGGACGGTGCCTTCGAGGAAATTCGATTCGCCGATGAAGCTCGCGACGAAACGGTCGGCGGGGCGATCGTAGAGCTCCGACGGGCTGCCGAGCTGGGCGATGCGCCCTTCGTTCATGACGGCCACCCGATCGGACATGACGAGCGCCTCGCGCTGATCGTGGGTGACGTAGATGAAGGTGATGCCGAGGCGGCGATGAAGGTGCTTCATCTCGAGCTGGAGCTCTTCGCGGAGCTTCTTGTCGAGCGCGCTCAACGGTTCGTCCATGAGGAGGACGCGCGGCTTGAAGATGATGGCGCGGGCGAGCGCGACGCGCTGCTGCTGGCCGCCCGAGAGCTGCCGCGGGTAGCGGCCTTCATAGCCGCGCAGGCGCACGGTCTCGAGAGTCTCGGCGACGCGGCCGGCGATCTCGGCCTTGGCGATGCCGCGCTGCTTCAGCGCGAAGCCGATATTCTCGGCGACCGTCATGTGCGGAAAGAGCGCGTAGTTCTGGAACACCATGCCAATGCCGCGGCGGTAGGGCGGAACGGCGACGATCGGCTGCCCGTCGATATAGATCTCGCCCGCGTTCGGGTAATCGAAGCCAGCGATCATCATGAGGGTCGTCGTCTTGCCCGAACCGCTCGGACCGAGGAGCGTGATGAACTCTCCGGGTTCGATCCCGAGGTTGAGCTCCTTGACCGCGGCGACAGAGCCGAAGCTCTTGGAGACGTTCTCCAGCCGAACGGCGGCGCCGGCGAAGCCCGAGATTCCGATTTTGGATTCGCCTTCCATGGCGGGTACACCATTCCTCCCGTCGGGAATGGTAGTGCAACAGTGACGCCGGCACCATGGTCCGGCCGCGGCAGCGCAGCGGGGGCGGATTGACGAAGCGTCCCTGCCGGCTATCGTCAATGCACATGCGCGACGGGGAAGGCAGATGATGGCAGGAGCGGCCAAGCGAGTCCGGCGCGCCTCGCGCCCGCGGCTCACGCATCCGGCGCTGGTGCTGCCGCTCCTCGCCTATCTCGCGGCGTTCTACGCCTACCCGGTCGCGGCGATGATGTTCCGCAGTATCGCCGAGCCGCACTGGACGCTCGACAATTTCCGCAAGATCGTCGAGACGCCGGTCTTTCTCTATGTGCTCTGGCTGACCTTCCGCATCGCCTTCGTCGTCACCATTGCCGCGCTGCTCCTCGGCTTTCCCGTCGCCTATCTGCTGGCGCGCATCGACCGCACGAAATCGAACCTCCTCATGATGCTGGTGCTGCTGCCCTTCTGGACGAGCATCCTGGTGCGCACCTATGCCTGGATGGTGCTGCTCGGGCGCGAGGGCATCGTCAACCAGTTCCTCCTCTGGATCGGCGCCACCGATGCGCCGATCCGCCTCCTCAACACCACCTTCGCCGTCTATGTCGCGATGGTGCACATCCTGCTGCCCTTCATGATCTTGCCGCTCTATAGCGTCATCCGCGGCATCGACGGCAATCTGATGCGCGCGGCGGAGGGCCTGGGCGCGACGCCGCTCGGCGTCTTCCGCCAGATCGTGCTGCCGCTGTCGTTGCCCGGGATCGCGGCGGGATGCCTTCTCGTCTTCATCCTCGCCCTCGGCTTCTTCATCACGCCGGCGCTCGTTGGCGGTCCCCGGGACCTCATGATCGCCGTCCTCATCCAGCAGCAGGTCGAGCTCTTCAACTGGCCCTTCGCCTCGGCGCTCGCCGTACTGCTGCTGGCCTCGGCGCTGCTCGCCTTCGCCGCCATCGCAAAGCGCCTCGGCCTCGAAGAGGCGATCGGCCGTGCCGCGCGCTAGGCGGTCGCGACAGGCGCAGCGCCGCGGCACGAGCCGAGGGCTCACCCTCGTCGCCGGCCTCGTCTTCCTCTACCTTCTTCTCCCGATCCTGATCGTCATCCCGGTGTCGTTCTCGTCCGGCAGCTATTTGGGATTCCCGCCGCCGGGCTTCAGCCTGCGCTGGTATCACAACTTCTTCGGCCGCGCCGATTGGCTCGGCGCCGCCTCTCTCAGCCTATGGATCGGCGGCGCCGTCATGGTGCTCTCGACCGCGCTCGGCACGCCGGCGGCGATCGCGCTCGTTCGCTCGAACTTCCCCGGGAGGAATCTTCTCGTCGGCTTCATCATCTCGCCGCTGATCGCGCCGGTGATCATTGTGGCGATCGGCCTTTATTTCTTCTATGCGCGGCTCGGCCTGGTCGGAAATCCGTTCGCTCTCGTCATCGCCCACACCTGCCTTGCCGTGCCTTTCGTCGTCATCAATGTCTCCGCGGCGCTGCAAGGCTTCGATGAACGCCTCGAACATGCCGCGATGAATCTCGGCGCGACGCCGTGGCGCACCTTCTGGCAGGTCACCTTCCCCATCATCCGCCCCGGCATTCTCGCCGGCGCGCTCTTCGCCTTCATCAGCTCCTTCGACGAGCTCGTCGTCGCGCTCTTCGTCTCGGGCAGCACCGCCGTGACCTTGCCGCGCAAGATGTGGGACAGCATCCGCTTCGAGATCGATCCGACGATTGCCGCCGTGTCGACGATCCTCATCGTGCTGGCGAGCGCGATTTTCCTCAGCGCTGAGCTGCTGCGCCGCCGCTCCGAACGGTTGCGCTCCGCGGCGCCGCTCCCGGAGCCCTCGGCGAAGGAGGCTTTGCCGGACGGGGCGACTGTGATTTGATGGCCGGCGCTGGTCGCCGACGCTGACGGAGACCGTCGCCGAGCTCGCGACCCAGGCCAAAGAATGGGGAGGAAACTCGATGCGCGACGATCGACAGCTTCTTGATTTCTTGTTCTCTCTTTCGGAGCAGTCGCCGCATGCGGCGGATTACACGCGGCGCAACTTCCTGCGCCTCGCCGCGCGGCTCGGGCTCGGCGTCGGCGCCGCGGCGGCGTTCAGCCGCATGCTGGGTCCGCCCTTGGCGCTCGCCGCGGCGCCGCCGGCGCTGCCCGAGATCACCTCCATTCCCGACCGCCTCAAGGGCAGCGGGGTCGTGCGCGTCTGCTCCTATGGCGGCGCCTTCCAGGATGCGCAGCGCAAGGCCTATTTCGAGCCCTTCGAGCGCCTCTCCGGCATCAAGGTGATCGAGTCCCAGGGCCCGGATCCGGTCAAGCTCAAGGCGATGGTCGACACCAAGAACGTCGAGTACGACGTCGGCGAATTCGACCGCGCCAGCGTCATCAACCTCGAGAAGAAGGGCGACTACTGGGAGCCCATCGACTACAGCCTCGTCGACACCGCCAACATCGACAAGGCATTCCAGTACAAATACGCGCTCGACATGCTGCCCTACGCGCAGACCTATGCCTATCGCGCCGACGTCTTCAAGGAGGCGAAGCCGCAGAGCTGGGCGGATTTCTGGGACACCAAGAAGTTCCCGGGACCGCGCACCATGCCGGCGGGGTCCGGCGGCCTCACGCCCTTCCTCGAAGCCGCGGTGCTGGCCGAGGGGGCGCCGATGGACAAGATCTATCCGATCGACATCGACAAGGCCTATGCGAGCCTCGCCAAGATCAAGCCCGCCGTCGTCAAATGGTGGGAGGCGGGCGCGGTTCCGGCGCAAATGCTGAACGACAAGGAGGTCGTCATGGGCGTCGCCTGGAACGGCCGCATCGCCGCCATCCAGGCGAATGGCGCCCCCGTCGAGATCGGCTGGCGTCAGGGCGCGCTCCGCACCGATGCCTGGGCCGTGCCGAAGGGCGCCGCCAACCGCGACAACGCCATGAAGTTCACCGCCTTCATCACCATGCCGATCCCGCAGGCGCGGCTGTCGATGCTGATCCCCTACGGCTTCGTCAACAATGTCGCGGCCGAGCATCTGCCGGCGGAGCGCCTCGCCGTGCTGCCGACGGCGCCCGCCATCAAGAAGCAGATGTTCATCTATGATTCGCAGTGGTGGGCCGACAACCGCGACAAGGTCATCGAGAGATGGTCGAGCTGGCTCCTGCAGTAGCTTCGGAGAGAGGTCTCGTCCCATGCCCCAGCTTTCGAAGCAGAAGCAATTCGTGCTCGCCTGGCTCGACGAGCAGGCGCGGCGATTTTCCGACTGGCACCTCAAGATCTGGAACTACGCCGAGCCGGCCTGGCGCGAATACAAATCGGCGAAGGCCTATTGCGACCTGCTGCGCGCCGAAGGGTTCACGGTCGAGGAGGGTTCGGGCGGCATGCCGACCGCCTTCGCCGCAAGCTGGGGCAAGGGCGGCCCGGTGCTCGGCAGCTATGCCGAATACGACGCCGTGCCCGGCAATTCGCAGCAGGTCGTCCCGCACCAGGCGCCGCGGCCGGGACTGCACCCCTGGGCCGCGGGACACACCGATCCGCATTCCGCCCTCGGCACGACGGCGCTCGCGGGCGTGCTCGCCGCCAAGGCGGCGATGGAGAAATTCGGCCTCGCCGGCACGCTGAAATTCTTCGGCGAGCCCGCCGAGAAGGTCTGCGGCTCGAAGCCGGTGCATGCGGCCAAGGGCTATTTCGACGGCGCCGACGCCTTCATCTCCTACCATCCGCACTTCACGAACACGGCGATCTGGGACACGCAATGCGGCTCCTATTGGAGCGCCGTCTTCACCTTCGAGACGCTGGCGCCCGAGACCTGGATCGACAAGAGCCTTGTCCCGACGCGGCACACCTCGCACGCGGCGGCGCGCTGCCCCGGCGCCATCGACGCGCTCTGCCTCATGTATACGATGACGAAATACACGAAGGAGGCGATGTTTCCGCATACCGGCACCTGGACGGTCAACGAATTCGTCCTCGCCGCCGGGGATGCCAGCCCCGACAACCTGCCGCCGCGCTTCAGCCAGATTCAATATGCCTGGCGCTCGCCGATGCTCGGCATTCAGCAGCAGATCTACAACGTCCTCGCCAACAACGCGCGCCACGCCGCCGCCGCGACCGGCTGCCAGGCTTCGGTGCGCTGGGTGACGAAGACGCGCGTCGGGCTCACCAACCATGCGATGGCGGCGCTCGCCTTCGCCAATATGGAGCTCGTGGGCGCCCCGAAATTCGGCGAGGAAGCGCGCGAATTCGGCCGCAAGATCCAGGCCAATCTCGGCATCGAGCCGATGGAGAATCCCTTCATCGCGGATGCCGAGCGGCTGATGCCGCCGCAGGAATACGAGGCCTATCTGCGCCGGGCGCTGCCCGCCTGGCAGCTCAACTACACCTCGGACGATTACGTCGACTATAGCTGGCACGCCCCGACCGTGCGGCTGCTGACGATGCGCCCGCGGCTGCGGCCGCCGAATGAGAGCTACGAGTATCCCGCCTGGGTGAACAATGCGCTGGGCGGGCTGCCGGCGGCGATCGATCCCGGCATCATGCTCGGCGCGAAGACGATCGCCGGGACCCTCATCGACCTCCTGACCGAACCCGAGACGCTGCGTCGCGCGCAGGACGAGTTCAAGGAGCGGACGGGCGGCGGCATCGGCGGCACGAAATGGGTGGCGCCGCTGCTGCCGCGCGACTTCGCGCCGCCTGTCGATCTGCGCTGGCCCGAATATATCGAGACGGTGCGCGGGCGCGAGTGGTGGCTGCCGACGCCGGCCGCCGGATCGGGGGCGGGCGAGCCGCTCTGATTTGCGGGCGCACCAAAGAGGAATTCTCTCCCCGAGGGGAGAGGGGATCAGCGCGCCGGCTGGACGGAACGCGATAGCTCTGCCCGGAAGCAAAGGGAGAGGTTCTGGAGGGCCTGACCGCAGCAGGCCGCAGTCTTACCCGAACGCGCTCTTGTACCAGGGCTTCTTCTTGATGAGCTGCAGGCCGAACTGGCCCTGAAGGTTGGCGATCTGTCGCGTATCGCGCGCCCGCCTGACGTTCTGCTCCTGCGCCTCGATCGCCTTGAGCAGGCGGGCTGCCGTCGCATCCTTGGCGAGGGCCTCGGGCTTGCCGGCGAACTTCGCCGCGTATTTGTCGAGCGCGTCGGTGAGCTGTTGGAGCTTCAGGAGGTCGGCCGCTTTGCCTTCGTCATCCTCCATCGCATGCACGGTCCGCTCTTCGCCGCGCTTCATCGGCGTGCCGTGATCGTCGACGAGCTGATTGTTGGCGGTGGCGCTGGCTCCAGGATAGCCGATGACGGAGAGCTTCGTGTAGCCGCTTTTCTTCAGAAGATCCCAGACCTGCTTGGCGAACGCGTCGTCCTGCTTCTCGCCCTCGGGTCCGCCCGCCGCGGTGAAGCAGCCGGCGAGATAGATCTTTCCGCCGTAATTCTTGCCGATGTTCTTCTTCTTGTCCGGGTTGCCGGTCAGGATCGCGACGATCTGCTGCGGCGTCTTCATCCCGAGCTTGGCGCCGATGACCCGCCCGGGCAGGATCTTCGGCGTGCCGTGGGCGGTCAGCACGATATCGCCCGTGACGCCGCCGAAATCCGCGTTGGCGTCCGTCTGCGGCTTGACCCCGAGCTTGTTGCCATAGACCTTGGCGGCGGTTTTGATCGTGTCGTCGGATTTGTCGTCGTGCACGTTGACGACGGCGTGCTTTTTCTTCTCGGCGAGAGTTTTCTTTATCTTGACATAATCTTTGACGACGACGGCTTCCTTGACGAATTTCTTGTCGGCCGTGTCCCTGACCTGAAAGAGAAGATCGTTGCCTGCGATCCCCGCGATTGCATAGGGGGCCTTGACGTTCTTGTCCTTCTTCACCGCATCGACGAGGCTCTTCGCGGCGCTCTCCTTGACAGGCAGTCCCTGTGCCTCGAGCCCGCTGCTGAGGAGGTCGGCGGCAACCGCGGCGACGAGCTTGCCGCCGTCATATTGGGCCAGCTTGACCTGGCTGCCGTCCTTCTTTCCATAGATCACGACGTTGATGTCTTTGGCCATGCCGCGGTCTCCCTCGCATCGTCGGCGGCTCGAAAAGCCTCTTCCCCTCCGAGCGCCCCGAAGTCAGCTCGGCTTGGCGCCGAGGCACGCAGAGAGTGTGGCGCCGATTGGCCGTTCGAACAAGCGTAGACTTGCGGTTGCACAGCGTCTCGACAGCGAAAGTTTTGGCTGGACCTCCTCCCTCCTCTGCCCTGCCCTGCGGCGCATCCTTCTCCAGCTCAGGCCGCCCGGATCTCGGCGAGGAAGCGGTCGACCTCGCTGCCGAGCGTCTCCGACTGCCGCGCGAGCTCGCCCGCCGCGGCGAGCACCTGTCCCGCGCTCTCGCCGGTCTCGGCCGCCGCCTTCGTCACCTCCGAGATATTGGTGCCGATGACGGCGGCGCCCGCCGCCGCCTGCTGGACGTTGCGCGAGATTTCCTGGGTGGCGGCGCCCTGTTCCTCGACGGCCGAAGCGATGGTGGTCGCGATGGTGTTCACTTGATCGATAATGGCGGCGATGCCCTTGATCGCCGTCACCACCTCGTTGGTGGCGGATTGGATCGAACCGATTTGAGCGGCGATCTCGTCCGTCGCCTTGCCGGTCTGCGTCGCGAGGCTCTTGACCTCGCTGGCGACGACGGCGAAGCCCTTGCCGGCCTCGCCGGCGCGGGCGGCCTCGATCGTGGCATTCAGCGCCAGCAGATTCGTCTGGCTCGCGATGTCGCTGATGAGCGAGACGACGACGCCGATCTTCGCCGCGGCCTCGGCCAGCACCTGCGACGTCTTGTCGATCTGGCCGACCTTCTCGACCGCCTCGCCGACGATCCGGGTCGACTGGTCGACTTGCCGCGCGATCTCTGTGATCGAGCCGGCGAGCTCCTCCGCGCCTGCGGCGACGGCCTGCACCCGGGCCGAGGACTCGTCATAGGCGGAGACGACCTCGCTCGATTGCCGGCTCGTCGCTTCGGCTGTCGTCGACATCGAGCGCGCGGACGCCTCCATCTGGCCCGCCGCGCTCGACAGCATCTCGACGACCTGCTTGACGCTGCCTTCGAAGCCGGCGGCGAGCTGCAGCATGGCGGCGCGGCGTTCCGCATCGGCCTTCTGCTTCATCTCTTCTTGCTCGGCACGCAGGCGTTTCGCGTCGATCATGCCCTGCCGGAAGACCTCGATCGCCTTCGCCATGGTGCCGATCTCGTCCCGCCGCCCCGCCCCGGCGATGGCGAGGTCGAGCTCGCCTTCGGCAAGGCGGCGCATCACCAGCGTGATCGCCTTGATGGGACGCGCGATTCCGCGACCGATCACCCAAGCGAGGGCGGCACCGAGCAGCAGCGCGGCCGCGACGATGGCGATCGCTGTGCGGTGCATGTTCCGGAGGAAGCTCTCGACCTCGGCGGAGAGCGCCTTCTCCTCGTCCGAGGCCGAGGCACGCACGGTTTCGGACAGCCGCGTGATCTCGGCGCCGCCTTTCTCGAGCACCTCGGCATTGAGGGCGTCGCGCTGCTGCACGAGGCCGATGACCTCGCCGAGCGCCGCCTCGTAGGCGGGAAGCGTCTTCAGAAGCTGCGCCGCCGCGTCCTGCTGCGCCGGATCGTCGAGCTTCGAGACGAGATCGGAGGCGACGCGGTAGATGTCCTTGAGCGCGGCCTTCGCGGCGGTCGCCACGGCGGGATCGCCGAGATCGAGGAAGCGGGTGATCTGCGAGCGCGTGTTGAACAACTTTTCCTGCGTCACGCCGGCGTAGTAGGCGTTCTCGAAATTGCCCTCGGCGAAGGCGGCCTGGTTGATGTCGTTGAGCTTGCCGCGCATCGATTCCGCGAGGTCATTGAGGCGCTTCGTCACCTCGGCCCGCTTCTTCATCAGCTCGACGATCTTGACGAAGCCGGCGCGGTACGCGTCAGTCGCCTTCTCCATCGCCTCGAAGGTGGCGCCGCGCTCGGTCCCGGCCGCGGCCGCCTTCGCGGCGCCGACATCCTTCTTCACCGCGTCATGCGCCTTCGCGATCTGCGCCAGCAGCTCGGGCCGGCCGCTGTCGAGATATTCGCGCACCTTGCGCTGGAGCCCCGCCATCTCCTCCCCGATATCACCGACGAGGCGGACATCGGCGGAGATCGCCTGCGAGGCCGTGAGCTTGGCGACGAGGCTGCCGAAGCCGATGGCGCCGCCGCCGGCGAGCAGCAGAAGCAGCAGCAGCACGCAGCCGAAGCCGAGCGCGACTCGCTGGAAGATGCTGAGCGAGACCGCGCCGATGAGACGCTTCACCATTTCGATCACCCTCGATTTCCGAGACCGCGCCGGCGCCATAGCGATGCCGGCGAAATGACGCTGGCGAGCGGCCGCCGGCCGGCGATGCGGCCGGCGGCCAAGCGAGCTGCCGAGACCTAGTCCTTGAAGGCCGCGGCGGGCAGCGCCTTGACCGTGCCCACCGGGCTTTGCAGCTTGCGCGCCGCAAGCGCCTCGCGCGCGGCCTGGTCGGAGACCGCACCGTCGCGCAACGTCTCGGCCGGCACGCGGTGGAGGCCGAAGAGGAAGGCGGTATCGGCCTTCACAATCTGGTCCATCTTCGGCGTGATGACGAAGTCGAGCGCCATCCGCTCCGGGCTGCCGCCGACGGCAGCGGGATAGTCGCCATAGAGCGCCGTCCACATGATCTTCTTGGTATAGCCCTCACCGCCTTCCTTCTCGGCCATCGCCGCGATCTCCATGGCGTTCTTGGGATCGGCGAGGAAGAGCTGCGCGTCGAGCTCGGCCTCCATCCAGCCTTTGACGACATCGGGCCGCGCCGCCATCAGATCCTGGCGCATGACGATGAAGCCGGCATCGGACTCATGGAAGTCGACGCCGCTCGCGACCCGGCGGGCGATGCCGTCGGCGAGGAACTTCGCCGGGATGGGCTCCCACAGCACCGCGGCGTCGAGCTTGCCATCCCTGAAATTCTTGGCGATCGCATCGGCGCCCTGGTTGAAGTACTTCGCCGGCTTGACGTCGAGCTTCTGGAACACGGTCCGCGCGAAGCGGTCGGTGCAGCTCCCTTGCGGCGAGGCGACGATCTTGCCGTCGAACCATTTCACCGCCTCTTCCGGCGACTTGAACTCGGGCGCGTCCTTCTTGACGAGGAAGACGTTGCACTGCTGCTGCGAGCTGCCCGCCACGCCGACGATTCGGATGTCGGCGACCTCGGGCTTCGAGCTGGCGACGATCGCCGGCATGTCGCCCATATAGCCGATCTGCTGCTTGCCCGCGATCATCTGGCCGACGAGCACGCTGCCCTGGAGCCCGGGCTCGAAGGTCACCTGCGAGCCGGCCGGCAGATGCTGCTTCCAGAACTCCTTGCTCTTCATGACGACCGCCGACCAGGCCTCGGTATAGAAAGGCTGAAAGCCGACGGTCAGCTTGATCGGCTCGCCGGGCTTGCCGAAACCTTCCTCGGCGGCCACCGGCAGCGCGGCCATCAGCAGCGCCGCCGAGACCGCGGCGGCGCAGTAACGATGAATGTGCATGAGTTGCCCCCGTGCAAATGATCGTGGGCAGCATACACCAATGCGACTTAAAGTTGCGTAAACGAAGACTTCGCGACTTCATACGCATTGTTGATACGCTGATAGAACGGCTTTATTCGCCCCGGCGAGCGCGCGCCCCGCCCTGGCTCAACGGAGCTCATCGATCACGGCGAGGAGGGCGTCGAGGCCGGCGGCGCCGAGCTTGCGCGAGCGCGCGGGCGACCAGCCGGTGCGCTCATTCGGCGTGTCCGCCGTATCCTTGAACGGCATTTCGAGCGTCATCGAAAGGCAATCGAAGCGCTCGGCCACCCAGTTGCCGCAGAGCGTCATATTGGCGCTGCCGGGCTTGCCTTCGGCATGGCCATGGATGGTCTGGAAATCGGGATTGGCTCGGCGCAGCGCCGCGGCATAGCCCTGATGGAGCAGGCGCAGGCGCTCGCTCGCGGACGGAATGCCCGCCGTGCTGATGAGGAAATTGTGCGGGACCGTCTCATCGCCATGGACGTCGAGGCAGAAATCGACGCCGCTCGCCTCCATCGCCTGACGCACGAGGAACACCTCGGGACTCCGCTCGAGGCTCGGGCTCTGCCATTCGCGGTTGAGGTTGGCGCCGGCGGCATTGGTGCGCAGATGGCCGCGCCGGCTGCCATCCGGGTTCATATTGGGAACGATGTTGAAGGCGGCGCGCTTCAGCGCCTCGCGCGCCAGCGGATCGTCGGCGTCGAGGAGGCGAGCGAGGAAGCCCTCCATCCACCACTCGGCCATGGTCTCGCCCGGATGCTGGCGGCCGACGATCCAGCAGACGCGCTTGCCGGCGCCCGGCTCGCCGATGCGCAACAGGTCGAGATCCTGCCCGTCGAGCGTCGAGCCGAGAACATCGAGGCGGACGGCGGGATTGGCGAGGCATCGCGCCACGAGGTCGGCATGGCGCTCCATCGAATAGGGCGCGAAATAGGCATAGTAGACGGCGTCGCATTCCGGCCGGTGACGGATCGTCAGCGCCGTTCCATCGTAGCTTGTCGGCACGCGGAACCAATCGGCGCGGTCATAGGAGGCGACGGCGCGGTAGCCGTGCCAGCCCTCGGCATAGGCGGCGCCGCCGGCATTGGTCAGATGGAGCACGCAATCGCATCCCTTGGCGCCGGTCAGGCGGAAATAGAACCACTGGTAGAAGTCGGAATGCGCGTCCTTGTTGATGGCGAGGCGGATATTCTGCGGATCATCGCAGGCAAGGCAATGGATGTTGCCGCCATCGAACTGACTGCTGATCCGCATGCCGGGCCTCCCTCATCTCTCCGTCCCCGCGACTATAATCCGGAGGCGCCGGCCGCGAAAACCTCAGCCCGCCGGGCGCAGACCGAGCAACGGCCCCAACGCCCCGAAGGGCAGCCTCACCATGTGCTGCGGCGCCGCGAAGAGCGCGGCGTCGAGCGGGCCCTTGCGAATGTGCGAGAGCCGCATCGTGACGGGCGTCGGATCGCCGCCGCCGGCCGGCGTGTACATGCCGTCGAGACGCATCGGGATGCCCTCCCGCGTCAACCAGAGATAGCCATCGACCATGGCGCCGTTCCGCGCCGTGTGCTCGATGCGGTATTTGGTCGTGGCGTAGCCGTCCACGCTCTCCGTGCCCAGGGGCGTCGACAGCAGGCTGTCGTCGCGCAGCTCGTCGAGAACCGGGGCGAAGCCGAATTCGACATAGGAGTTGATCCCCGGCAGGATGAGCCAGCCTCGCGCCTCGGCGCCGTGGAGGATGATGACCTGCTCCACCCCTTCGATCGCCTGCTCATGCCGCTGCGCGCCGGGTTCGGAATAGAGCTTCCCGATGAAGGTGCGGCCGCCGACGGTCAGGGTGCGGTCGGCGCTGAAGGAAATCCCGGGATCGCCGAGGATGCGCGCGCCGGCGGGCGGCGGCGCAAGGGCAAGGAGAACGGCAAGCAGGACGAAGAGACAGGTGCGGCGCATGGGAACCCTCGTCGGATGACGCGCCGGCTTTAGCCGAGGAATCGGGCGGATTCGCGGCAGCGCCGCGGCGGCAATGCAAGCGCTAGAGCACGCGCCGCAAGAGCGGGGTTTGGCGGGCGATGACGGCGGCGAAGACAAAGCTCGCGGCCGCCCCCATCATCGAGGCCGCGACAAATTTCACAGGCGGCGCCGCGTGCCAGGTATGGAGGAGACGCGTGACGGCAATCAGAATCGGCGGGTGAACGACATAGACGGCGAAGGCATTGGCCGAGAGGAACCGCGCGAGCCGGCCCTGCGCATCCCAGAGGGCGCTGTAGAGCGTGAGGAGGCCGAGGCTGAAGGAGACGCACACCCAAGCCTCCCACAGCGCCTTCGCCGCCGCCTGCCAGGTCCAGCCGCCGGCATAGGCCGAGAGCTCGCCGTGCAGCGCCCCGCCGAAGCCGATGATCGCCGCCCATCCGAGGATGCCGAGGAGCACCCCGAAGGCCGCCCATTTCGCCCCGGCCGCAGCGCTGAGCCGCTCCGGCCAGCCGGTGCGCTGCGCGTGCAGCCCGGCCGCGAACATCAGAACGTATTGCGGGAAGTCGCCGAGCTGCATGTTGAGGACCGCACGGCCGCTCGGGCAGAGGAGGCGCAGGGCGAAGGTCGTGCCGGCCATCGCCAGGATGAAGGCAATGATGCGTCCCGGCCCGGGATCGCGTGCCGAGCCGTGGCGGCGCCGCGGCGAGGCGACGGCGGCAAGCGCCGCATAAAGGGCCGAGAAGACGAGGAGGGCAAGGCAGAACCAGAGCGGGCCCGATTCGCTGAAGACTTCGCCGTCGGCGATATGGCCGAGCCATTCCCTGGCGAAGGAAGAAGGCGGCGAGGGACGCCAGGATCCGGCGACGAAGTATTGCGTCACCGGGCCGATGGCCAGCATGTAGAGCAGCGTCGGAACGCCGAGCCGGATGGCGCGGTCGCGGAGGAACGCCGCCGCGCCCTTGCGCAGGAGCGAGGCGCGGGAGAAATAGCCCGAGACGGCGAAAAGCAGCCCCATGAAGAAGGCCTGCAAGAAGGATTGGTAGGTGCCGAACCCCAGCGCCGTCAGCGGGTCGACCCGCCCGTGATCCGCGTAATACCAGTTTCCGAAGGGCGAATAGGTGTCGGCGGCATGCATGCTGATGACGAGCACGATCATCGACCAGCGCAGATTGTCGATGAAAAGGCGCCGCGGACGGACCGCGCGCGGCGGGGCTTCCGCCGCTTCGCGCCCGGCCGGCAAGGCGGCGTCGACCACAATGCGGCTCATGCGAACGCCCCCTTTCGCTTTCAGCAAAACCGCTTGCGAATGACCCGCTCGACGGGAGTTGCCGGCCGCCTTCTATCCATTCTGGTGCAGCTTGACAAGCGAGCCGGCAAATGCGTCTCAACGGCGCCCCCGGCCGCCCGCCCGACGCCTTGCGATCGAGGATGGTGGATTCCCCCTCGCCAGACGCTATTCTGCGGTTTTGGACGAGATGTCGACAGGAGTCGTTGGAATGGCCGGACGGATCGAAGCGCGCTTGGTGGAGCTCGGGATCGTGCTGCCGAAGGCGGGGGCGCCGCTCGCCAATTACGTGCCGTTCGTGCGCAGCGCCAACCTCCTCTTCATCGCCGGCCAGATCTGCCAATGGGAGGGCGAGCGGCGCTTTGTCGGCAAGCTCGGCGGCGGCCTCACCCTCGAACAGGGCGTCGAGGCGGCGCGGCTCTGCGGGCTCAATATCCTGGCGCAAGCAAAGGCCGCGCTTGCCGGCGATCTCGATCGGGTCCGCCGCTGCGTCAAGCTCGGCGGCTTCGTCAATTCGGCGCCCGATTTCGCCGACCAGCCGAAAATCATCAATGGCTGCTCCGACCTGATGGTCGCGGTGTTCGGCGATGCCGGGCGCCATGCGCGCACGGCGGTGGGCTGCACCCTGCCCTTCGACGTCGCGGTCGAGATCGACGCTGTCTTCGAGGTCGAGTGAGGCAAGCCGTGGAGAGGGGGCGCGATGGCTGACGGCGACCGCGCTGTCACCGTCCGCGCCCTCCGCGGCATCGCCGAGATTGCCGCGGCCGAGTGGGATGCCTGCGCCGGCGGCGACAACCCCTTCGTCTCGCACACCTTTCTGCAAGCCCTCGAGGAAAGCGGATCGGCGACGGCAGAGACCGGCTGGCTGCCGCAGCATCTCGCGGTCGAGGACGCGGATGGGCGGCTCCTAGCCGCGGCGCCTCTGTACCTCAAGAGCCACTCCTATGGCGAATACGTCTTCGACCATGGCTGGGCGGCGGCTTACGAGCGTGCCGGCGGGCGCTATTACCCCAAGCTGCTCTGCGCCGTGCCCTTCACGCCGGTCACCGGGCCGCGCCTTCTCCTCCGCCCCGATGCGCCCGCCGCCGTCGCCGACGCGCTCATCGCGGCGATGGTGGAGCTGGCGCGGCGGCACAAGCTGTCCTCGGTGCATGTCACCTTCCCGCGACCCGCGGATCGCGACCGCCTCGCCGCCGCCGGCTTTCTCATCCGGACGGGCCAGCAATACCATTGGGAAAACCGTGGTTATGCCGGCTTCGACGATTTCCTGGCGGCGCTGAATTCGCGCAAGCGCAAGGCGATCCGGCGCGAGCGGCGCGACGCGCTCGCGGGCGGGCTCTCGGTGCATACCCTCACCGGCTCCGCCATCGAGAAGCGGCATTGGGACGCCTTCTTCCGCTTCTATATCGCGACCTCGGATCGGAAGTGGGGATCGCCCTATCTCAACCGCCGCTTCTTCGACCTCATCGGCCGGCGCATGCCGGAGAAGATCGTGCTCGTCATGGTCGAGGAGAAGGGACGGTTCGTCGCCGGCGCGCTCAACCTCCTCGGCCGCGACACGCTTTACGGACGCAATTGGGGCTGCATCGGCGATTATCCGTTCCTCCATTTCGAGGCCTGCTACTATCGCGCGATCGATTTCGCGATCGCGCACGGGCTCGCCCGGGTCGAGGCCGGCGCGCAGGGTCAGCACAAGATTCAGCGCGGCTATCTGCCGACACCGACCTATAGCGCGCACTGGCTGCGCGACCCCGGCTTCGCCCGCGCCGTCGCCGATTTTCTCGACCGCGAGCGCTCGCTGGTCGAGCACGAGATGGACGAGCTCGCCGAATTCTCGCCCTTCCGCCGCGAGGCCGATTGAGGCGGTCGCCCTCCGCTCGCTACCCGAAGGGCCCAACCAGGGAGAAAGACGCTGATGCGCCGCTTCATCGTGGGTGCCCTCGCCGTATTGGGGGGTCTCCTCGTGCTGTCCGTCCTCGGCGCCGTCGTCGCCTGGCATTTCCTGGCGCCGCGGCAGCCGGCGATCGCCGCCTCGACCATCCTCGAACTCGACCTGACGCAGCCGCCGGTCGAGGCGCCGCCGCGCGATGCCGTCTCGCAGCTCTTCCTCGAGGAAAGGCTGTCCCTGCGCGACGTGCTCGACGCGCTGCAACGCGCCGGCGCCGATCCGCGGGTCAAGGGCGTCATCGCCCGCGTCGGCAATGACCAGATCGGGACGGCGACGGTGCAGCAGTTGCGCGACGCCGTCGCGGCCTTCCGGGGCAAAGGCAAGTTCGCCCTTGCCTTCGCCGACACCTTCGGCGAGTTCGGACCAGGCAACCGCTCCTATTATCTCGCCACCGCCTTCGACGAGATCTGGCTGCAGCCGCTGGGCCAGCTCGGCCTCACCGGGCTTCGCGCCGAGACCCCGTTCCTGCGCGGCACGCTCGATCTCCTCGGCATCGTGCCGCGGCTCGATCATCGCTCGGAATACAAATCGGCGATGAACACCCTCACCGATACCGAAATGAAGCCGGCGCAGCGCGAGGAGACCGAAGCCATCGTCAAATCGGTGTTCGGCCAGATGCTGCGCGACGTCGCGGCGGCGCGTCGCATCGCCGAGCCCGATCTGCGCAAGATCATCGATGGCGGACCCTATCTCGCGGCCGAAGCGCTGAAGCTGCGCCTCGTCGACCATGTCGGCTATCGCGACGAGGCGATCGCCGCGGCCCGCGCCCGGGCGGGCGGCATTGCGGCGCTGCTCCGCCCGCTGCCCTATCTCGACCGGGCCGGGCGCCCCAACCGCGAGGGGCCGACCATCGCGCTCATCTATGGCGACGGCATCATCGCTCGCGGCGGCAGCGAGGAAAATCCGCTCACCGGCGCGGGCGTGCTCGGCTCGGACACGGTGGCGCGCGCCTTCCGCAGCGCCCTCGCCGACCCGACCGTGCGCGCCATCCTCTTCCGCATCGACAGCCCCGGCGGCTCGGCCGTGGCATCGGAGACGATCTGGCGCGAGACGGTCCGCGCCCGCCAGGCGAATATTCCGGTCATCGTCTGCATGGGCGACGTGGCGGGGTCGGGCGGCTATTACATCGCCGCCGCCGCCAACAAGATCGTCGCCGAGCCGGCGACGCTGACGGGCTCGATCGGCGTTGTCGCCGGCAAGATGCTGACCAGCGGCTTCTGGTCGAAGATCGGCGTCTCCTGGGGCGTCGTCGATGACGGCGCCGATGCCGGCTTCTTCAGCACGCTCCAGGACTACACTCCAGAAGGTCAGCGCCATTTCGAGAGCTTCCTCGATACCGTCTATGCGGGGTTCAAGGAGCGCGTCGCCGACGGGCGAAGGCTCGATAAGGAGACGGTGGAGAAGGTGGCGCGCGGACGCGTCTGGACGGGCGAGGACGCCAAGGCGCTCGGCCTTGTCGATGCGCTCGGCGGCTATGAGACGGCGCTCCGCCTCGCGCGCATCGCCGCGCATCTCGACCCCGAAGGGCCGATCACCCTGAAGCAGTACCCGCCCGAGCGCAGCGCCCGCGAAGAGATCCTCGACCGGCTGCTCGGCCGCGAGCCGCCGGCCGAGGCGGCGATTTCGCGACAGGGCCTGGTCGCCGAGCTGCGCCGCCTCGCCCGCCTCGCCCAGCCGCTTCTGCAGCGCGCCGAGTCGCTCGCCGCGCCGCCAGGCGCCGTCCGCATGCCGGCCGGGCCAGAGCTGCGGTAGGTCCCAAGGACGGGCTTCAGCTCGAAGGCGCCGCCGCGTCGATCCGGTGAAAGCCCTTGAGGCGGTAGATGACGGCCGAGCCGATCCAGCTCAGCACGAAGATGGCGATGATGAGATAGCCCATGCCGCCGAAATTCTCGTTGAGGGCGGCGACCACATCCCAGAGCCCGCCGCTGAGGCTCAAGCGGTCGCCGACGAGGCCGAGCACCTCGACCCCGCCGACCACCAGGGCCGCCAGAACCGACACGGCCGTGATCGTCATATTGTAATAGAGCTTGCGGATGGGCTTGCGATAGGCCCAGCCATAGGCCCCGACCATGAGGATGCCGTCCGTCGTGTCGATGAGCGTCATGCTGGCGGTGAAGAGCGCCGGGAAGATCATGATCGCCCAGACGGAGAGGCCTTTCGCCGCCTCTTCGGCGGAGATGCCGAGCAGCGCCACCTCGCTCGCCGTCTCGAAGCCGAGCCCGAAGAGGAAGCCCAGCGGGTACATCTGCCAGCTCCGCGACAGCATGGCGAAGAGCGGCCGCAGGAGGCGGGCAAGGAGGCCGCCTTGCTGGAGAAGGCGGTCGAGGTCCTCCTCGGCATAGCCGCCGCCGGCCTTGACGCGGGCGAAGCTGCGATAGACGCCGCGCAGAACGAACATGTTGATGACCGCGACGGCGAGGAGGAAGAGCGCGGATACCGCCGTGCTGATGACGCCGCCGATCTCGCGCAGCGCATCGAGCTCATCCTTGAAGGCGGAGGCCGCCAGCGCGATCGCCGAAGAGGCCAGGATGACGACCGTCGCGTGTCCGAGCGCGAAGAAGAGCCCGACGCAGAGCGGGCGCTTTCCCTCCTGCATGAGCTTGCGCGTGACGTTGTCGATGGCGGCGATATGGTCGGCATCGACCGCATGGCGCAGGCCGAAGCCGTAGGCGATCAGCGCGGTGCCGAGGAGCACGGGCCGCTCGCCGAGGGCGAGGAGCGCGCCTGCCCAGACGGCGAGATTGGCGACGGCTAGGCCGCCATAGATACCGATGATCCGGCCCCGGTCGCGTCCTTGAAGAAGATATCGGCCCATTGCGCCCCGCCGCTGACCTCGCTCGTCAGCGCGCAGGCGCCCCGGCCAAGCAGAGCCGCTGGGCCGTTGCCATCGGGCACCCCGCCCGATGCTGGCGTGACGTCCCGTGACGGCAGGTCTCCTGGCTCGCGGGTCGTGACCTGCCGCCGACCTTCCCGGTTGCCCAGTGGTCGGCGATGGGCGGCAGGCTCGCCGCTTACAGTTGCGGGGGCAGCCACGGCGTTGGCCCCTCTTGGGTCGTCCGCACCGTGTTCCCTATTAATCCCCTGGAATCCATCCGTCGGGGAACCGTCACGACCGGCAGGTTACGAAGGGCCGGCGATGAAAGTCAACCGCGGCCGCGCGCCGTCAGCGCTGGTCGACGGCGCAGACATCCGCGGACAGCGCCGCCGCCACCTCGTGCCGCAGCTCGCCCATGCGGATCGGCTTCGTCAGCAGCTTGCCGAATTTGAGGCCCTTGTCGCGCAACAGCTTCGTCTGCTCGTGCTTGCCGGTCAGGTACAGCACTTTGAGCGATGGCCGCCGAAGCTTCGCCATGCGTGCGAGATTGAAGCCGTTCAACCCCGGCATCACGACATCGGTCAACAGGAGATCGATCGACTGACCCTCGTCGAGAATATCGAGCGCTTCGGTGCCGCCGCGCGCCGTCAGCACGCTGTAGCCGCTCGCGGTCAGCATGTCCTCGAAGGTTTGGAGGACATCGGGCGCGTCATCCACCACCATTATCGTCGCCACGGTTCTCTCCTGCTGCGGCTCGGGTTCACGACATACGGTTGCTGGCGGCGCGCGGCTTAGCGCGGCGCGCTCACGACGCAGTCGGCCTTCACCTTCTGCAAGGCGCGATCGACCGCCTCCAGCAGCGACTTCATCGGAAATGGCTTCAGGAGGTAGTTGTGCCCGCTCTTCTCGAGACGCTCGAAATGATCGTGATGGCCGGTGACGAGAACGACGCCCAGCCCGCAATCGGCGGCGTGGACGGCAAGCGAATAGCCATCCTCGCCGCCCGGCAGCGATACGTCGATGACGACGACATCGATGGGATCCTTGGCGATCGCCTGTCGCATTTCGGCTCCGGACGCGACGGCAGCGAAGTGGTAGCCCTCGGCGGCGAAAACGTCGCTCAGCAGATCGCGAATATCCGAATTGTCCTCGACGACAAGGACACGGCAGATGCGTTTCGATGCTGATGTTCGTGGCATTCTCGTCCCCGTTTTGATTGTTATTGCGGCTCATTAGCAGGCGCCAAAGGCCGACGCTATTGCCTTTTCCGTTCCTTGGACCGGGCCGATGAACGCAGCAGCGAAAGATCCGCCGGACCGGTCGGCGCAAAGACCCGCCGTGCACCAGCAACGCGGCCAGAGGCCGTCAGAGCTCGGTCCGCAGATCCCAGAGCTCGGGGAAGAAGCGGATGTCGAGCGCATGGCGAAGATAGGCCACGCCTGCCGTGCCGCCGGTCCCGCGCTTCATGCCGATGATGCGGGTCACGGTCGTCATGTGGCGGAAGCGCCATTGCTGGAACCAGTCTTCGAGATCGACGAGCTCCTCCGCCAGCTCGTAGAGGTCCCAATGGCGCGCGGTGTCGCGGTAGATTTCGAGCCACGCCGCCTTGACGCTGGGGTGGGCGCGGTGCGGCCGAGTCCGGTCGCGGGCGAGCACGGCGTCGTCGATGGCGAAGCCGCGCCGCGCCAACAGCGCGATCGCCTCGTCATAGAGGCTCGGCGCCGCGAGCGCCGATTGCAGCGCGGCCACGATCTCGGGGCGATGGCGGTGCGGCGCCAGCATCTCGGCATTCTTGTTGCCGAGCGCGAATTCGATGAGGCGGTACTGGTATGATTGGAAGCCGGAGGACTGCCCGAGCGCGGCGCGGAAGCGCGAGTAATCGGCCGGGGTCATCGTCGAGAGCACGTCCCAGGACTGAATGAGCTGCGCCTGAATGCGGCTGACGCGCGCCAAACCCTTGAAGGCGGGCTGCAGATCGCCGGCACGAAGCTGCGCCGTCGCGTGGCGCAGCTCGTGGAGAACGAGCTTCATCCAGAGCTCGGTCGCCTGGTGAATGATGATGAAGAGCAGCTCGTCATGCTCGGCCGATCGCGGCTGCTGACAGGCGAGGAGCCGGTCGAGGGCGAGATAGTCGCCATAGCTCATCGACCGGCTGAAATCGACATGGGCCTCGGCGGCGGGATGGCGCGCGCGGCGGGTCGGAGGCGAGGCGAGTGTCGGTTTCTTCATCTTGGGCTCAGAGTTTAGCCGGAGATTCGCGGATCGCCCCACTTCATACCCTTAGCGCGGTAGCGGCCAGAATGCCTTTCCCGTACCCAGCACGATCGAGAGGCAGTTTAGCGCAGAGGGCGCAGAGGATGCGCGGAGGGCGCATCTACTTCGATGCCCCGGCGTACTCCGCGCATCCGCAGCGCCCTTCGCGCTGAAGTGTTGCCTTCGGCTAAGTCTGATCGATGAGGCATGATGCCCAAATCTACGTGCGCTTCGGGATCTCGAGCCCACGCCGCACCGCCGGCCGCGCCAAGCCGCGATCGAGCCAGGCCGGGACCAGCTTCAGCGCATCGAAGGCGACGAGATCGCGCGCCTCGTAAAAGCCGATGAGATTGCGCACCCAGCCGAGCAGGGAAATATCGGCGATCGTGTACTCATCGCCCATGATCCACTGCCGACCGGCAAGGCGCGTCTCGAGGACGCCGAGGAGGCGTTTCGATTCGCCGACGTAGCGTTCGAGCGGCCGCTTGTCGGCGATCTCGCGTCCGGCGAATTTATGAAAATAGCCGACCTGGCCGAAGATCGGGCCGACCGCCGCCATCTGGAAGAACACCCATTGGATGGTCTCGTAACGCCGCGCCGGATCGGCGGGCAGAAGCTGCCCGGTCTTCTCGGCCAGGTAAAGGAGGATGGCACCCGACTCGAACAGGCCGAGGGGCTTCCCGCCCGGTCCGTCGGGATCGATGATGGCCGGGATCTTGCCGTTCGGATTCAAGGACAGGAATTCGGGCGTCCAGCTCTCGTTCTTGCCGATGTCGACGAGGTGCGGCTCGTAGGCAAGCCCCATCTCTTCCAGGGCGATCGACACCTTGACCCCGTTCGGCGTCGGCAGGGAATAGAGCTGGAGGCGGTCGGGATATTTGGGCGGCCAGCGCCGCGTGATCGGAAAGCTCGAAAAATCCGCCATAAAGGTCCTCTCTGGTTGAGCTGCGAGCCGCATCCGCCGCGCCGCTAACCCGGCTCCCCGTCGACGAGGACGAGGCGGCGCCGCAGCGCCCCCTGCCGCCGCACGCGAAGCGCTTCGGCATAGTCGGACGATTCGTACCAGGCGCGCGCCTGCTCGAGCGTCGGGAACGCGACGATGACAATGTGCTGCGGCGACCAGCCGCCTTCGAGGCTCTCGATGGCGCCGCCGCGAACAATGTAGCGGCCGCCATGGCGCGCGATCGAGGCCTCGGCCAGCGATCGATACTCTCGCAGAAGCTCCGGGTCGAGAGGCTCGACATCCGAGATGACGAAAGCGGGCATGGCTCCTCCATGAGTTCGGCGCTACCCTCGCGGTCATGCGGAACGACGGCAGGCAAGCGCCGGCTTTGTGGATCCTGATCGCGTCGCTGAGCGGGATCACGGCAATCCTTGCCGGCACGCTCGCCGCGCATCTCCTTGCCGCCGAGCCGCATGGCGCGCAGCTCATGAGCACCGGCGCGCATTATGCGATGGTCCACGCCCTCGCGCTCCTCGCGACGGCATTGCTGGGGAGAGGCGAGACAAAGGCGGCGATGCTGCGCGCCGCCGGCTGGCTCTTCACGGCCGGCATCATTCTCTTCTCCGGCAGCCTCTATGCCCTCGCTCTGACGGGGTTCCGGCCCGTCGCCTGGCTGACGCCCTTCGGCGGGCTCGCCTTCCTCTTGGGATGGGCGGCGCTCGGGCTCCAGGCGTGGCGGCGGCTCAGATCGGACGCATGAGCGCGGCACCTCATTGCGCGAGCTTGCGCTCCTCCTCTGTAAAGGCCGCGATCATGGCCCGGTAGGTCGCCTCGACGACCTCGGGCGAGACGTGATCCACCTCGGCAAGGCCGCGCATCTTGGCAATGATCTGCTCCACCCGGCGCTTGTCCTCGACGGCGGCCGGATTGGGTTTGAAGCGCGCCGCCTCGCGCACGAAGCTGCCGCGCTCGGCGATGAGGGCGACGATCGCCTTGTCGATGCGGTCGATGTTGCTGCGTACCTCGCCCAGCGTCGCGCAGCAGGTGCCGCCGGCGGCGCTCGGGGTTCCGCGATAGGCAGGATGGTTGACGTCGGCATCGGCCGCAAGGACCGGCGCCGCGAGGAGAAGAAGGGCGCCCAGAGACGCCAGGGATCGCGTGATCGGCATCCCTGGCACTGTCGGCGCAATTGCCGCGGCGCGCAAGCGGCGAATACTAACCTCCATAATCGGTTTGACAAGTTATCCAGCGCGCTTCTAGGCTCGGACGGGGCACCAATCGAGCAAGGAGCGCGGCGATGGCGATGAAGGCGGGTCGAAGGTCGCGGGGAGCGCGCGGCTGCTGCCTCGCGTTGCTGGCGCTCCTACTCGCCGCCGCTTTCGCCCGTCCTGCCCGCGCCGAGGATGCGCCGAACCTCTACCAGGCGACGGCGATCGTCACCGGCACCGATATGCGCAGCCGGCCGAGCGGCTTCGCCCAGTGCCTGCGCGAGGTCCTGGTGAAGCTCTCGGGCGAGCCGCGCCTGCGCAACGACCCGCGCGTCTTGGACTTGGCGGCGCATGCCGACGCCTTCGTCACCTCCTTCGATTATGTCGACCTCATGGCCGGCATTCCGCGCCACGATGACCAGGGCACTTATGACCGGCCGCACAGTTTGAGCGTCCGCTTCGACCCGGCACGCATCGATAGCGCGCTCGCGGGGTTGGGCGAGCATCCCTGGCGCGGCGAGCGGCCCGTCATCGTCCCGGTGCTGTTCGTGCATGGCCCTGCCGGCGCCTATCTGCTGAGCGCAGAGGTGAAGGCCGGCGCCGAGCAGCGCCAATCCTTTGCCGTGATGGCCGACGAATACGCCATGAGAGTGCGCGTCCCGACTGCGGCCGAGCTCGCCGCCTGGGGCGTCACCGGCGAGGGATTCCCACAGCCGCACGCCGCCTCCGCTCCTCAAGAAGCGCTCGTCGCTGGAACCCTCGCCTTCGAGGAGGCCTTGCCCGGCTGGGTCGGATCCTGGCGCATGCGCTGGCGGGGAACCGACTACGAATGGGGCATTCGCGGCGTCAATTACGACGAGGCGTTCCGCGACATCGTGCGCGGGGTCGTCCGCGTCGCGTCCGGCCATGGCAAGCCGGACTGAGCGCCGGGATCAGGAGCCGAGACGCTCCGGCGCCAGGTTTTCCTTGCGGACCCCGAGCCGAGCAAGATCGGCCGGGACCTCGCCCGAGGTCGCCAGCGCCGCAGCGACCCGGCCCATTGCCGCAGAAGTTTGGATGCCGTAGCCGCCCTGCCCCGCGAGCCAGAAGAAGCCCGGCGCGTCGGGGGCGAAGCCGACGACCGGCGTCTTGTCGGCGACGAAGCTGCGCAACCACGCCCATTTATGCGTGATGCGCCGCACTTCGAGGACGGTCGCCGCCTCGATGCGCGCCGCCGCCGTCGCGACGTCGATCTCGTCCGGCTGCACATCGCAGGGCGGCATCGGCGTCTCGTCCGCGGGCGAGGCGAGGACGCGGCCGGCTTCCGGCTTGAAGTAGAAGCTCTCGGCGAGGTCGGCCGTGAGCGGCCAATGTGCGACATCGGTTCCGGCCGGCGGATCGAAGGTGAAGGCGGTGCGCCGCTTCGGCACGAGGCCGATCGGCCTCACCCCCGCCATGCGGGCGATCTCGTCGGCCCAGGCGCCGCCTGCGTTGACGACGACCGGGGCGGCGAAGTCGCCGGCGCTCGTCTCGGCGCGCCAGACCCCGTCAGCGCGCGAGAGGCTGCGCGGCTCGGCCGCGGTCACGACCCGGCCGCCGCGCGCGCGAAAGCCGCGCAGGAATCCCTGATGGATGGCGTGCACATCCATATCCATCGCCGTCGGCTCGTACATGGCGCGAACGAAGGCGCCGGGCCTCAGCACGGGACAGAGCGCCGCCGCCTCGTCGAGACTCACCTCGCGCAGCTCGGGCGCGGTCTTGCGGCCATTCGCCAGCTCCTCGGCGAAGATTTCGGCATGGCTCGGCGGCGCCAGCATGAGGACGCCGCGGGGTCCCAGCAAGGGGTGATCGGCAAATCCCGCCGGCGGGTCCTCGAGAAAGGGCCGCGTCCCGACGCTGAGGGCGCGGATCGTCGGCGAGCCGTAATTCTCGGTGAAGAGCGCCGCCGAGCGCCCGGTCGAGTGATAGCCGGGCTGGTCCTCCTTTTCGAGCAGGACGACGCTGCCGTGCTCGGCGAGGAAGTAGCCGGCCGAGGCGCCGGCCATGCCGCCGCCGAGGATGAGGAAATCGCTCATAGCCGACTTGTACCCGATCGGCCGCCGACCGCAACCGGGTTTTGCGGGGCCGCCCTTAGGGCGCCGTGCCCTGCCTCACGCCGGTGCGGCGGCCGGGGAACGCGCACCGATGAAGTTTCGGCCGCGAGCGCCCGCGGTCGCGCTCTGCAGCATGGCCGCGGCTTCTGCCTGCCCGACCCCGTATTGCTCGAACCGGGTCGCAACGCCGAGACGGGCGAGAAAGGCTTCGAGCATCGCCGGCGCCCGATCGAGCGGACCATCAAAGATCTCGGCAAGGACCGCATCGCGGTCGGGGGCAACGCCGATCGCCATGGACAACACCATTGGAAGGGAGAAGGAGCAAGCGATGCCATGCGCCAGCCCGTGGCGGAGCGTCATTTCGTAGGAAATCGAATGGGCGAGCGCTGTCTTGGTGTTGGAGAAGGCGAGCCCCGCCTTCAGCGCAGCGATCGACATTGCCGCGCGCAGCTCGATGTCGCTGCGGCGCTCCAGCAGGGCCGGCAGCGTGCGCAAGATCGCGCGCGCGGCCGAAACCGCCAGCGCATCGGAGACGGGATTGGCATTCACATTCCAGATCGCCTCGAGGGAATGAGAAAGCGCGTCGAGCCCCGCCGCCAACGTCACTGCCGGCGGCGCCGACAGGGTGAGCTCCGGATCGACGATCGCGGCCTCGGGCCAGGTCTCGGCGAGGTGCAGCGAGTATTTTTTGAGAGTGCCGGGCGTCCGATCCCAGATCGTCGCCCACGGCGTCACCTCGCTCCCGGTGCCCGCCGTCGTCGGAATCGCAACGAGCGGCTTGACCGCTGCGGCCGCGATCTCTGTCCCTGCTTTGACGGCCCCGAAGAGCTCGCCAAAGCGGCGGCTCGGCACGCCGACCATGAGCGCCTTCGCGGCATCGATGACGCTGCCGCCGCCGAGCGCCAGGATCGCCTCCGCCTCGGGATGCGCCTCCCAGAACCAGTCATAGAGGCGTGCCAGAAAGGCGGCGTCGGGGTTGGGCACGGTTTCCGTCTCGACGGCGATGAGGGCCGGGCCGAGAAGAGCGCGGACCCGCTCGACGAGGCCGAGCGCACGCGCCTCGGGGAAGCTGAGGAGAACCGTGCGCCGCCCGGCGAGCACGGCCGGGAGGCTGGCAAGAGCGCCGGCCCCGATGATCGTCGATACGGGGTTGTGGAAGCGGGAATGCATGATCGAAATCGCCACAGAAGAAGCCGTCGAGAAGACCGAGGCGAGGGTGCGCGGAATCAGCGCGCCGGGCCGGGCGGAGCGCTCCCGGCCAGGGGCGCCGCGCAGCGCCCCTGCGTTTCCGCATCCCCTCGCCTTCGCGCCTAGAAGGTCCGGCGCATCAGCGATGCGCTCCCGGCGCTGATCACCCCGACGATGAGCATATAGGTGGCGACAAGCCACGGCTGGTTGCCGCCGGCCGCGAGGAGCGCCGTGGCGATGAGCGGGGTGATCGCGCTCGAGACGATGCCGGAGAGCTGATAGACGACGGAGATGCCGGTGTAGCGGACGCGCGTGTCGAACAGCTCGCAGAACAAGGCGGCTTCCGGCCCGTAAACTCCCGCATAGATGACGCCGAGCGGAATGATGATGGCGACGTAGACGAGCGGCAGGCTGCCGGAGTAGTGCATCAGCCAAAAGGCCGGAAAGCTGAGAATGCCGCAGATCAAGGCGGACCAACCGAAGACCTGGCGGCGGCCCAGCCGATCCGACCAGCGCGCCGCGATGGGAATCGTGAAGATCATCACGAAAGCGGCCGAGGTGATGGCGAAGAGCACCTCCGGCGTCTTGAAATGCACGACCGAGACGAGATAGGCGATGGTGAAGACGGCGTAGATGTTGAAGACGACGCCATCGATGTAGCGCGCGCCCCAGCCGAGCACGATGTTCTTCGGATAGTCGCGGAAGAGCTCCCCGACCGGCACCTTGGCCTGGGTGCCGCTTTCCTTGACGCGAAGGAATTGCGGCGTCTCGAGGATGCGGAGGCGAATGAAGAGGCCGACGATGACGAGGAGGATGCTGATCATGAAGGCAATCCGCCATCCCCAGGCCTGAAAGGCGGCATCGGAAAGGGCGCCCGTCAGCAGGGCGACGACCCCCGTGCTGAGGCAGAGCCCGATGGCGAGGCCGATTTGCGGGAAGCAGGCGAAGAGCCCGCGCTTCTCGCGCGGCGCATATTCGAAGGACATGAGGACCGCGCCGCCCCATTCGCCGCCGAGCCCGATCCCCTGGAGGAGGCGCAGGGCGAGGAGAATGAGCGGCGCTGCGACGCCGATGCTGTCATAGGTCGGCAACAACCCGATCAGAAATGTCGAGAGACCCATGATCGACAGGGTGAGGACGAGGAGCGGCTTGCGGCCGATGCGGTCGCCGAAATGGCCGAAGAGCACCCCACCGACCGGACGGCTGGCGAAGCCGACCGCATAGGTCGTATAGGCGAGCATCAGCGAGACGAAGGGATTGTTGGCCGGAAAGAAGAGCTTGTTGAAGACGAGCCCGGTGACCGTGCCGTAGAGGAAGAAATCGTACCATTCGATCGTGGTGCCGATGAGGCTCGCGAAGGCGACGAGCCGGACCATCCGCTCGGCGGGTTTCGCCGCCGGGACCATCGTGTCGGCAAGCGCTGCGCTCATGCTGTCCCCTCCCCATGATGCCATTCTTGTGCGACGGCCGAGGCCGGCGCCCGCGTGCATCACCTCCCTCTTCGCGCCTTTTCGGCACGCGGCTTTCTAAACGCTATTCGACGGAAGTCGATCGGTCTAATATCGAGTTCTGATAAGAACAATCGAAAAAAGCGATGCTTTACACTCAGCTTCGAGCCTTTCATGCCGTCGCGGAGACGAACGGGTTCAACGCCGCCTCGCGCTTGCTTGGCGTCGGCCAGCCGACGCTGAGCATGCAGGTGGCAGCGCTCGAAGCCTATTTCGGCGTCGAGCTTTTCCACCGCGTCGGTCGAGGCGTCTCGCTGACCGATCTCGGCCGCCAGCTCTTGCGCTCGACGCGGCGGCTCTTCGCTGCCGAAGCGGAGGCGAAGGATCTGCTGAGCGCCGTGCGCGACTTCCGCTTGGGCACGCTGCGCGTCGGGGCCGTCGGGCCCTATCATGTGACGGAGATGCTCGCCGCCTTCAATGAGCGCTATCCGCACATCCATGTGACGGTGTCGCTCGGCAACTCCCGGGCGATGCTGGACCAGCTCCTCGAATTCCGCGCCGATGTCGCGGTCCTCGCCCAGACCGAAGCCGACCCCCGCTTCCATTCTCTGCCCTATAGCCGGCATCCGGTGGTGGCGATGGTCCATTGCAATCATCGCTGGGCGCGCCGCAAAGCCGTCCGCCTTCACGACTTCGCCGAGCAGGGCTTGGTGCTGCGCGAGGTCGGCTCAACGACGCGCCTCGCCTTCGAGCGGGCGCTCGCCGCCGCCAAGATCGTGCCGCGCGTCTCGATGGAGATCGGCAGCCGCGAGGCGTGCCGCCACGCGGTCGCGCGCGGCATCGGTGTCGGCGTCGTCTCCGAGATCGAATTCGTCCCCCACGCCCTCATCCGCATGGTGCGGATCGCCGATGCCGAAATCTACACCTACGCCCATGCGGTGTGCCTCGCCGAGCGGCGCGAGAGCCGCCTCGTCGCCGCCTTCATGACGGTCGCCGAGGAATTGGTGAAGGCCGGCCAGGCGGGGGTGCGCATCATCCCGGGCTGAAACGCTGCTCGTCTTCCTGGCCGTCGCGCCGCGCGCTGTGCGACACTGAGGGCCGACACCATATCCCTCTCGATTGGCGCAAGGCCCGACCCGGCGATGACGACGCTGCTCTACACCCACCCCGCCTGCCTCGAACACGATCCCGGCAGCTATCATCCGGAGTGCCCCGATCGTCTGCGCGCGGTCATGGCGGCGCTCGATGCCGAAGAGTTCGCCGCGCTCGAGCGCCGCGAGGCGCCCCGCGCCGATCTCGCCGATATCGCCCGCGTCCATCCGCGGCAATATATCGACGCCGTGCTGGCGGCCGTGCCGGCGAGCGGGCATGCCGGGCTCGACGCCGACACCGTGCTCTCGCCCGGCTCGGGCGAAGCGGCGCTGCGCGCCGCCGGCGCCGTCTGCGCCGCCGTCGATGCGGTCATGGCGGGCGAAGGCGACAACGCCTTCTGCGCCGTGCGGCCGCCCGGCCACCATGCCGAGCCGGCGCGACCCATGGGGTTCTGCCTCTTCAACAACGTCGCGATCGGGGCGGCGCGGGCGCGGGCGGCGCACGGCATCGCCCGCGCCGCCGTCGTCGATTTCGACGTGCATCACGGCAACGGCACGCAAGCCATGTTCGCGGCGGATCCGACGCTGTTCTACGCCTCGACCCATCAATCGCCGCTCTATCCCGGCACCGGCGGGCGCGAGGAGCGCGGCGTCGGCAACATCGTCAACGTGCCGCTGCAGCCGATGTCGGGCTCGGCCCAGTTCCGAGC